>NC_022084.1:1582265-1898718 GCF_000246985.2 Thermococcus litoralis DSM 5473 | reverse complement strand
AAAAGAAATTGACGATCTGTACAAGCTGAGAAGTGAGATCGAAGATTACATAGACAAAGCAATGGACGACGTTGCTCCAAACTTAAAAGCCTTGGTAGGGGCAAAATTAGCTGCAAGGCTGATAAGCCTCGCTGGAGGATTAAAAGAACTCGCAATGATGCCTGCCTCAACGATTCAAGTTCTCGGTGCAGAGAAAGCCCTCTTCAGACACTTAAGGAGCGGTGCAAAGCCGCCAAAGCACGGGGTAATCTACCAGTATCCAGCTATTAACAAGTCCCCATGGTGGCAGAGGGGTAAAATTGCAAGGGCTTTAGCAGGTAAATTGGCAATAGCTGCTAGAGTGGATTACTTCTCCGGTGAATACATAGCTGAGAAGCTCAAGAAGGAGATTGAGGCAAGAATCAAGGAGATCAAGGAGAAATACCCCAACCCACCAAAGCGCAAGGAGAAGCCCAAGAAAGAGAAGAAAAAGAAGAGGTTCAAAAAGAAGGAAAAAGGGAAGAAGTTTAAAGGAAAAGAGAAGAAGAAAAAGAAAAGCAAAGAGGGAAGCAGAAGGAGGTGAGATAAATGAACGTTAAGAAGCACAAATTCCCCGGCGTTTATGTCGTCATCGAGGATGATGGGAGCGAGAGGATAGCAACTAAAAACCTAGTGCCCGGTCAAAAGGTTTATGGTGAGAGGGTTATCAAGTGGGAAGGAGAGGAATACAGGATATGGAACCCAAATAGATCAAAACTCGCCGCTGCGATCCTTAATGGGCTTAAGAACTTCCCAATAAAGCCCGGAACCAATGTATTATACCTCGGAATAGCAAGCGGTACGACAGCTTCACACGTAAGCGACATCGTTGGCTGGGAAGGAAAAATATTTGGTATCGAGTTTTCACCAAGAGTCCTCAGAGAGCTAGTCCCCCTTGTGGAGGAAAGAAGAAACATAGTGCCCATTTTGGGCGATGCAACAAAGCCCGAAGAATACAGGGCTTTGGTGACAAAAGTAGATGTGATCTTTGAGGATGTTGCCCAGCCAACGCAAGCCAAAATACTCATAGACAATGCAAAAGCCTACCTCAAGAGCGGCGGCTATGGAATGATTGCCATTAAGAGCAGAAGCATTGATGTCACGAAGGAGCCGGAGGAGGTGTTCAGAGAAGTTGAAAAGGAGCTCAGCGAATACTTTGAGGTCGTGGAGAGAATCTCTTTAGAGCCATACGAGAAGGACCACGCGCTGATAGTCGTGAGAAAGCCTTGAGCCTTTCTCTAATTTTTAGTTCTGCATAACAGCTCAAAGATTCACCTCACGTCCATTCCTCGGAACAAGGTATATGCGACCCCCATTGTAATCAATGCAAAAAATGTAAGCAATAACATGTGCCAAACAACATTTATTTGCACTCCCAAGAAAGATGCCCGCATCAATTCTGCTGCATATGTTAGTGGATTAAATTTCGCAATTTCTGAAACAAGTGGGGGGAGGTAGTCTGGAGGATAAAATATACCGCTAACAGCTATTATTGGGGTTGTTATTATTCTATTAAACATAGTTAGCTTGTCTGGTGTTTTCACAACTGTACTGACACAGAAAGATAAAGATGAAAATATCATTGAAGTCATAACCACAGAATAAAGAAACAAAAATGGAGTAATATAAGAAAAGGTTATCTCCTCTATTATTATTGGAATTGAAATTAGCCCCAATACTATGGCGGTTGATGAAGAAATTATAACAATTGAAAGTACTCTTGAGAGAAAATACTCCCTTCTAGAAGAAAAGCTTAAAATTTGCTCTAACATTCCATTGTATTTATCTGTCCAGAGCATCGATCCACACAATACCGAAAACTGCAGAGTGTTTATCAAGATAGCAGCAGGTATAAAAAAGGTAGAATAGCTTAAATATCTGCCATACATTGGTATAGGCTTTACAATCTTGTTGTATGCAAGTGAAACTATAAAGATATAAATGAGGGTCGGGAGGAGTAAACTAAAAAACAGATGGGGTCTTAGATCATAAGTTGTTCTTATATTTCGATATATTAAGCGTTTCATTTTTAATCACCTTAAGATACGCCTCTTCTAAATTTTCTGACCGAGTTTCTCTAATTAGAGACTTCGGAGATGCAATTGTTAGTATTTGTCCTTGATGTATAATTGCAACCCTGTCACATAGTTTCTCCGCTTCCCATAGGTTGTGGGTAGTAAAAAATATAGGTATCTCTAGCTGCCTCAAAATATTAAGAAGCTTATGCTTCGATTCTACATCCAAACCTATTGTGGGTTCATCAAGAAACAATAAATCGGGCTTATATACCAATTCTCTAGCTATTTGAAGTCTCCTTCTTTGTCCAATTGATAATTCAACAGCCTTTTTGTTTGGTTCTAAATCAAATTCATTAATAAGCTTTAATGCTCTTTCTTTTGCTTCATCTTTGCTTAATCCTTTTAAATATCCATAAAGCCAAATATTTTCAAATACTGATATATAAGGTTCAAAGCTAATTCTCTGTTGAACATAGCCAATTCTTCTTCGTTCTTCTACTGAAAGTTCGCTTGGTTTTTTTCCAAAAATTTTAACAGAGCCCCTGTTTGCATTTAAGATACCAAGAACTATTCTGATAGTGGTCGTTTTCCCAGCACCGTTAGGCCCAATAAACCCAAATATTTCACGTTTAACTTCAAAGCTTATCCCTTTGAGTACCCATTCACTGTTAAACCTCTTCCATAAATCTGAAACTGAAATAATTCTCATGACTTCCCCCCGATTGATTTAAGTATTTTCTTTTTCACAGGCAAACTTGAATACTTCAAGATTACATCCAAAGCCTCATTAAATACTCTGCATACTATTGGATCGGGGTATTCCTCTTCTAATTCATAACTCCTAAAGCCTATTCCCGGACAAACACCGCCACAAAGAGCATAATATCTGCAAGATCTACATTTTTGCAGGATACCCAAAGATGCCAACTTTTTGTATATATTCTCCCAGTCTTTGTACATGCGTTCTGAGGAAGATAAAATCTCTTCTAGTGATTTTTCTCTCAAAGATCCTAATTTCCACTCTGTCATCCTGTCACATGGAGTAATTGTCCCATCAGGTTCGATGTTTATATATGCAATATAGGGGACACAATGAAATGAGAATTGTTCGAACTCTTTGCTGTCCTGAAGTAACTCTATGTTAAATGAACCCGTAATACGAAATTCTGAATTTTTTTTATTGTAAATAGACATTAATCGCAGTGACTCCTCAATGAACTTTCGAATTTCTTCAGTATTTGGTCGAAAGTAAGTCCAATTTGCAAATCCGCATCCAACAGGCATTATCAATGTTGGGATCCACATAGAAACACCCAAATTTAACAAAAGGTCGACAAAATCTTCCATTCTTTCTATTAAATGTCCTCTCAAAGAGCTGGCTACAGCCACAGTGATGCCACTATTAGTTAATTCCTTAATTGAGGCAATAATTTTCTTATAGGCTCCCGGAACGCCAACAAACGGATCAACGTCTTGTTCGCTGATACCATGTAGTGAAACCTGAACAACAAGATTGTCAATCTCAGACAATTTTTTAATAATCTCCGGAGTTAAAAGAGTGGCGTTTGTATAAACACGTAGAGGGAATGCATATTCCCCTGCATACTGAATTAGTTGAAGAGCATCCTTTCTTAAGAACGGCTCTCCTCCTGTAAAAAATAGATAGCTCACACCATACTCAGAGAGCTGATCAATAATATCTGCCCATTTCTCAGTTGGTAGTTCTTTACGAGAGTTCCATCTGTTATCTCCTTGGAGGCAATGTTTGCACTTGAAGTTGCACCTATATGTCAAAGTTAGAAGCGCCCTGGTGCACATGCTAAACGGATAAATTTTTACAGGCTTACTTTCATACCTCTTGCTAAAAGTGATTATCCCCAAGTTGTACATTTCTAATAATGTTTCAGCAACCTTTTCTTGGGGTATCCCCAAGTCGTTAGAAACTTTTTCACACACTTCGTCAACTGTTAATTTATCTTTTGAGACTCTCATTAGAACTTCCTTGAAAACGAAGTCTCCATAATAATAGTCCTCATGATATCTAGGATCGACAAAGTAATAATTCCCTTTATACTCGTGAAGGCGCAACGGTCTAAGAAGAGATACGTACACCATTTTTCCTGCCTCCACTTCCTTGGTATAAAAATTTAAAATCAGAAGGTGGAGTTCGTAAAGGGTTTCTTTATACCTTTTACAAACTCCTTATGGTAGACTGAGATTCCTATATATTGGTGTTCTCCCGCATGAAGTCCCTTAGTATTCAACACACAACTAAATTTTCTTAATTGTTTAGGGTGGTTTCTTGCTTTCATAGTAACCACCAAAGTAAAATTAACGTTATTGTTTATTTCTTTTTCTACAACTTTTAGTTAAAAACAAAAAATTTGATATTCCTTAAGGAAGTTAGGAATAAGCCTCACAAAATTTTAAGAAAGAAAAGAATCAAAGCAGTGGGTTCCTAAACTTTTTGCCTGGGTAGTATGCAACTCCCTCAAGCTCTTCCTCAATTCTAAGGAGCTGGTTGTACTTGGCGTTTCTATCACTCCTTGCTGGAGCACCGGTTTTAATCTGGCCTGCATTGAGGGCAACGGCTATGTCGGCAATCGTTGAATCTTCCGTTTCGCCGGAGCGGTGGGACACAACAACTCCATAGCCCGCTCTAAAGGCAAGGTAAGCGGCATCAATAGCTTCGCTGAGTGTTCCAATCTGGTTTACCTTGAGGAGCAGAGCGTTTCCAGCGCCCATCTCGATGCCCTTCTTAAGCCTCTTGACGTTTGTAACGAAGATGTCATCCCCAACGAGCTGAACCTTCTTACCCAGCTCCTTTGTGACCATTGCAAAGCCCTCAAAGTCCTCTTCTTGGACTGGGTCTTCTATTGAGACTATTGGATAGGTGGAGATGAGATCCTTGTAGAGATCAATAAGCTCTTCTCTCGTGTATTCCCTGCCCCCAACGACATAAACGTTCTTCTCTTCCTCGTAGAATTCACTTGATGCAACATCAAGGGCAAAGGCTATCTCATCTCCAACCTTATAACCGCTCTCTTCAATTGCCTTTACGAGGGCATCTAAAGGCTCGGTTACCTCTTTCATCGGCGGTGCAAAACCGCCTTCATCACCAACGTTAACGGCCAACTTACCGTATTTCTCCATGAGAATCTTCTTTAGGCTGTGATATGTCTCGCTTACCATTTGAATGGCTTCTCTAAAGCTCTTCGCACCAACTGGCATGATCATGAACTCCTGAAAATCCAAATCGTTACCCGCATGTGCGCCTCCGTTGATAACATTGCTCATCGGAACGGGCAAAATGTAGGCGTTTGCTCCCCCAAGGTAGCGGTAGAGAGGCATTCCAAGGCTATTGGCTGCGGCTTTTGCAACGGCTAAAGAGACACCAAGAATAGCATTTGCACCAAGGTTGCTCTTGTTCTCTGTGCCATCGAGCTCAAGCATGAGCATGTCTATGTCTCTCTGAAGCGTAACGTCCATGCCAATTAGCTCGGGAGCGATTATCTTGTTAACGTTCTCAACAGCCCTCTTAACACCCTTTCCGTGGTATCTCTTTCCGCCGTCTCTAAGCTCTAGAGCCTCGTGAATTCCCGTTGAGGCACCGCTTGGCACTGCTGCCCTTCCCATTGCAACTGGGGTGTAGACGTCAACCTCAATTGTTGGGTTTCCTCTTGAATCCAAAATTTCCCTTGCCACAATTCCAGTAATTTCAAAGGGGTTTTCCATTGCTTTCACCTCGGGTGATATTTGGGGTTTCTCTTTAAAGCTTTTTCACATGAGTGGTGGTGTATTCATGAATTTCTTTTTAGAGCACGCGTTTCATGCAAAAGATGATAAAACCTTCCAAAAAAGAACAACTACGATATCTCATTTTGAAGAAGAAATCAGGTAAAAGAAATCCTCGCCCGACAAAGAAATTTCTGAACCCAAGATACTGAGATTGGGGGATTTAACGACGCTGAACTTGTAAACTCCCTTATTAAGTTCCCACCTAAAAACGCTAGTAACACTCTCCTCAAGAAGACCAAGAATTTCCAAGAATCTTTCTTCTAAGGTCTCTCGATTTATAAAGTACACTGCAAAACGAGTTTCATTTCCCACAAAACTCGCAATGTTGCGAACAAGTCTTCTAGCATCCTGAAGATCAAGGGACACAAAAAGCTTGTGAATACCCAAAACTGGATTGCAAACAGGTTTCTTTGGAACAACTTTCTCATAAACTTCTCTATATGCAGCAAAGTCTAAAGAGTATCTCCTAATTTCAACTTTTCCCAGAACTTTCCCAATATCTTTATTTCCACCAATTTTTATAACAGAGACTTTCAATAAATCCTCAGTTGGAAGCCCCGCGATTTTAAGCCTTGTTATGTATTCCGGAAAAGTATCAGCAATGTCATCAATTATAACTGGAATATCCCTTTTCAAGCACCCGCTTATCATGAGGTACAACAAGAATTCAGGCGATGAGATGGGAGTATACTCAACTAGTACAGTTTCTCCAGGCTTAATCCCAAGCAATATTGAATCCAATGTTATCCTTTTCTTATCTCCATTCATACAAATCCCTTTGCTTCTTTGCGATTTATGGCTATTAAAACGTTTCGGTTTCTTGGGAGATACTGTCAGGATAAGCAGTGGGACGTCAGGTTTAAATCCCAGACAATATCTCACTCTGGACTGCAATCGACGTCTCCCTCGATGATAATGGAAGGTATGTTTAGAGCAAATGAAAGGGCGTTTCGTGAAAGCAAGTGAAGTCGAGCACAAATATCCCCCACTGCTGGCGCTGTAAGAGCCCATTGATATCCGTGCCACCAATAGGTGGTTCCTCAAAGTTAGCAAGGTCAAAGACCAGACAATATCCGAGAGTGATAAGTAAAGTTACATGGTATCCAGATTGAGTAAAAACGCGCTATGACAACGGCGTAATGAACAACAGAGACAGGTGTATATCGAGGCAGAGATACTGGGAGTTCCGCTTCCCATATGGAGCGATGGAAAAGATATATACGCTGTTGGAAGCTTTAAAGAGCTTATGGAACTCACAACTGCTATTGAAGTAAAAGGCGAGCACATAGATTTTCTCCCGGAAATATGAAGAGAAACTCAAAGTGATAGAGGAAAAACTCAGCTCCGAAGACCTCCACAGACCCTACGTGGATGCGTTCGTAATAAAAGTCAATGGTAAAAAGATGCGCCGTGTAAAAGATGTGGTAGATGTTCGGTTTGACTCAGGAATAACCTCATGAGCTTCACTCAGATATCCAAGGCACGAAAAGCTCTTTGAAGAGCTCCAGCATGCAAAAGACCAGCTGAACACTAAAGAAGCCGGAGTTGCAAAGGTAGAGTGCAACATAATAGTCAACCAACCTTTATCAAATTGGGACCGTTCTGGTTAGCCATTTTTGTAAAGTTTGTAAACTCACTACGGCTAACCTTCCCCACTCCCATCTTCATTGGCTGGCTTTCGGGGGGAACGGAAACTCCCCACATCTTCAAGGCTTCCAGCAATCCCCATTCGGGCATCAGCAACAGAGGTATTTAAAGATTTCGAGGTAGAAGCAAAATAAGAATTAAGAAGATAGAGGGTTAATGTCTTCACTTTTCCAAAAAGAGGAATCTCATTGTTTCTTTTTTGTCTTTATCTTTTGCACAGATGTAGCCGATTCTTCGTTTCCTTGAATAGCCTATCACTATGTCCTTCCCATGGTAAAACACGATGTCATTATCCCAGATATTCTTTTTTAACTCTTTGATGGCTTTTTCGTTTAGTCCTTCTTTAAAAACAATGCAGGTTCCGTTCTTACATTCCCATACCTCAGTTTTCTCTGGCCACAGAAGGTTGAGCCTTAATGCATAGCTTAGAACTTCCTCCTGAAGGCTTAATTCGGGAAGAACTCCTTTAGAGCGGTTGTGGTTGAGTACCATCATGAGTCCCCTAGTTAAAGCCCATAGAGGAAAGTCGTTCTCCTCGTAGTCCCCGCCGAGATTGATGTAAGGGTTTGCATAAAGGAATTCGGGAATTCTGCGCTTCCACATCATAAACTCGGCAATCCTAGTGAGCCTTATTATCCTGTTGGAGATGACACGGTAGTCCTCAAACCACCTTATGTCATTGCCCCACTTGAGGTTCACACGTCTGAGCTTCCCAAGCCAGATGTCCTCGCTGAGCTTCGTCTTAAACAGGCTGTTCTCCTTCGCATATTCATAGGCTTTAAGAAAAATCTCGTAGGCTTCCTTAACGTGTTTGAACTTCCTTAATGCAAAGTTATAAACAGTAGCCTCGCTGAGCTTCCAGATGATATCCTGGATGGAGCCTATTGGGTCTTCAGCATTTCCACTTGCAACAAGCTCCCACTCCTTTTTAGCCTCCTCATGGAACTTCCTGCCCTTTTCATCGAATTCCCTCAGTGTTTTCTGGTACTCCTCCCAGTAATCAACCTCCTTAGGCTTAGGGAACTTGTCCAGGACTTCTATGAGCTCCTCTGGAACTTCAAAGCTGTGGGATTCGAGATAGTTCCTGATGCGGAGAAGAACTTTTGCCCTAAGCGGGAGCGTTTCTCTGGAGAGAATGGAAAGAGCTCGGGACAAAGTATTCTTTGGAATTGGCATGGACTTCTCCATGAACGACCAGAGTTCGTGGAGTGCCTCAGCTGTCTGAAGAGGGTGATAAACGTCTGGATCCTCTGTCAAGCTCAGAGAACGCTCCATGCTCAGTTTTTTGAGCTTTTCAAGGAACTTCCACGTTTCTCTCATGCCCTCCTCTTCTCCTCTTGCAAAGAATAGTTCAAAGGCGCGGGAAAAGTTTCTTGTTAAGAGAAGGATGTAATAACCCACACTCGCTTCATCCATCCCTCCAGAAAAGAGGGCTTTTGCCCATATTCTTGCCGTTGTAAACTCGGCACTGATGGTTGCAATCTGTTCGTCGAGGGTCACACTATGGACTACGCTGGGCTTAGAAATAGGAGGAATATTAAGTTCCTTCAGAACCTCCTCCGGCACTCTGCCCTTTAGGTGTTTTCGGAGGGTTGTGAATGCCTCCCTTACGAGGTCAGAAGAAACAGGATAACTACCTTTAGATAGCGCTCCTAACCTCTCCAAATCCTCCTCGGAGATTTTTTCGTTTTCCCTGATTCTCTGAAGTATCCTGCATAGGAGTTTCGCAAGTTCCAGGTGATGCTTTAAATATGGCTTTATGCAGTCCTGGAGGTTTTTCCCAGTCTTTGTTAAATGCTCCTCAAGGAGTCTGAGGTAGAAGCATGCCTCTGAACAAAGTTCCCACTCCTCAGCACCAAAAAACCCTATAACCGCATGGATAATGTCTTCTTGAATTCCTGATATCGGGTGCTTGCCCTCTCCTTTGAGGAGCTCCTCAAGGTAAATCTTTGATTTGACGTAGTTACCTAATACCGCCTGCATGCGTAGAGTGTCCATATGCATTTTTATCCTCCTCTACCCATGTATGAACGCCACGTAAAGGTTTGACTTATACATCCGGTAAACGGAGACTATGCCAGGCTGACCTTCCAGATTGCGGTAGTAGCCGTCCCTTATCAGTGAGGTGACCCTAAAAACTGTGGTTCCCTTTGCCTCCCATTTTGTCAGATCTGAAGGGATTTTTGTGCTTTTTACATAAACAAAATCAGGCCCCTTTGCGTTTGACCTTGGTGTTATGTTAACAGTGGAAGGCCCATATGCTTCGGGTTTTATTATTGCGAGGTATGCCACTGCCTCTCCTGTTGCCTCAATAATGAACCGGATTCCTTTCAAAGCCGCCAGCTCCCAGTTACCTTCCTTTAAATTCTTTACAGTAGCGTTAAGAGCAAGTTTACCCGAAGGAACCTCAACAATAACACCAACCAGTTCCCCAACGGTGACTTTGAAATCCTTGACATGTGTAAAATCCTTCACGTAAATCCTCTTAGGAAGACCGCCGTGAAACTCTCTTTCATAGATGTGGATTGTTTTTTCATCTTTTTTCGCTCTTCTATGTAGTTGTAGAAGTACTGATAAGCGCTGTCGAGCTTTTCACGAATTTCATCGCTGTATTCATAAACAGTATATGCGGCGGCGATGCCCGCTACTATTATTGCCATTGCAAGCAGAGCGGATGGGGCAGTTAGAATGAGAGAGCCTACAGAGAAAACTTCCACGATTTCCGAAAGAACCGAGCCAACTGAAGTGGTACTGACGGGTTCACTTGAGAAATCTGCGGGGAGTTCCTCATTTTGTCTCTGCTTTTTTGAAGGAACTTCCGAGATATCCACAACAACACCACTTATGAACTCTTCCTTAGTTAGATGGCTTTCAATGAATGCTTTGACTTCTTCGGGAGTTTTCAGCAAAGAGTTCTCGGCTATGCTCACTTTTGCTGGAACTCCATAAATCTCGACTTCATACGTTCTTACACCTGCTGATGCCCCCTGAACTGCATCCTTGGTGGCTAGTGCTGGGTTTACAACTAATCCGAATAGCAGGAAAATAAAAACCACACCGGCTGTTCTTTTCATTTAACCACCGTAATAATTTTTAAAATTTATACTTATAAAAATTACTACTCTTTGGATGATTCCGGAAGCCCTAGCATTTAACTTTGCAATTCTCCAAGATGTCTTATGCCCTCTCTCAGGTGCTCAATTTTCGTTACAGGCTCAATGAAAAATTTAGACCAGTCACCCCTGCTATACACCGTTATTTCTATCCTATGCTCCCCCTGAATGACGTGCCTCCCTTCCCTGAGCTTCCCAAGATAATGTCCTGCAACGGAATTAGGATGCCTGGAGAGGAGCACAATTTTATCGTTCTCAAGGTTGCGAAGGCCGGTAATCAACCTGTATTCGTCTCGTTCCGCGAGCTCACTCTCCGTGGGGTGGATAAGGCTGTCTCTTATGTGCGTTACGACTTTTCTCACGTGGGAGTAATCCTTAAGCCCTTTGATCTCTACCTCAACCCTTGGATCGTACTCACCAACCGCTCTCAGGAAGACCTTGGCCCCAAGAACATTTCCCCGCCAGGAATCCACTTCGAGCTTTGCCTTGTGAAACGTACCTTCTATTACTCCTTCGGAGAGGTTTAAGGTGCCAATAAAGTAGGGGGTGAAAGCAACTTTACGTGGGAGCAACTTTAAAAGTTCTTCCGCTTTTTCATCTTCCGGAGAGAATATCCTCTTTTTCAGTTCTTCAATATCCCCCTTTCCGGTAAAGAGTCCAATTTTGGTCTCCGGGTCATAGCTTATGTTGAATCTGCTTTTTTCGGTTTTCAGCCAGAGTTCAACATGGTTAGACCACGTTACCCTGTCCATTCCTCTGATGTCAAGAACCCCTCTGAACTTTCCAACATAGCAGTTCCTGCCCTTTATCACATGGAAGCCCTTAACATCTTCTACAAGACCGAATTCGAGAAGATAGGGATTGATAAGGCTCTCAAGTCTGCAGTTTACCCTTCCGAATCTGAGCTGGTAGTTCAGAACCCTCCTCGCGGCGAGGAGGAAGGCTCTAAACTCGGTGTCTTTGGACTTGGCAGTTCCGACAACCTTCTGGAAGTGCTTCATGAGCTTCCACGGAATGGGCTTTCCGGCAAGGATGAGCTTCGATACTTCGGCGAGGTATTTTGCGCGCTTGAATCTCTCATATGCAAGGAATTTCTTTAAAAAGGCAGGAATACTCTCGTCCAACTCTTTTAAGTATATCTCAACCTCCTGATAGAGCCTACCACACTCTAAAACCCTCTCATAATCTCCAGTGGAAAAATAGTAGAGGACGGCGGCGTTGATGAAATACTCCAGATCCTCAAGGTCTTCTCTGGTGTAGGGCTTGCCCCTTTTAATTTCTGCCGAGAGCTCAGCGGCGGCCTTAAAAAGCCCCTCGGCGAGCGCTTTAAAATCCTCCATCAACATCACCTCAATACTTTGAGCAATCCACAAGCCCACTTCTATCATACCATCCTATGAAGATGACGCTTGGATCACTGTTGAGTACCTCTTTCAATTTTTCCAGTATTACTAGAACCGAAACATAGCCTCTTTTCTCTTCCGTGTATCTTTGTATCTGACAATATCCTCTCTTAAGCTGCCCGTTCGGGCTTCTCCACCACTTGCCTTTGGCTTCCCATGGAACTTCTTCTGAGGGGAGCTCTACTCTGAAATCAGGCCCAGCTTTTCCATTTTTGCTTACTACTACAATTTTACCCTTGTATTTTTCCTGTATAACCTGTACTGCCACGAGCTCCCCAGCTATTGCTGGGAGCATGTGATCGATGAAATGAACAAAGTTTCCTTTTTTCAGAGTACTTACCGCTGGCTCAAGGGAGGGTATTGTAGAGTTTCGCAGGAGCACTTCAATGGTGCTTGCACTGAGAGCTATTCTTCCAGTAGTTTTGAAGGATCTCTTTCTAAAAGTGTTGCTGACTTCTCTGATCTCAATGCTATATCTTGTGTTTTTAATTTTCTCGTATTCGTTTTTAACCTTGTCCTCAATGTCGTCTCTGTACTCAATTATCAACACCAGAGCAATTAGAGCAGGTACTCCAATAAGGATAAGCGTAGTGCCTCCCACAGCAATTGCAGGAATTTCTACCGGCAAAGGGGGCAAAGCAAATTGGGGCATTATGGGAGCTTTCGAGGAGCTCGGGTAGCCGTTCAGTTCCAACGTGGAGGCATAGTATCCACTAAGGGAACTCCCATTAAGATAGCTTTCAAGCATTGAGATGACTTCCCCCTTAGTGGGAACTTTTCCATCTTCTCCAGGAAACGCAAAAACCACAAAAGAGATTCCCTGCACACTAACATGGTATACGGTTGAACTATCTGTTTCATTACTGTGCTGAGTTGCATCCTTGGTGGCTAGTGCTGGGTTTACAACTAATCCGAATAGCAGGAAAATAAAAACCACACCGGCTGTTCTTTTCATTTAACCACCGTAATAATTTTTAAAATTTCTACTTATAAAAATTACTACTCTTTAGACGGATACTGTCGGGGATAAGTTGTGGGGTGTCAGGTTTCTCTGACACTGCTTTAGAATAAAGAAGTCGAAAATGACGAAAAAAGGAAAGAGCTTAAGAAAGCTCAAAAGCCTTTTCAAATTCCCTATCCACAGGTTCTGCAGAAGTCAAAAGGCTAACAAGCACCATGACAACTGCTGAGACGAGTGCACCACTTACGTAAATGTACTCCCAGTAGCTGAAGCTCACTATCCCGGTTATTCCAACAACCGCCGTTAATGAACCCGCTATCATTCCAAGTAAAGCTCCTTCCTTCGTAGCCCTCTTCCAGTAGATTCCGAGTATCAGTGGCACGAAGACTCCCGAGGTATAGATGTCGTAGGAGTATATGAGAAGCTCAACTATTCCCTGAATCGTAAGCGCTGCCACAAGTGCCAAAATGCCTATGACTATTGTAGTCACTATTGAAAGCTTTAGCAACTTTTTATCCTCTGCTTCTGGTTCTATAAAGCTCTGGTAAAAGTCTTTAACTACGTGAGAGGTTGCTGCTGATAATAAGGAATCGGCCGTACTCATCACTGCAGCGAGGATTGCAGCTACGAATATCGCTCCCACTCCGCTTCCAAACACTGTGATCACTAGTTTCGGCACTGCAGTCTTTGGCGAATCTATTATCGCTTGAGGATCACTCGAAAGAGCCAATGCAAGCATCCCTGCAAGAGCTGGAAGAAATGACAAACCCATAAGCAAGATTCCACTGTAAATTGCTCCCATCCTTGCGGTTTTCTCGTCCTTTGATGCAAAGAGCCTCTGGTAAAAGTCCTGCCCTATTAGAGTATACATGACCGTCGCTGCTAACGTTAGGGCAAAGAGTGAAACCCCAAGTGACATGAAGTTGAAGTATTCTCCGCTTGCTTGAGGCAGATTTGGGATTGATGAAAGACTCACTTTTAAGCCTTCAAATCCGCCTACTTTGCTCAACCCAAGAACCACTGCAACCAAAACGCCAATGCTACCAAGTATTATTTGGATAAAATCTGTCAATGCCACAGCCCATAACCCTGAGAAGGCAGTGTAGGCTATGAAAATTAACGTGGCAAATACTGCTCCAGCAGTTCCCGGCAATCCTATGGCTTCAAACACTGCCGATGCTGCCCACACCTGCGCTCCAAGTATGCCCACAAGGGCTAAAAGCGATAGCGTTGCTGCCAAAAGCCTTATTGCTTTACTCTTATAGCGCATCTCCAAGACGTCTGGGACTGTGTACAAGGCCAAAGCACGCATAGGCTTTGCAAGGGTCAACCCCCAAGAGAAGAAGCCCCAGGCCGCAGGCAAAACCGTACCAAATTCCTCCTAACCCGTAGGTGGCTCCCCAGCTAGCTCCTCCAAGGATGAAAGCCACCACCATAGTGAGTGGCTGCCAGAGTTGCGGTAGTTAATGCTAATCCAAGCCTTCTCCCGGCCACCAAAAAGTCGGCCGAGGTTTTAATGTACTTCCTTGCATACGCTGAAACTCCTAGCATTGCTCCCATGTACAAAACAAGTGTCGTCCAAACTACGCTCATTTTTCTGCACCTCTTGAAAGTACAAACCAAAGAGCTTTGAAAGATATTTAAAGTTTTTGGAAGAAAAATCGACAAAATGACAACGAAGGTAGCTAGTAGTAGAAGCCTAAGTCAAAGTTCTAAGCACCAAAAACAGAATCAAAGTCATTATCGTTAACACGATCGTAACACCTATTCCCTCTTCCTCTCTGAGTCTGTAGTGGGCTAAAATGGCATTTGCCATTATTGCAGGAGGCATCGATGCCTCAACCAGCACCGCATAGAATATTTCAGGGCTTGTTTTTAGGGTTAAAACTACAAAAACAAACGGTATAGCTATTCTAAACGTCCCTACTTCAAGAAGCTTTCTCCATTCAAACTTCTGGAGGTTTATGCGAGAGCCGAAATAAATCAGGATTAGGGGAATGCTCCACCAACCGAGTTTGTTCATTCCGCTCAGCAGTTGAGGGGGAAGCCTAATCCTAAGCAGTACAAGAGTGAGGGCAAGTATGTTGGCACTGGTGGGTGGAAATCTGAGCGCTCTTATGATGCTTTCTCTAAGCGAGGCTTTTCCACTCGAATAATGTGCAGCAACGAACGTCGCTATTGGAAGGACTATTAAAGTATTCGTACTTGCATAGATAATTGCAGGAGTTAAATCATCTAAAAACAGGCTCGCTATCGGGAATCCCATTGCGACTGTATTTGGATACGTTGAGAGTATCATCAAAGCTCCTTGCCACTTCTTATCCTCTACAAAAAACCTCGCATAGAGGAAAGACGCCCCAAGACTGAGGGCAATGACTAAGAAGACATACAAGAACACAATCTTGATTTCCACGAGATAGGCGATATCCTTCGAGGCAACGTTTGAAAAGACATAGAATGTTAAAAGCACCTGGGATGCAAACTTATTCAAGTGAGCAAAAGGCTTCTCAGATTTTATTATCCTCCGAAGGACTAGCCCAGTGCCTATTAAAGCAAGCATTTCGTAAATGTTCATGCTCTTAGATAAAAAGAAGGTTTAAAGAATTTTTCGCTTAGCTGTTCATTTTCTCCTCTTTTTCAGGTACTCCTCGTACAGCCTTCTTAGATCTTCAAGCTCCTCAAGGTCTTCAAAAAACCCGAGCTTTTCATAAAATGTCTTTAAATTCTCGATGCTCCTAAGTGAGCTCTTAAATTCTTTGGCAAGGATGTTCTCATCAATATTCACACCAAACTCTTCTTTCAATCTTTCTTCGAAATCATCCCCAAGCTCAAAAATATCCTCCCCATGAACTCCAAAAAGCAAATAAGGGATATTAAACAGCTTAAAAGCCGCCAGAAGATATCCAAGTCTTTCTAAGTCTGGTTTATTGGATGAGGGTATGTAAAGGTACTCAAGTTTTTCATTAAAATAAACCACAAGGTACCATGATTCCGGAGATAGGAGGAACATTTCTGCCTTTTCCTTCCTTACTCTTCCCATGTTAATCACTCAGCCAGACGCTGTCTTCTCCAAAGTAGTTGAGCTTCACTACAAAGAGCTTAAATGGTTCCTCCCTTTCGTTTACGACCCAGTGAAGTGTCTTTGGCTTTACAAGGTATATATCCCCTGGTTTGGCTTCGTATTCCTTTTCCCCGATACCCAGCTTTGCCTCACCGCTGATTATGTAAAAGAGCTCGTACTGCCTCTCATGATAATGCTTTGGAACGGTTTGCTTTGGCTTTATCTCAACTATCTGGGCGTAGCTGCCTTTCGGGAGTTCACCCTCAAACAGCGGTGCCTTCCTATACGTGCCCCTATCAATAAACTCCCTGATCTCTGCCCTCATTTCAATCCCCAACTGTACATTCCGAAGTTATGTTTAAAAATCCTTCATTTAATCCCCAAACATGATTGTACTTGGAGTGCACGATGGACACGATGCAGGAGCAGTGCTGTTCAAGGGAGAAGAAATCTATGCCGTAAACGAAGAGAGATTAAACCGGATAAAAAAGTACCGTGGATTTCCAGAGCTGAGCATAAAGAAAGTCTTAGAAATGGGAGAAGTATATCCGGAAGAGGTGGAGGTAATAGCGGTAGCGGGTATTTTCAGGAAGCAATCGAGATTGTTAGAGCTTGAGAGAAATCTCAAATCCATATTTGGTAAAGATTTCAAGAAGAAAGTTCTTTTTGTTGAACATCACCTTGCCCACGCTTCTTCTGCTTATTTCACCTCTGGTTGGGGAAAAGCGTTGGCGTTAAGTATAGATGCCGCAGGAGATGGACTAAGCTCTTCCATTTATGTGGCAAGAGATGGTGAGATGATAAGAATAGCCCAGAGCACCTATTTAGACTCTCTCGGAGATTTCTATGCATCGGTTACTGAACTTTTGGGCTTTAAACCGATGAGACATGAAGGAAAAGTCATGAGCTTGGCAGCCTATGGTAAGCCAACTTACGATCTCTCCCATATAATAGAACTTAACGGGCTGAGCTTTGAGAACAAGCTGAAAGTAGTTGGGATTGAGGCTACAAAAAGGCTCGCCGAAGTTTTCAACTATCCTCTATCTAAGGCTAAAGAAATCGCCCAGGAAATGAAGAGAGGCAAGCTGGATGGAGAACTTCAAAAGAGGGCAATAGAGATAGCCGCCTCTGCTCAAGCGCATCTTGAAAAGATTATCGACGAGCTTGGGTTAAAACTTAAAAGTTATAACTTAAAACTTGCCTACGCTGGGGGAGTTGCACAAAACGTCAAGGCAAATGCAGTTTTGAGGAGGCATTTCCCCGACCTATGGGTATTTCCAGCAATGGATGATTCTGGATTAGCTTTTGGTGCTGCAGCCTTCGTCAAAGCCCAGTTTGAAAGGCTCGATAGGAAATGGAAGCCCTTTAAGCTTGAGCATGTTTACTTGGGGCCTTCCTACGATGAAGGCAAAATTGAAGCCCTCTTAAGGGCAGAGAGTCTGAAATTTGAATATCGCGAAGACGTAGAGGGATTTGTTGCAGAAATGCTTCTTGAAGGCAAAATGGTGGGCTTTTTCCAAGGAAGAATGGAATACGGTCCAAGAGCCCTAGGCAACCGCTCCATCCTCGCAGACCCAAGAAGCAAAGATGTTGTAAAAAAGCTCAACGTACCATTAAACAGAGACGTCTTCCAGCCGTTTGCCCCTTCAATGCTGGAGGAGAGAATTGAAGACTACCTCAAGGAGCCTTATCCAAACAAGTTCATGACAATGAGCTACAAGGCAACGGAAAGAATGATTGATGAAGCCCCAGCGGTTGTACACGTTGATAAAACAACAAGACCCCAAACTCTTCTTAAGGAGGATAATCCGCGCTACTACAACATAATAAAACACTTTGAAGCAGAAACGGGCGTTGGCATGGTTCTAAACACGAGCTTTAACATGCATGGGGAGCCGATAGTTTGCTCTCCAGAGGATGCCCTGAAAACTTTCAAAAAAGCCAGGCTCGATGCCCTGGTTTTGGAGAACTTTGTTGTATATCAGTGAGCTATTCTATTCATCGTTGCCAAATATTTCATGTCGGTAAAATTATAAACATCAAGGAGAAATCTCACTGGTGAAGATTATGGCGCTGAGCGATAGGCTTGAGATGGTGAACCCTTCTGAAATAAGAAAGCTTTTTGATCTTGCCCAAGGCATTGAGGGAATAATTTCACTTGGAATTGGAGAGCCAGACTTTGACACGCCAGAACACATAAAGGAATACGCAAAGGAAGCCCTTGATAAAGGACTAACGCACTATAGCCCAAATATAGGGATTTTGGAGCTTAGAGAGGCAGTTGCAGAGAAGTTCAAAAAGCATAATGGAATTGACGCAGATCCAAAAACCCAAATAATGATAACAGTTGGCACTAACCAGCAGATTCTAATGGGACTTGCAACCTTCTTGAAAGACAACGAGGAAGTTCTCATTCCCTCCCCAATGTTCGTTAGCTACGCCCCTGCAGTTATTCTAGCGGGAGGAAAGCCCGTTGAGGTTCCCACTTATGAGGAAAACGAGTTCCGCCTAAGTGTCGATGAGCTCGAAAAATACGTGACCCCAAAAACAAGGGCTTTAATAATAAACACTCCAAACAATCCCACGGGAGCAGTATTAACGAAGAAAGACCTCGAAGAGATAGCGGACTTTGCAGTTGAGCACGATCTAATGATCTTAAGCGATGAAGTTTATGAGTATTTTGTCTACGATGGGGTCAAAAACTACAGCATTGCTTCTCTGGACGGCATGTTTGAGAGGACAATAACCATGAACGGGTTCTCAAAGACCTTCGCAATGACCGGATGGCGCTTGGGCTTTTTAGCTGCCCCAGAATGGGTTGTGGAAAAAATGGTTCGCTTCCAAATGTACAATGCAACTTGCCCCGTAACCTTTATCCAGTATGCGGCTGCAAAAGCCCTAAGGGACGAAAGAAGCTGGCAAGCGGTAGAGGAGATGCGCAGAGAATATGAGAGGAGAAGAAACCTTGTTTGGAAGAGGCTGAACGAGATGGGTCTGCCAACGGTTAAGCCAAAGGGAGCCTTTTACATCTTCCCAAGGATTAAAGATACCGGTTTGAGCAGCAAGGAGTTCAGTGAGCTGATGATAAAAGAAGCAAAAGTGGTTGTAGTTCCTGGAAGCGCATTTGGGCAGGCCGGAGAAGGCTATGTGAGGATAAGCTACGCCACAGCGTACGAAAAACTTGAGGAAGCAATGGACAGAATGGAAAAAGTGCTGAAGGAAAAGAAGCTTGTTTAACACCCTCCTCAGCAATCTTTTTATCTTTTCTGTCTCACTTTGATGGGGATGAAAAATGCTTCCAGGAAAAGTTCCTCCAGAAGTGCTTGAAAAAATTGTCTTTAATCTTCTAGGGGTTGAGGATGAGAGAGTTATAATAAAATCTGGTGTGGGCATTGATGCGGCTGCAATCGACTTTGGGGAGAAGGTTCTCGTTGCATCAAGCGATCCCATAACGGGGGCGGAGAAGCATATAGGCTTTTACGCAATAAATGTGAACGCAAACGACGTTGCAACGTTTGGAGCCAAGCCGAGATGGTTCTTGGCAACAATCCTGTTGCCGGAAAATGCCGATGAGAACCTCCTCAAGGAAATAATGGAAGACATGCATAGGAGTGCTGAAAAGCTTGGCATTTCAATAGTCGGAGGTCACACAGAAGTGACGATTGGACTAAACAGGCCTATAGTCATTGGAACAATGCTTGGCGAAGTCAAAAGGGAGAAACTTGTGAGATCAAACGGTGCAAAGGCTGGAGATGCCATAATCTTGACCAAAGGCGCTGGAATCGAAGGAACCTCAATCATAGCGAGCGAAAGGGAGGAAGAGCTAAGAAAGGTATTTGGAGATGAGCTAGTAGAGAGAGCAAAGAGATTCCTTGAGAAAATCAGTGTGGTAAAAGAGGCATTAATCGCTGCAGAAATTGGGGTTCATGCTATGCATGATCCCACAGAGGGAGGAATAGCCAATGGATTCCACGAGATGGCAGACGCCGCTGGACTGGGATTTAGGGTTTACCACGATAAGATTCCCATAGCAGAAGAAACCGAAAAGCTGTGCGAATACTTCAACTTAGACCCTCTTGCTCTGATAAGCTCAGGCTCTCTTTTAATCGCGGCACCAAAGGAGAAAGCCAAAAAAATCGTAAACGCAATACAAAAAGAGGGCATTGAGGCGGCAATAGTTGGAGAGTTCCTGGAAGACAAGAATACAAAGGTTCTTGTGAAAGATGGAAAGGAGACCCCACTAAAAAGACCAGAAACAGACGAAATCTGGAAAATCTTTTAAAGGTCTTTTTTCTTACTATTTATGGTGGTTACATGGCCGATGTGGAGATGGCTAAGACCCTTATCAAAGTTGGTGGGATTTTAAGTGTCATAGAGCCCTTCCTCATAGCAGTTCTCCTTTTGCTCACGATAATAGGGATTTTGCTCGCAATACCGTTCGCTATCCTCGGCTATTGGATATTCAAAAGATCAGAAGAATGTGTTGAGCTCATTGAAAACAAAGAATACAAAAAGGCAAAAGATAAGCTTTTAGTTCCGGCAATAATTGCCCTTATTTTAACCAGCAGAGTTGGTGGGATTTTAATGCTCCTGGGCCTAGTACTGCTGCCTTCAGAGAGCACTACCTCAGCTTCCTAACCTTCCCACCCTTTATGTCTATTCGCCCTTCCTTCTCCAGCATTCTCAAAATTTCTTCAAATGCCTTTCCATTCATCACGTTTATTATCATGGTGCCCTTTTCGGTGGGTATCTCCATGGGCATTGCTTTGAGAAACGCCATGGTTAAGTCTTCTTTGGGGACTTTCTCGTTACCAAGGGCATTTAATATCTCGTTCGCAACTATCCCTCTTGAGATAAGGGCAAAATAAGCCCCCATAATCATCTCTTCTTCAAAGTACTTCGCGGCTATGTGCATAGCTCGGTTGATTTTTTCTATTTCGAGCTCCCTAATCTCTATCTCATACTCGGGGACAAGGTCAACAAACGCAAACTGCTTCGCTATCTTCTCAATTTTCTCAAGGTTTTTTGCAATTTGATACGGGAACCTGAACTGGAATTTGAGTTTTGTAACATCAACGTTTTCTTTTAACCTTGCCTTGTTCTCTTCAACGACGACTGCATCGTTTTTAAACAGCTGATCAAGAACGTCCCCCATCCAGTAGCCCTCTTGAAGGAGATGCTCTATTTCTTCACCCTCCTTAAGATGCTCAAGGGCATGGTTTATCTGCTCCTTAAACGTGAGAAAGCCCTCAAGAAGAATCTCCTTTTCTTCACCTTCAAAAGAGCTTATAGCGTTGTTTATCTCCTCCAGTGTCCCTTCAATCATGTAGCCAATAAATGCCTCGTACCCAAGTCTTTCCATAACAGCAAACTTGATTCCTTCCCTCTTAAGCTCGTTTAAGAAGGCTTCTTTCACAACTTCATTCCTTGTGACCAACCTCATGTGACCACCAGATGGAAAAGGCTAAAAGTCATTTATAGTCTTTTTGTATAGGTGGGAACATGACCGAAGAAAAACCACTTTTGCTGGACAAAACCCTCGAAACGTGGAAAGGTAAACGCGTAGCCTTAGCAGTCAGCGGAGATCATTCTTTTACTGGAGTGCTAAAAGATTTTGATGAGGAGGTAATAGTCTTAGAGAACGTTGCCGATGTGGTGGGCAACCGGGGAAAAGCCTTGGTGGTAAAGATAGATGACATAAACTGGATAATGCTCTTAGAGTGATAAAAATGAGGGCAGTTGCGTTTGTAGGGTTTAAAAAGAGCGGGAAGACAACCACGGTAGAGAGAGTCGCAAGAGAGCTCAAGAAAAGAGGATACAAAGTGGGAATAGCAAAGAGCATGCACACGAACTTTGATAGAAAGGACAGTGACACCTGGAAATTAAAAAGAGTAACTGATTATGTAATTGTGAGGGCTCAAGACACAGATGCCCTCCTTTTTGAGGCAAAGGACTTAAATGCCCTATTATCCGCAATACCAGAGGTTGATTTCCTCCTCCTTGAGGGCTTCAAAGATGCCAAGCATTTGCCTAAGATAATATGTGCCAAAAGTGAAGAGGAAGTGAAAGTATTAAACGATGGGCTTGCGATAGCCGTTAGCGGTGTTATATCAAGCGAAGCCAAAAGCATTGAAGGGCTTGAGGTAATAAACCCTCTTGAAAATCCCGAAAGGCTGGCAGATGTAATAGAGGAAAAAGCGTTTATGCTGCCGAATATTAACTGTGGATTGTGTGGGCTTGACTGTTACGAGATGGCAAAGCTCATAGTAAAAGGCGAAAAGAGCACAGAGGATTGTGTCGTATTGAGTTCAAAACCAAAGGTCATCGTTAGGGTTGATGGGAAGGAGCTTCCAATGAAAGACTGGGTTCAGGAGCTTGTTGAAAAGACCATTAAAGGCATGCTCTCCGCCATGAAAGGATACAAAGAGGGGAGGAAAATAGAGATTATAATCGAAGACTAAATTACTTCAACATTAATTTCTTTTATCTGGCCGTTTTCGAGAACAAATGCCCTATATTCTCCAGTGTTATTTACTATCAACCATATGTTTCTCCACAAGTCCATGCCTTTCAAATCCCTAGGAGAGGGATATGGGGGACAGTTAAGGTGGGAGTGAAATATCCCAATGACTTCCTTTCCTTCCTCTTCAGCTTTTTCAAGAACTTTGAGCGTTTCCAAAGGGTCTATTTCAAAGCCTACTGGAGAATTTAACCGATTCTCTGCAAAGACCACATAGTCCACAAAGGCATCTTCCCCTTTCATCGTCCCTATCAAAAATCCGCATATTTCAACTTTGCTCTCTCTGGCCTTGGTTAGAATTTCCTTCAAATGTGCACGTTTTATAAAAAGACTCCTCATGAGTGCTTCTTTTCCTCAGGTCTTTAAATCTTTTTTGTTCATCAATGAATAAATCAGTGCAGAAAAGCTTATAAATATGTTTACAATCATCAAGATTTGGTATTCCTGTATTATCACTCAAAGTGATACAAGAGGTGAAAAGCATGCTCGCGAGAATAGTCTACTACAAGAGGAATTCCATTCCCGAAGAGGAGATAGTTGTGGTTAGCAAAGTAGAGAAAGCCCTCGAAATAGCGAGAAGGAAGTTAGGGATAGAAGTTGTAGGATTTGAAGTCGAAATAATTTGATCACGATCGCCTTCTTCTTACCTTTTATTCTATGTGAAGGCTCTTATCATAGCCCCACTCATAGAGATAGCCTACCCTTTCAAGTTTTCCTTCAGAGTACTCATAAATAAGCGGCACTCCGGTAGGGATGTTAAGCTTCAAAACCTGCTCTTTAGTTAGCTTTTCTATGTGCATGACTATTGAGCGTAAGCTGTTTCCATGGGCAGAGACAAGTACGTTTTTTCCCTTTTCAAGCTCCGGGATTATCTTTTCTTTAAAATAAGGAATTGTCCTCTCGGCAGTGTCCTTAAGACTCTCCCCTCCAGGTGGGGCTATGTCGTAGCTTCTCCTCCACAACAAAACCTGCTCTTCTCCGTAGATTTTCTTTGCCTCATCCTTGTTAAAACCCTGCAGTTTGCCGTAATAGCGCTCATTGAGGTGCCACGACTTATAAACGGGGACGTAATTTTTCCCGTGTTCTCCATATACTATACCCCAGTCTTTCATTTTTCCGTTTTCATGCTCTATCTTTGGAACGCCGGAGGTGTTTTTGCTCATAACGAGCATTGCAGTCTGAATTGCTCTGACAAGTTCTGAGGTAAATACCACATCTATCTTCCACTCTTTTAGAAGTTCCCCAGCCTTTAAAGCTTCCTCAATTCCCCTTTCGCTCAAAGGCACATCAACCCAGCCTGTAAAAAGGTTTAGCTTATTCCACAGACTTTCACCATGTCTTATTAGTATAAGTTTGCTCATTAGGTTCACCTAAAAATTGTTGGTGAACTGGTATAAAGCTCTTTCTGTTCAAGGATGAGCAACAGCAGTTTTCCTTTTGACCATTGAAACTCGTAGTGCCACTACACTGGTAGAAGATTAAAATTATATAGGTGAATGCCCAATCATAAATAGCCATAGCAAAGGAGGGGCTTACATGGAAAGGAGGCTCTACAGAAGTAGAAAGAACAGAATGCTCTTCGGAGTTTGTGGGGGATTGGGGGAATACTTTAACGTAGACCCTACCCTTGTCAGGATACTCTTTATAATCCTGCTCCTGGGAAGTGTGGGAACTGCAATATTGCTATACCTTCTTTTAGCTATTGTAATACCTGAAGAACCTGAAAATGGAGGTGAGTTAAGTGGAAAAGAGGCTCAAGAGGAGTAAAAAGAATAAAATATTTTTGGGAGTTCTTGGAGGAATAGCCGAATATATCGACGTTGATCCAACTATAGTGAGGGTACTCTTCATCCTTCTCTGCCTCGTTGAGCCAGTTTTCATCCTGGCGTATTTCCTAATGGCTATAGTTATGCCCGAAGAAGAGGAAGAAGCAGTAACTGCAGAAAAAATTCCAGAAAAGATCGAAAAGCTAGCTGAAGAGGCTGGAGAAAAAGTTGAAGAACTGACCAAAAAAGCTCCAAAAGTAGAGAAAAAAGACGACACAAAGCTTTTTGGAATCGCTCTTGTCCTTTTAGGGGCAGTGCTCCTCTTAAAGGTTTTCATACCGTTTCCAATCTTCGGACTGAGAGAGATAGTTGCATTGCTTATCCTCTTACTCGGTCTATACCTGATAGCGAGGGGATGAGAAATGAAAAAGCTTCTTGGGTTATTTTTAACCTTTTTGGGTCTGTTGATTCTTTTAAAAAGCATTAGACCAGAGGTGTACAACTACCTTCTTCCATATGCTCCCTACATCAAAAAGGCATTCTGGGGAGTAGTACTCATCGTTGCAGGGCTTTATGTGCTAATCAAGAACAAAACTGCAAGAACAACCTTAGCGTTAGTCTTTATCTTATATCTGGCGCTATTCCTCGTAGCTCCTGGCTCATACTATTCATGGAGATTTTCCTTCAAAGATGCCGGAGAGATAAAGACACTTGGAAAATTTAACTCCTCGGAGATAGTAATAGAGAACATTGCCGCAGAGATAACAGTAGAACATGGAACAAATGGGATAGAGGTTCTAAGCAATCTGCCGGTGAAGATAGAAGAAGGCGAGACCTTGAGAATTTCATGTGCCGAGTGTGGAGAGTACGAAAATGGAAAACTCTTAGTAAAAGTCGGAGATAGTAAGATAACATCCTTAGCCCTAAGGAACACAGTTGGAGACGTGAAGGTTGATTTGGGAGAAATTTCTTCGCTTACATTGGACAATGTTGTTGGTGACGTCACAATTTCAGGGGCATTTAGCTCACTCGTTGCGAGGAACTTCATTGGGGATATGGAAGTAGAACTGGAGAGATGCCCGGAAAATGAGGAGTACTGTTCCCAAATTGGAATATACAGGGGAAGCGGAGAGATCAACATTTCTCCTCCAGCTGGCACCAAGGTAGTCCCCATGATTGAAGGCTCTCTAACTTCACTAACCATAAACAAGGGATTTGAAAGCGGGGAGAAAACATTAAAACTGATAGTCAAAAACTTCATTGGAAAAATAGTCGTGGAATGATGGCTATGGACAAGTGGAGAGTCGTCAAGGCCTTTTCCCTCGGCTCTCTGCTCGAAGCAACAATACCCAAGCCGGGGAACGTAAACCGATATAGAGACTTTGAAGACCTTACTCTGTACCATTTCCTTTTTGCCCATACAGCTGTCATGGATGTTCTTTTTGAGGCTGCAGAGAAGGGAGAATTAATTAGGAAAGGCAAAATTTCACCAGCAGAAGTTGGAATAGGAGCGCTGATAAGAAAAGCCATTGAAAACTCCAGGAAAGCCCAAAACTCAAACCCCAATTTTGGAATAGTCACCCTCGAGGTTCCATTTGCAATCGCACTAACTTGGGCAGGGAGCATTGATGCAGAAGAAGAGGCTAAGAAGCTTATTGCATTCTCCTCCCCCCAAGACAGTGTAGAGTTTTACAAAGCCATAAGAACCGCAAACCCAAAAGGAATTAAGAGAGGTGTAAAATATGACGTTTACGACGATGCCTCCTTTGAAGAGCTTCTCAGAGATGAAATAAACCTCAAAAAACTTGCCGAAATTTCAAGCGAGAGGGAATTAATTTTTAAGGAATGGCTCACAGGTTATAGGATTAGCTATTCAACTTTTTACAGGCTTAAAGAGCTAACCTCAAGACTTTCACTTGAAGAAGCCACTATCAAAGCATTTCTAGAGCTTCTCTCTCGCCATATAGACACTCTAATCGTAAGAAAAGCCGGAGTTGAGGAGGCGAAGCTCGTCCAAAAGAAAGCAAAAGAAACCCTTTCCGGAAAACTCACTCTTGAAGAGTTTGATGAATTCTTAAGGGAAAAGAAGGACCTAAGAAACCCTGGAAGCTTGGCAGACATAATGGCGGTTTCACTTGGCTTGCTAATCTTAAGCGGCTACTCCCTTAGTCTTTGATAATCTTAACTCTTTTTGCCCCTCCAAGACCCAAACCAAGGACTTTTGAGTCAATTACAACGGCATCTTCCCCAAATTCCTCGACAACCTTAACTTTGAGTCCGGAAATTTCAGAAACTGCATCCTCTCCCCCAAACTCCTCGTTGACCTGTGCTTTTAAAAACTCGTAAGCTTCCTTTCCAAAGAGCACCAAATCCGGCTCGAATCCATCCATCTTAAGCTCGTTAGCCTTCTCTTCAACAGCACTTAAAACCCTGATAAGTTCTCCTCTCATCCAATTCACCATAATATAATTGGAAAAAGAGACTTAAACTTTTTCCCTAATAATCTCATAAGAGTAAGTAACTTCCGTCCCGCTGAGCTTGAGATGGGCTGAAGCGGAGCAGTACTTTTCTTGGCTAAGCTCTATAGCCCTCTTCGCTTTTTCCTCATTTACATTCCCATAGATTTTATAGTGGATGTGAACTTTAGTGTAAATTTTTGGATGTTCTTCTCTCCGTTCTCCGCTTATTTCAACCTCAAGATCCTCAAGAGGCTCGCGCATCTTTTGGAGTATCATCACTACATCTATGGCCGTACATCCAGCCACGCTGAGAAGGAGTGTCTTCATCGGCGATATGCCTTTCTCCCCGAACAGTATCTTTCCACCTTCTTCTGTAAGCGCTTCAAATTTGGAATCCCCTATCCACCTAACCTTTCCTTTCATAAAACCACCACCATAGAATGGCAGGAAATTTTTAAATGTCTTTTGTGAACCTATGGTGTATGTACATAAGGCCCTTCGATCCTTGGAAGTCAAAGCTCTGCACATGCCCCTTTAAGTATACCCTTAACATTTACACGGGCTGTGATCATGCATGTGTTTACTGCTACATAACTTCTTACATTCCTAGGGCCTTTAAAGTGAGGATAAAAGAAAACCTCCTCCCAAACCTAGAAAGGGAACTCCGAAAATTTAACAGGAAATTTATAGTAGCCCTCTCCTACTCTTCAGACCCTTATCCAACAATAGACAAGGATTTGGGAATAACCCGAAAGGTGCTTGAACTCTTCAAGAGATACGATATCCCATGCTTAATTTTGACGAAATCTAACTTATTCGAGAGAGATTTGGACATTTTGAGAACCCTGAAGTGCGCTGTTGGAATCACAGTCACCACGGTAGATGAGGAAAAAGCGAAACTTCTAGAGTCAAACGCACCCTTGCCGAGGGAAAGAATCAAGGCATTGAAAAAAGCAAAGAAGGAAGGTATTCCTGTCTACGCTCGAATCGACCCGATAATACCTTTTTACACTTGGGAGGACTTTGATGAGACCCTTGATGCATTGAGCTTTGTGTCCCACATAACTGTGTCAACTTTAAAACTCCGAGCGGATTCTTGGAAGAGAATGGAGGCAAAGCTCCCTGAGCTAATGAAAAAGCTCGCACCCCTTTACAAGAAAGGGGAAAGAATAGGTGGTTATTATTACCTGCCAAAAGACATAAGATTTAAGATTCTAGAGGAGGCGAGAAAAAAGATAGAAGCGAGAGGCATAACCTTCGGCTCCTGCAGAGAGGGTTATTATTCCTACCCCAGCTGCGATGGTTCTCATCTGGTATTACAGCTCCTCCACGGGGAGATCTATTGAATTGTTTTTAGGATCTAGAAGGCCAAGTTTTTTCTTTTTGTATTCAAGAGCTTTCTTTACAAGAGCCCTAAAAAGTGGTTCCATCTCGTCAAGGTACTCAGCCAGCCACTGAACTCCTATTGCAAACCTTCCTTCCACTTCAATGGCCTCTATTATTCCATCCTCTGCATATGCCACCGGTTTTACATCATTTCCAAGTTTCTTAATAGCCTGGTGATGGAAGCTGTTAACCCCTATAAAAACCTCGCTCGTGGACTCAACATTCAGGTTTTCCCTAAGTATCTCAAAGAGCAGAGAATCCAGCTTTATCCTCACTTCATGAACCTTTGCAGCGGGATGTACCAAGAATTTTCCGTTTTTAAGCCAATTGTGCCTTATGGCTTTTGGGATTTCGCTAACGTCTTGATACAAACTACCTCCTAGGGCAACATTTATCGCCTGTGCTCCCCTACCTATTCCCAGCATGGGCAAATCTTTCTCTAAGGCGGCTTTAATTAATGTAAGTTCAAATTCATCCCTCTGTATATCAAGCCATTCTATTTTATCAGAGAGAGTGTCCCCATAGTACTTTGGGTGAATATCAGGACCTTCGGGAATTATAAGCCCATCTATCGCCTCGATAACATCTGTTATTCCCAAAAGCGGTGGAATTGCAACAGGTATCCCACCGGCTTCTCTAATCCTTTTGACGTAAGTGTCGTTTATGGTAAGGGCACCGGTTTCCCAGTCAAAGGAAGCCACAATTCCAATGATCGGTTTCATTTTCCCACCTCCAACTAAACTACATCTAGTGCCTAAATAGTTTTTCTAAAAATCACTATTCTAAAATTTCTAAGAACACAGTATGGCTTTCATCCACCTATAACCATGCGTCTATAGTCATGATTAGAAATATGCCAGAGTAAATCTTTCTAATTGGTAATTCAACAAAGAAAGTCCTTTAGAATAGTCTATTAGTTTTATTGAACACAAATCAAGACATTATTTAATTTTTCAACCACCATATTATCCGATAATTACTCCCAGAACCCCTCCTTTTTTGAATTTTATCTCTTCTATATCTAAAATTTCAACATTTTCCTTCTTGAGGCCTTCTTCTTGGAAATATTTCTCTGCAAAGACTTTTACATCACTTTCGTCATCTGCCAGCACAAGCAGAGATACATACCTGACCCCCTTTCCAAATTCGGGAACTTCTTGACTTATTTTGGCTTTAACTTTAAACACTCTTGTCATGGTATTTACATCATCATGGATCCTTAAATACTTTACTCAAAGTGGAGATACAGCGAAATAGAATAAGAAAGAAAATTTGATATTTGTTTCACTCTTCTTCAGCATCCCATAGAGCCAACCCATTTTCTCGGGGCTTTCTTATTAGAGGTTCACCAAGGAGCTCCTGAATGTAAACTTCAGCGACAAAAACTTCCCCCTCAATCAAGTGGCCGCCAAATAGTTTTCCCTCTTTATCACCTAGACTCACGTGAATATGGGCAAAGGGCTCATCGTCTTTTATGCTTATATTTCCCAAGGCAGATACCAGTTCGTAGGTTCCTTCTAACTCAATTACCTTGTATTGTCCCTTCTCCTCTTCAAAATATCCGATTTTTGGATTTTTGAGGGTTCCAATTGCACTGATAGTTCCAATCAACACGTTGTGCTTTTTTGCAAATTCATTTACAGCACTCAAAAACTCCTTTCCTTCAGGTATTCTAAACAGAAAGTTTCTACCCCTTGAAAACTTCATCTCAACCACCCCCTAAATTATGGAGCAGGGTAACTTAACTTTTTAGGTAAGAATACTTAAACACTCAATGTAATTTCGGCATAACTCCTCGGATCCTCCCAAATCCTCACCTTTATCTTCTTCACGTTCTCCCCCGCTTTTTCCGCTATCCTCTCGGCAAACCACTCCGCAATATACTCGGCTGTCACGTTTGGCTTGTTGAGGATTACAACTTCATTTTCAGGAAGCTCCAAATGTTTGCCGTTTTTTTCCACAACAACGTATCCATCCCTCTTGTCAGTTACCCAGTATTCACTGATGAGTATTTTATGATCGAGGAGCTTTATAAGATTGCTCAAATGGTTAAAGTCGAATATCATGCCGTTTTCGTTTAGCTCTCCCCATATCTCCACGTCAACATTATAAGTATGCCCGTGAATTCTAAGGCATTTGCTCTCATAAGGCAAAGCCAAGAAATGGGAGCTGTCAAAGTCTTTGTGCCATCCGATTTTTCTCTCAACTATTTTGAACATAGGCACCACCATAAATAAAAAGCAAGAAGATGCTTTTAATATTTTTGAATGAATCTAATACCTCTCACATCTTCTCTATTCAGCGTGTGTTTTTCAAGAATATGTTGCTTTAGTTCCTCTAAGCTTTTTGCCTTGTAACCGCAGAAGGGACACACGAACATTTGGGTATTTTCCATGTCTCTTCCCCCCGGAAGATTTTAGCGTCATTATAGTATAAATACCCTCCGGAATTCTTTACTACTTTAAGTGGTATTTTTGAAAAGGATGTGCCTACTTTATCTTCAACTTTTACTCGAATTTGTTACTATAAAGTGAGTTGGTGATATTTACAATATATTACAATTTGAAAAACACAAAAATAAAAAATAAATTTATTACTATTATAAGTTGCTTATTATTTAAAATTTAATAGAAAGTTTAACATTATTATTTTTGTGAATTACAAAACACAAATTTTTTACGACTTAAAGTTGTATAAATGGAAGTTTGTGCCTGCATTAGGGCGTTTGCCCTAGAAACATGGTTTCACAATGTTTGGGGAGTTGTTCTTGTATAAGCCGGAGTTATCATTAATTTTTCCCTTTACAACGACAAGTGGTAATAATTAATAAATATTCAACATGTCAGCGTATAATAAAGCGTGCGGAGCATCTGCATTAACTCCTGATCAAGTTGACCAAGTTCAAATGAGCCTACAACAATAGCTATAATCATGGTATCTCCAACTCGGACTGGTCTTTTTGGGAATCCCACAGCTTCTAGCACACACTTTTCAAGTTTTGAAAGGGATGTAACTGGAATTACAAGCTCAAGTTCTCTCGTCTTCTGATTTTCCCTAATAAATGGACGAAGGTTGCTTCTAGTTATACATGCCTCCTTAGCCTTGACTTTTAGTATTTCCACCGCTAGGGGTACAAGAGAGGGATATTTAGTGCTAATTTCGAAAAAACCCGTATTTTTTGACTCCATGTCACTCACCTCCGAAGTTTTGAGTAATACCACCTAAAAGGTTTCAGAATTTCATCTTTTTCCCATGGTGTCAACCCTAGAAATAGCTTTTGGCTCCTTATGAGGTTGTCAGCTCCCACGTGTCCCACCGTTAGGATTATCGTCGGCATTCTTTTTAACGTTTGTTATTTTTACCACTATACATAATTGTCATATAAGGCACATTATATCCAAAACTCGTGCACAAAGAAGAACATCAAAAACAAAGAAAAGCGAAAAATTTCAAGGCCCTTTATTTTCCCGCAGGGATCTCCAGAGGCCAATCACGAACGCTGGTCCAAGCAACAGTATTGGCGTAACTATACTGTTCATGTAGATGTAGAAGGACAACGCCCCTAATCCAAAGGAGACTATGTTCAAGAGGAGTATCATTCTCGCATCTCTCTTCCTGTCCTTTCTCATTATATCAGAACTTGCCTGCTCTATTGACCAAAAGGCCAGTAGTATGTATCCAAGCGCTGCTGGGAGGGCCAGTATTCTTGATATACCTCCCGAAAACGCTGCTATAAATAGGATAACAAGCGAAGCTCCAGCATAGAAAATAAAACCGAGTATGTCCAACACGTCTTATCACCTCATATTATAACACATCAGGAGTTTAAAAGCATATCTAATAGTGTACATCAACTCCAAAACAGAAGTGAGTGTCACGAAAAGCTAAATGTATGATTAGTAAGTTTTATTATTTTTGCATTAGGTAAAAATTTGCAAAATTTTACTTTAATAAAATGTAATTTACGTGCAATTTAATGTTTTAAAGTTATGTTACTCTAAGTTTTATCAACTATAATACTATTTTAAATTGTATTATATTAAAAATCATTAAAAGTAAAAAATTCGAGTCAAAGTTTGAAAGATAACATGAAACAAAGTAGTTTTATATTTATAAAACATTTAGATACTTATCGTAAGGATTTAATAAAAACGCTTTTTAGATGTTTAAACCATGATTAGCTCCGATTTGACCCCATATACTAACTAAACAAAGCTATAACACTTTGCCATCTATCTCTTGCTCTCTCAATCTTTCTTCAAAAACTCGTCAATGGGTCTAGTGAATCGTATTCTTCTCAAGAGCACTGAAGAAGAGAACCATCTATTACTTCTAAGCTTTGTTTCTTTTTCTAAAAACTCCAAAACTTCATCTAGGCTGTCTGTCTTCAAAACAGGTGGAGAATTAAACATTGCCCTAACGCTTTCCCTAACAAACCATACACCAACTGGTATCTTAAAGCCGGGATAAATCTCTCTAAGAAGTATCGCAGTGGCTTGCCGTTTTATTCTCTTCAGATATTCGAGAGTCGCAAGCATGCTTGCGTAGTAACAGCCACCTATGCTTGGATAGCTTGTCCTCCCGTGGTAATCCTCGTAATCCCCTTCGATAACAACATTATCCAAACCTGGATTCCAAGTGGAGCCGGGCCACCAAGCCTCCATCCATTCATAACTCCATTTTGCTGGGTATAAAATGGCAATAAAGAGATTCTCGTGAACTCGATATCTAAACACAAGGATCTCATTTAGTGGATTGTATTCTTTTATCTCCTTGATGAGCTTTTTACAGAGCACGCTATCCACGGCAGTAATGCTCCACCTTGTGGGGACGAGTCTTCTCTGTTTTTTAATTCCAAATGCACCGGTGCTGAATATCTTCTGTATATATGAAACAGGTAATCCCGATTCATAAAGGCTAACAACGGCATCAAATGCCGGCAAATCTGTATCATCATAGACTTTCTCTACAGGCCTTGGAATTGAGGGATTTCCAATGACCTTCATGTTTGCAAGGGGCGATCGTGGTCCCTGCGGTGGCTCTTGCTCACTGAACGTCATGAAAGGCCTCGGTGGTTTTTTAAGGGCAAGTTCAATATCAACGGGCTTGGAACTCATGGCCAAAAGTCTTAACTCCTCTATAAGTCTGTCTTCCGGCTTTTTGACGTTTGCTATTTTGATCCCCGTGATCAGGCTCCAGCGATATTCGAGAATATCCTCTATTTTTCTATTAATCCACATCTCAGGAAAATCAAAAACGCTCGTATCCCCCATCAAGGGAGGTGTCGCCGGTCCTATTCTCACGTATGGATAACCAATTCTACCAACAAAGACCGATGGAGGCGTTGAACCTTCAATAACTTTTGAAGAAACAGAGCGCCTAATTCGTAAAGTGGCCCGAGCTCTTGCTATTGCGGGGCAGTATGCAAGGCCGCACCATCCTCGGCCTCTGCACAATATACATAAACTAGGATCCAACTTCATCCACTAGCTACCCGTATCTACATAGATTCAAAGATATAATTAAAGATTATCACCGCATAGATTCAAAGATAAGAAACGAGGATATGGAGCCGGGACCGGGATTTGAACCCGGGACCTGCGGATTACGAGTCCGCCGCCCTACCGAGCTAGGCTACCCCGGCACACCCAAGTGTGATGATAAAAGAGAAATTTATAAGCTTTTTCATACCAGTTCTCTGCCCGTAGTGGTCATGACTAGCTTTCCATGCTTTACCCCTTTCAGGCTAATTAGCCTCTCGGCTATTCTCTTTATCCTGCTAGCTTTTCCCTTAACTACAATGACCTCGAGGCAATTGTGCTCGTCCATATGAACGTGAAGGCTTGAGATAATTTCATTCACATAATCGTGCTGCATGTCAAGGAGTTCTTTCACCACATCGGCCTCATCATGGTTGTAAACAATGGTTATAGTTCCGGCAACTTCCTTATCCCCTTCCTCCCACTCGTGTCTAACTATGAAATCCCTCACCAAATCCCTAATAGCCTCACTTCTGTTAGCGTATCCCTTTTCCTCTATAATGGCATCAAACTTTTCTAGGAGATCTTCCGGCATCGAGACACCAAAACGGATTATCCTCACTACAATCACCACTGTATTTTTATATCCCAGATATTTAAATTTTGGCAAAAGAAAAGTAGATAAGCATTGAGAGATAATGATAAAACATGGGGAAAAAATTTGTTGTTGATGCCAAAAAAATTCTCATTGGACTCTTCTTGGCGTATTTAATCCTCCTTTTCTGGAGCATGAGAGCTGTACAGCCTCCTCCGCAACAGATCACCCAAAGAGACCAGGAGATATATGAGATTGCCTCAAAGCTGGGGTTTCTTGATGATGGGAAGTTAAGCGAAGAAGAGAAAGACATAGCAAATAAAATATACCCTCTCTACAAATACAGGAGTACACTGCTTGATGAAGTAGAGACCGACAACTTAATTCTCCTCGCAAATTTAAGCGAAAGGGTCAGCAGAGTTCTTGAAGAAGTTTCATACCCCCTAAGAGATGACATGATTCGTTTTCTTTTTTCAGAAAGCCCCTATACGCTTGAGGAATTCTCTAAGAAGGTAACAATATTTGAGGATCAGGTAAGCGAATTCCTTGAAACTTACAACCAGTTGCCACCTAGGATTAGAAACGGCATAGAAAACTCTCAAAACATCTACGCCGCCCGTACGTTGCAGAATTATATTGCCCTAATAAAGGATCTTCACATGGCCCTCTATGAACTTCCCCCTGACGTGAAAAACGCTATAGACAACATGAATGGAATAATAGATGGATTCGAGCCTTATGAGATAGAAGAATTTCTTGAAAGCCTTGGCTCAATAGAGAGCTACCTAATCACCAACCAAACCTTTAGGGAGTGGTTCATAGAAAACTCGGCGAGATTTGAAATCACTAAGGTAAATCTCAGTTGGGAAGTTTTTCAAAAAGAGCAGAAAAGCGATAAGAAAGCTCCTAAAATATGGGGAACTATAGAAAGTGAAGGGGAGAAAGTTAAAGTTGCGTTTACAATAAGGGACAATGTGAATCCCCGAAGGAGCTCGTTATTAATGTGGAGGAGAAGGAATACAAAGTCAACATTAAAACGCAATCCCTTACCTACAGCTCAATAATAGAGTTTCCCCTGGAATGGGGGGAGTATAACATAACGATAAAAGGGAGGGATTATCATGGGAATTCCAATTCAATCCGAGTGGAGTTTTCCCACTACCCAGAAATTTTTGAGATAAAATTTGATGGAAGCGGCGAATGGTTTCAGAATGCCCATCCTTACAGCAGGAAAGAGCTGGAGCACATATGGCGATCAGCGGCTACTTACAAACCCCTCCATATATACAAGATCATTTATCCGGATTTGGGGTTTGATAGGTATGGGAAGATTAAGATGGGAGAAGCCATGAAATTCTTTTATGAAAGAGCTAAAGAAGACTTCTTCCGATTTTACAACAAACCTTTGCCTTTTTACTCCATAACCCCCCTACACATAGCCTATTTTGTAAACAGCTACGTCCACTCCTACGATTTGCCCGTAATAAAAACCCTAAGATCAGGCATATGTGGTTACGATGGAGAGACTCAAGTTGTTCTCATGAACAACCTTTTCATGGACTTCAACCTCAAAGCGTGGGCACTTCAGATTCCGGCAAGCATTAGCGGATGGAAGCTCGATCACTCAGAGATAATAGTGATATGGGATGTGCCCCTTTTGGTCGGAAGCAACTATAGAGCCCTTTACGTCCTTGGAAAAGATCCTTACATATCAAATGAGGACCTTTTTTATCCATATGATCGGGATTGGTTTAGGAGATACTATGACGATACGGTAGAGATGATGGTTCTTGGGATACTTCCTTACAGACCCGATGTTACTGCAGTGGAGGATTTTTACAAGCGCTTTAATATATCTGTAACCCCAGCGTATCCCTACAAAAACCTCATGGAAGAGCTGATCACAGGATATGAGTTCTTTGCCTCCTACGTGACTTTCAACATAAGCGAGCAATATGTGCAGAGGTTGCTGGAGATGGTAAAGGAAGGGAACTTGAGCGTTTTAGATGAACTTAACAAGCTCGAAGCGGCAAGAGCTTTATGGTACAGACTGGATGGACACAACCTCTATTATGGTCCAAAATACACCCCAGACTACGTAACAGTAACAAAAGATGGAAAATTCTACTATGTTCACAAAAACCGCTCTAAAGCTTTTTCCACATCGTAAGGGTGATCAAGAACTACTACCCCTTCTTTTCTTAACGCTTCGAGATGCTCAAGATCAATTTTGCGCGGATAGATTTTAAAGATTTCCCCGTTAGGGGCTTTGGTTTCCACAACTGGCTTGGAATCTGTTGGGATTAGTATTAACGGCACTCTACTTTTCAAGGCTTGAGATGCACAGCATGAAAGCAAAGAGTCTGCTATGCCCAATCTTATCTTTGCAACCGTGTTTGAAGTTGCGGGGGATATTACAAAGACGTCAAATTTACCCAGATTAAAAGCGCCACATGAAGGAAACGAATGCCCCTGTTTGGATTCCCTAACGAGAGGAAAGCTTCCTATCCTTTCGAGAACTCCATACATTCTGGCTACCTCTTCTCCAGCCGAGGATAGGAATATTTTGATCTCATGCTTGTCCTTTAATTTTTCTAGTACCTCAATACTTTCCAGAAGCAAGTGCCCAGCCCCACTGATTCCCCATGCCACTCTCACAACTCTTCCACCACTTGGATGTTGAGAACAAAGTTTTAAGCATTTTTGCTAAACTTCCCTGGTGGACAGAATGGAGATTCCAAACTATGGAAGGATAACCGCACGAACAGTTATATTTGACTTAAATGGAACACTAGGCCTTGAAGGAAAAGTAAGGGAAGAGGTAAAGGAGCTTTTAAGGAAACTTGGCGAAAAATACGAGATCGTTGTTCTAAGCTCCGATACATTTGGGACTCTGGAAGACGAGTTTAAGGGCATGAAGGTTAAAATAGAAAAGGTCAAAGATGGCAACGAAAAGCTCCAGAAAGCATTAAAATATGAACCCTACATTGGAGTTGGCAACGGCAATAACGACGTCAGAATGCTTGAGAATGCCGAGCTTGCCATATGCGTAATAGGGGAAGAAGGAGCCAGTGTCGAGGCATTGCTGGCAAGTGATATAGTGGTTAAGGATGTTAAAGATGCTATTAATCTGCTGCTAAATGAGAAAAGGTTAATAGCAACGCTTAGGGGTTGAGGAGTTTAGTTAATTGTACAATAATTCCGGAAAGTTATAAAGGTAATCAGGAGTAGTTAAGAGAGGCGGATGATGAGAAACTCTGGCGGAGTGATGAAGAACCCTATGAGCGCTGACGCTTCTTTCTCTTCTTTTTTGGGAGTAATCTAACCTTACTCCCGCAGTCGGGACATATGTTTTTTGGCAGTTGAGTTTTGAACTTTCTCCCACACCCAATGCAGACGTAGCGCCATTTTATGACCTTTTTTATTCCACGCTTCAGCGTTCTAAACTTTAAGCCGAGAAGTGTTGCAATGTTTTGAAGGTTGTAGTCATCGGTAAAAATCTCTCCCTTGAGTTCATAAGCTAAGGCCAAGATTTCAATATCTGCTTCGCTTAACTCTCCAAGCTCCCCACTCTCTAAAGCTTTCTTCTTAACAGCCTCTATGCTCCCCCTTGAGGGGACGAGAACCTTAACCTTTCCCGCACTAATCAAGCTTTCAATGAATACCTTGGATTCCGGGTCTTTAATCTCTTCAAGCACCTTTGGGCTTGTAACACCTTCAACATCAACCCCTTGAATGAATATTGCAGCGTCTATAACAAGCATGGTGTGTAATTGGAGAAAAGGGTTAAAGGGTTATCGCTTTATTATTGGGTGGTGGAAACAATGAGAGTAGACCTCAACTCTGACCTTGGTGAAAGCTTTGGGAGGTATAAGCTGGGTCTTGATGAAGAGGTTATGAAGTACATAACATCGGCAAACGTTGCATGCGGCTGGCATGCTGGCGATCCAATGGTAATGAGAAGAACTGTAACACTTGCCAAAGAGCTGAACGTCGCTGTTGGGGCACATCCGGGTTATCCAGACTTAATGGGTTTTGGAAGGAGGTACATGGACATAACGAGGGAGGAGGCAAGGAACTACATTCTCTACCAGGTCGGGGCATTATATGCGTTCGTGAAGGCCGAAGGGCTGGAGCTCCAGCACGTTAAGCCCCATGGAGCACTTTACAACGCTCTGGTTAAAGACGAAGAGCTTGCAAGGGGAATCCTAGAGGGAATTGCAGATTTCGACAAGAAGCTTATTTTCGTTGGGCTCTCAATGTCAAAGCCATTGGAGATTGCAGAAGAGATGGGGCTAAAAGTAGCCCACGAAGTGTTCGCCGATAGGGCATACAATCCAGATGGAACCCTCGTCTCAAGAAGAAAGCCGGGAGCAGTTATTCATGATAAAGAGCTTATAGCCGAGAGAGTAATCTCAATGGTCAAAGACGGGGGTGTTAAAGCTATTAACGGCGAATGGGTTGAGCTCAAAGCGGACACAATCTGCGTTCATGGAGACAATCCTCAAGCTGTTGAGATAACAGCATACATAAGAAAGCGCCTCGAAGAAGAGGGAGTGAAAGTCGTTCCTATGGGAAAGTTTGTTTAGGCTCCTGAAAAGTTTAATAATGAATCAACACAATAACATCTGCGGGGAAGGAATATGCCGAACATTGTTGATGCCATATATGAAAATGGAGTATTTAAGCCAGTGAAGAAGGTAAAAGCTCCAAAGAAAGTCAAGCTAGTCATAATAGATGAACTCGAAAAAGACATTGAAGAAGTATTTGGGATTATACGTGAGAAAATAGATCTCAAAAAGCTTAGAAAAGAGTGGGATCGAGATGTATCTAGTGGATACTGACATAATAATTGATATCCTTCGAGGAGTAGCTGGATCAAAGGAATTTTTACTAAAAATCTCGAAGGAAGGGATACACATTTCGACAATAACAATCGCAGAGATATTTTCAGGAAAAGAAACCAGAGACGTCGTTAAAAAAGAGAAGATACTGAGATTTCTATCCCACTTTAATGTAATTCCACTTGACGAAGAGATAGCAATCCTCGGGGGCGAGCTTCGAAGAGATTACCAAGTAGGTATTGCTGATGCATTAATAGCCGCCACTGCACTACGAAATGGACTAACAATTGTAACCTACAACACAAGGCATTTTGAAAAGATTTCTGGGCTGAATATTCTAAAACCTGACTATAGGTGATTTCTATGTTTCCAATTTTTAAACCGGCTGGCGATTCAGCCATAGCAATAATTTTTGGCGATGAAATCGATGAAGAGGTTAATAAAAAAGTCCATGCCGTTGCGGAAGCAATTGAGGAAGCAGCTCCAGAGTGGCTCATTGAAGTTGTGCCAACTTACACAAGCGTTTATATCTACTACGACCCCCTCAAAGTCTCATACTCTGAAGTTCTCGAAGCCGTAAAGCCCTTCCTTTCTGCGGAGTCCAGAGAGGAGAAAAAGAGAATCATCGAGATACCTGTTGCCTATGGAGGAGAGTTCGGCCCGGACATAGAGTTCGTTGCGGAGTACAATGGACTAACGGTTGAGGAAGTCATTGAGATACACTCAAAGCCCCTCTATAGAGTTTATATGCTTGGATTTCTACCAGGGTTTGCTTATCTTGGCGGGATGGACGAGAGGATTGCAACACCAAGGCTTGAGAAGCCGCGCTTAAAAGTTCCAGCCGGGAGTGTGGGCATAGCTGGGAAGCAAACGGGATGGTATGCCATAGAAAGCCCTGGAGGATGGCGCTTAATTGGAAGAACACCCTTGAAAACCTTTGATCCTTCTAAAAGCCCGCCAAGTATAGTAAAGGCTGGAGATTACGTTAAGTTTGTGCCTATAAGTGACGAAGAGTTCTGGGAGATTTATAAGCAAGAATGGGGCGAGAACAATGATAGAGCTTGTTAACGTTCCTTCGCTAATGACAATCCAAGACTTGGGAAGAACAGGCTATCAAAAGTTCGGAGTGCCGGTAAGTGGGGTTATGGATGAGGTCTCTGCCAGATTGGCAAACTATCTCGTAGGGAATGAGGATAATACACCTCTGCTTGAATTTGTCCTGAGGGGACCAACCATAAGGTTTCATTTTTCAGCGGTTTTCGCCATAGGAGGAGATGTTGATGCAAAACTAAACGGCATCCCTATTAACCCCTGGGAGAGCTACTGGGCAAAGAGGGGCGATGTGTTGGAGGTAGGAACTCTAAAAAGTGGCATGTACGGCTACATAGCCTTTGCCGGAGGGATAAAGTGTGAGCCAATTCTTGGCAGCTGCTCCACCTATATAAGGGCAAACTTTGGCAGGGCATTGAAAAGCGGGGATACTCTAAGCTTGGGCTACGCAATTTTAACCGAAAAGGAAGGCAAAAAGCTTCCGAAGGAGTTTGTGCCGAAATATTCGAACGAGAGTGAAGTTATGGTGATTTTAGGGCCACAAGAGGAGCACTTTACAGAGGAAGGCATTAAAACATTCCTGAGCTCAACTTATGAAGTAACAGCTGAGTCCGATAGGATGGGGTATCGCCTAGAAGGGCCGGCAATAGAGCACTCGGAAAAAGGTGCCGATATAATCACCGATGCCATTCCCCTCGGCTCTATTCAAGTCCCAAAAAGTGGCAAGCCGATAATAATGCTCGCTGATAGACAAACAACTGGAGGATATGCAAAGATTGGAGTTGTTGCTAGGATAGATGTTCCAAAAGTAGCTCAAACAAGGCCGGGAGGAAAGCTCAAATTTAGAGCCGTTAGCGTTGAAGAGGCTCAAAAGAATTTGAAAAGACGCGAGACAATCATGGAGGCCATAAAGATGTTCCTCCTCGGGAAGCTGAGGGCTTACAAATTGAAAGTGTTTGAAGAAGAGCTAATAGCCTTCACAAAAGTAGAAAAGAAGAGGTAGTCACTCTTTTTCCCGCATAACACGGGCAAGTTTGTATTTTTTCCCATCACATTCAAAATCCCCAAGAATTTCAAGAATTTTGACACTATCACCTTCAAAAAGCCCCTCGGGTCTAACAAGGTTTTGCTTCTCCGGATCACTGCAATCCACAAAGCTCAGCTTTATCTTTGATCCGACTATTGCAATTCTTGGCTCTATTGCTATTTCTATTGCCGGTTCCACTACTTCTACCACTCTTACTTTCCCCTCATGGAGGGGACAGGAGTGCTCTATGTTTCTGACCCTTACAACTTTGTACCTCCTTCCAGGTTCGAGGTTGCCTACACAGACCCTTGCCAATCTGCAGCTTTTACATGGATCTGCTGGGCCGTAATAGATGAACTCTGCCCCGGGTTTTGCAAGCTTTTCTCCAACCAGCGTGATTACCATTTTAACACCTCCTATGAAGGATAATCATATTACACCCGTTATTTTAGCCGCTTTCTCAGCCGCCTCCCTTGTGAGGCCATCTTTACCCAAAATCGTGTACCTCTCGGGCCTAATTGTGTGGGCTATTGTTAATGCCTCCACAATGTACTCTGGATCAATCCCCAACTCGTATGCATTAGTAGGTGCCCCAACCTTCTTTAAGGTTTCCCTAATCTTTTGCCACTTAAGGCCATGCAGATAAGCCATTATTATTGTTCCCACCCCACACTGCTCTCCATGAAGGGCAGGCTTTGGAGCTATTGCATCCAATGCATGGCTGAAAAGATGTTCCGCACCGCTTGCAGGTCTGGAGGAACCGGCTATACTCATTGCTACACCGCTTGAGATCAATCCCTTTATCACCTTTCTCACGCTTTCCTCGTTGCCCAATCGTATAATGTCAGCGTTCTTGATAACCATCTTTGCGCTCATAAGAGAAAGCGAAGCAGCGTATTCACTGAAATATTCTCCCTTAATTTTATGGGCCAGCTCCCAGTCCTTTACCGCTGTGAGGTTGCTTATCATATCACCAACTCCAGCTGCAAGGTACCTATAGGGAGCGGTTTTTATAACCTCAACATCTGCAATAATCGCTACAGGGGGTCGAGCCTTCACTGAGGTTTTGGTGCCGAGATCCTTTATTGAAGCGTTTGCGCTTGCAATGCCATCGTGAGAAGCAGTTGTAGGAAAGCTTATGAAGGGAATATCGGCCTTAAAAGAAGCCAGCTTTGCTACATCTATTATACTTCCTCCTCCAACACCGATAACCCAGTTTATGCCCTCATTCCGTATCACGTTGAGGGTCTTTTCAACTTCCTTCATTGAAGCTTCCTTCACTATCAGGCCCTCTACTTCAAAAAAATCCTTTAAATGCTTTTCCACATCTTTTCCGGCGATTTCCTTAGTTTTTGGACCGTAGAGAATTAGAGCCTTTTCACCCAATTTGAGCCGCTTGGCAACTTGGCTAACCTTATCCTTAAGGTTTTCACCAAGAAGAACCTCCCTTGGTAGCTCCATTAAATGCATGATCATCCCCCTTCTATTCTTCTCCCTCAGAGCTTAAAAAATAATTGGAGGAAAAAGTTTTAACTAATCCCGGAATATTCATTCAGGTGATTAAATGGGTATTGGAGAGATCTTTCAGAGATATTTCATAGACCCAATAAGGTATAATCAAGGCTACAACGTTGTGAACACCCTTACATATGCAATAATTCTTGGATTGGCGGCCCTTGGGGTTTACAAGGTTCTTAAAAAACTTGGCATAAAATATGACAACGCGTTCTTTAGGGCTTTAATCCCCTACATGATTCTGGGCGCCTTTGGGAGGGCTCTTACAGATGCGACGATAATACCTAGGACTTATCTCACAGTTACGCCGGGTATATATTTTCTCGTGTTTGCAATAACCTTCTCCGCTCTTTTAATAACCCACAAATTCTTTGAAGACTGGAGAAAAGTTTTCCTTTACTTTGGATGGACCCTCGTTGGTGGGGAAGTTCTGCTCCTGCTTTTTAATCTGGACAAAGTAAGCTTTAACTTCGAAGTTTTAAAGTACTTCATACCCTTTGCATCGCTTGCCCTGGCTGTGGTTTATCTCCTTTCCAAGAGGATAAGGCTCGTGAGAGAAAACTCCTACCTTTTCTATGCCCACTTCTACGATGCAACGACAACGTTTGTAGGGGTTGATTTTCTCGGCTACTGGGAGCAGCACGTGCTGCCGAGGTACCTCATGAGTCTAACCGGAACTGCCGCAGTTATGTACCTTTTGAAGTTTTCCGTTTTAATAGTCGCCCTCTACCTGATGGAAGAGCTTCAGGAGAGCGAAAGCGAGAAGGAGCTTATGGATTTTATAAAGATGGTAATGTTTATCCTCGGCTTTGCCCCTGGAACGAGAAATCTTTTGAGAATGCTTATGGGGGTTTAGATATGTATGAATGGAATGAAATAGCCCTAAATCTCGCAAAGGATATTGAAAGAGAAGTAATGCCTCTCTTTGGAACAAAGAAGGCTGGAGAATTCATCGGGTTTAGCCCGAGCGGGGACAAAACTAAACTCGTAGATAAAGTTGCAGAAGACGTTGTTCTGGAGTATCTCAGACCCCTTGGCGTAAACGTAGTAAGTGAGGAGATTGGGAACATAGAGGCTGGAAGTGAATACACTATTGTTGTCGACCCCATCGATGGTTCTTTCAACTTTATCCAAGGCATCCCTATCTTTGGATTCAGCTTTGCAGTTTTCAAAAATGAAAAACCCGTCTATGCTATGATTTACGAGTTCATCACAAAGAACGTTTATGAAGGAATTCCCGGTGAGGGAGCCTATCTAAACGGGGAGAGAATACGAGTTAGGCATTTAAATGAAAAGTCCATCTCAATAAGCTTCTACACAAGAGGTAGGGGAGCGAGGCTTGTTGAAAAAGTTAAGAGAACGAGGGTTTTAGGTGCTATAGCAGTTGAGCTTGCTTATCTCGCTAGAGGTTCTCTAGACGGTGTAATAGACATAAGGAACTATGTAAGGCCGACAGACATAGCAGCAGGTTACATAATCGCAAAAGAAGCTGGAGCTATTATAACCGACGATAGCGGAGAGGAAATAAAGTTTAGATTAGATGCAAGGGAAAAGCTCAACATAATAGCGGTAAATGATAAGAGACTCCTTAAGCTCATACTTGAAGTTATTTAATAAACGGCGAAAGATTTAAAAACAAAGTACAAAGAGGTATATGCGGAAGTGCCGGGGTGGCTCAGCCTGGTCAGAGCGCCCGGCTCATAGGGCTGCTCCCCTTCGGGGGAGCCTGGGAAACCGGGAGGTCGCGGGTTCAAAGCCCGCCCCCGGCACCATTAAAATTTTTCTTGGTGTTCTTATGCTGCTCACAAACCATGCCAAGGAGAGAATAATCAAACGCCTTTCAAAAAGCAGAAGATATGAAAAAATTTACTCGACTCTTTTGGATTTCATTAAAGGAGCAGAAAAAATTGAGGTTAATGATAAGATCGTTATATTCACGGATAAAAGAAAGTCTCTCGTGTGCTCCAAACTGGAATGGAGAAAACTCCCTACTGAAGAAATTTTTGAGAAAGTCAAAGACATTGAAGAAACCTACGAGTGCGTATTTTGGGGAGACAAAAAGATTGCAAAGAAAACAACTCCAAGGAAATTTTTAAAGGAAATTCCCGATGGCACCTTTTACTTCTACATAAACAGGGAGAAGAGAGTTATCTATGTGGGAGAAGAAGAACCTTTGCTAGCCATAACACTCAGGCCTGCAAAAAGGAAAGAGAGGGATTATGTGGGAATTACGAATATCTCCCCAAAGGGTTCCTCTTGAATAAGCTCGACTTTTCCCATGTTTGCTAAAAACAGCAAGTAAAGGAATGTTCTTGCTATTATCTTAGGAGTTGGGTCAAATATCAGCTCCCAGAAGGATATTTTCTCCTTTGTTTCTTCGTAGAGCTCTTTGACTATTGCATAAAGCCTGTTCACGTGCTTCTCTATGTCCACTCTGAAGTCATCAACAACGAATATCTCTTCTTCAATCTCAACTTTCTTTTTCTTCCTGGGTTTTTTCTTTTCTGCCTCTTCCAGTGCATCCATGAGGGCTTCAATGAGATCGTCAAGCGTATAATAGCGCTCCACTCTTCTCAAAGGAGGTACATAAGGTTCCACTTCAACCCTTATCCTTTCTTCTTCCTTCTCTTCTTCCTCTTCCTCATTACCGTAAAGCAGAGCTTCAGTTTTCATCCTAAGGAGGATGGAAGCAGCTAGAATAGCTCTGGCAGATATCCTTAAGTCGAGATCCTGCATCTCCCTAATCCTCTCGATGTACTTCTCTGTGAGATCAACTATGTCTATGTTCCAAGGGTCTACCTTACCCATTGTGACGAGCTGGAGGAGGATGTCAATGGGGGTTATCTCTTCCTCTCTTTTGTGTTCCATTTTCTTTCACCTAGATTGCGGCGTTTGCATTCTTCGCCCTTGCCTTCTCTAAGTATTCCATCGCTTTCTCCAAGCTTAGGCTTACAACCCTTGAAATTCCGTTGCGCATTGATACCCCTATTATCTTGTCCGCATTAGCCATCATGACGTCTCTGAGGGTTATTACTATGAACTGGCTGTCTTTAGAGGCTTCTTTTATTAGATCAGCGACCCTCTTTACGTTTGCATCGTCAAGATGGGCATCGATTTCGTCAAAGAGATAGAACGGGGCTGGCTTAAAGTGCTGAATTGCAAAGACAAAAGCCAATGCTGTCAATGCCTTTTCTCCACCGCTCATTGCCTCTATTCTCTTTACTTCCTTTCCAGCTGGCTTTGCCTCTATGTCCAGTCCACCGCTGAAGGGATCCTCGGGATTTTCGAGTATTAACCTAGCCTCTCCGCCGGGGGAAAGCTTTGCAAACAGCTCTGAAAAGTTCTTTGCAATGGCATTCAGCGTTCTCATGAAGACGTTCTTTTTCTGCGCCTCTATTTCATTTATGAACTCGACGATGCTGTCTTTTTCCGCCTCAAGTCTTTCTCTCTTTGATCTGAGCTCAAGGTAACGCCTCTCTACAACTTCATAATCTTCAATTGCTTTCATGTTCACAGGCTCAAGCCTTCTAATTTCCTCTTCCATCTCATCTATTTCCTCTCTGAGCTTCTCCAAGTCGAGTGGGATTTCTTTAACAAGCTTAACGTCATGATGCTTAAGCTCTCTGTTCTTCTCCTGGAGCTGGGCTTCGTATTGAGCGATTCTTATCTTGAGTGAATTTGCCTCAATTCTGAGTTTTTGCAGGGTATCTCTGAGCTCCTCCTTCTTTTCTCTTAACTGCGAGATTTCCTCCCTAAGTTTTTCTCTTTCATCCCTAAGATGCTTAAGCTCCTCTTTCACTTCCTCCTCTGCCTCTTGTAGCCTCTTAAGCTCTTCTTGCAGTTTGGCAATGTCTTCTTCGTTTTTGCTTATGCTGGCCTTGAAGGCGTTTATTCTGTTTATAAGCCCTTCAATCTCTTCCTCCAGATCAGCTTTTCTTGGAATTAGCTCTTCGTTAATCCTAATATCGAGGTTTTCAAGCTTTGATTCAACTTTGCTGAGCTCCTCTCTAAGGGCACTGAGCTCGTGCTCTACTTCCCTTATCTTCTGGTTAAGTTCTCTTGCCTCTGGGTTGTCGAGTGCTTTTCTCAGCTTTTCCCTCTTCTTCTCAAGTCTCTCTATTCTTCCGCTGAGCTTCGCGAGCTCACCTTTTGTCTGATGAATCAATCCTTCAAGCTCTTTTATTCTCCTTTCACCTTCTTCGATTTCCTCTTTTAGGGCATTATCTTCATTGAGCAGTCTATCCATTTCCTTTTGGAGAACCTGGAGATCTTTTGAAAGGTCGCTCTTTTTCATTCTCAGCTCAAATAACTCTCTTTCCAATCCCTTCTGCTCAATTTTGAGAGCATTTATCTGGGACTCCAGAGAGTCTTTCTCTCTTTCCAGAGCCTCCAAACGTTTCTTTATTTCATCGGTATTTATCCCAAGCTTCGCCTTTGGTCTGTAATAACCTCCGACAATTGCGCCACTTCTCTCTAAGAGCTCCCCCTCAAGGGTAACCATTCTAACCTTTCCAATTCCAACCTCTCTGGCTTCATTCATATCGGTGACTATCAAAGTATCCCCAACGGCAAATGAAACAGCGTTTCTGAATTTCGGATTGTATTCAATAACGTCCATAACGGAGGTGCCCTTTGAAGTCTCAGTAAGTTTGCGCGGCTTTATTTTATTTAATGGAAGAAACGTGAGTCTTCCAAGCTTGTTTTTCTTGAGGAAAGTTATTGCTTTCTCTGCAACTTTATCATCCTCAACAACCACGTTGTCAGCATGAGAACCGAGGGCGACTTCAACAGCAGTGAGGTAGCTCTCATCCTTGACCTTTATAAGCTCCGCCAGAGAGCCGTAAATTCCGGGGATGTTCACTTTCTTCAATGCCTCAAGTGTCCTATTGCCGCTGATTTCTCTTTGCGCCTCGGCTTTTATAAGTTCTTCATTTACTTTTTTAATCTCGGGAAGGATTTTCTCCAGCTTTTGCTGCTTTTCTTCGAGCTCCTTCTCAAGTCTTCTCAGCCTGCTGGTGATTTTTTCCATCTTACCCTCTACTTCTGACAGCTCGGCTTTTTTCTTTTCGATTTCCTTTCTGGTTTCCTCAATCTTACTCTTAAGTGCCAATCTTTTTGCAGAGTATTGAGCATTTTTGGTCTTGATTCTCTCTATCTCATCGTTCATCTTTTCGATTTCACTTTCTTTGAGGTAGTACTCCTTTTTTGAGTCTTCAAGTTCTTTTTCAACTTTGTCGAATTCCTCCTTAGCTATTGAGAAGTTTTTGTCTATTTCTGCCAGCTTTAGAACCAGTTCATTCCTTTCTTTCTCTTTTTCCTTTATGTCTTTGAGAAGCTTTTCTTTCCTCTTTTTCCATCTTTCTATTGCAGATTTGCTCTTTTCAATTTCCTCAGAAACTGCCTTAAGCTCTTCCTTCGTTTTCACGAGCCTTCTTTGACTTTCTTCAATTTCTCTATTCGCTATCTCAATGTTTCTCTTTGCCAGCTCTATTTTGGAATTAACTTCACTTATCTTCCTCGTTACTTCAAGAATGCCATCTTCACTTTTCTCTTCGAGCTCTCTTTCAATCTGGTTAAGGGTTCTTTCCTTTTCGATTATTTCCTTTGCAATCTCTTCCAGCTTTTTGCTGATCTCATTTATTTCTTCTTCGATTTCCTTGTCTCTTTTCTGGCTTTCTGCAATTAAATTCTCAAGTCTTTTCACTTCTCCCACAAGCAAAGTTGTCCTGGCTATCTCCAGCTTTTCTTTTAGGTCTAAGTACCTTAAAGCATCGTTCCTTTCTTTTTCGAGCTTGTCGAGCTGTGTTTTCACTTCCCTAATTAGAAGATCAACCCTAGCTAAGTTCTCTTCTGCTTGCCTTAGTTCTTCCAGAGCTTTCTTTTTCTTCTCATCGTATTCCGCTACTCCCGAAATCTCGTCTATTATCATTCTCCTCTCAGTTGGGCTCATTTTAATGAACTTGGTTATGTCACCTTGGAGAACTAGGTTGTAGCCATCGGGAGATATCATTGCAGCGCTCAACAAATCGAGGATATCACTTCTGCTGGTTCTCTTTCCGTTAAGCCAGTAAACACTTCTCCCGTCTGGATAGACGCGCCGCTTTATGACTACTTCGTCCTCATCTATTGGAAATCCTCTATCTTCGTTGTTGAAATATATCGCAACCTCGGCATATTTGGCCGGCTGTTCTTCCCTCGTACCGGCAAATATTAGGTCACTTATCCTTGTTGCACGCATTGCCTTCGCCGATAAACCTCCGAGAACAAAGAGAATAGCATCACCGATATTGCTTTTGCCGCTTCCATTGGCACCAACTATCGCTGTGAACCCACGAGAAAAAGGAACTACAACCTTTCTGTTTCCATATGATTTGAAACCTTTCATCTCTAGTCTCTCTACATAGGGCATATTTAACACCTAAGCCGAGTTAAGGTAAAACGTAGTTATATACCTTTCTCCGCCTTAGGAGAGCATGCCTTCAAGCTCAAGAATCTTTTTTTGTCGCAAATAGACCACAGGAATGCCGTTTTTGCGGAGCTTTCTCTTTAATGCTTTGTCATTGGTGCATACTATCACATTTGGGGTTTTTAGTGCAAACTCAAGTATCTGCTGGTCTATAGGTTTTTCTCCAAATCTGCCTATCTCCACAATATTGAACTTTTCAGCCAGTCTTTTGGCCATTCTAACAGCTATGAGATCTTTTCCTTTGACCTTGCGTTCTATTACACTGAGTTCGTCAAGAACAACGTTCGGAATGAGGATCTCAAACTTCACATCGAGGATTCTATGAAGCTCGCCCACTATATCAACTCCAAACTGACCGGGGATTAAAAGAAAATTCGTGTCTGGAATAACAATCCACTTCCTCATAAAATCACCAAAAAAGGGAAAGAATCACTCCCTTATGAAGCCATAGCCGATAAGTCTCCACCTTGAGCCTACCTGTCTGCTAATTGCAACTCTTTCTCCAGGCTCTGCACATATCGGGATTTGGAGCTTGAGTTCAATCTCGTCTTTGCTTAATCCAGTTACGAGACCCATTGTTCTTGCTGTCCCTACGTTGAGGAGGAGTATTTCCTTCCTCTTTATCGGCTCTACTTTAAGTTCTTCTTCTGTCCCAACTACCCTTTCAAGGAGGTGCACTTCTAACCTAAGATCCTGCCAAACCGGTGGAAGCTTTCCTGGCTTTCCGACAACATTACCTGCCATTAAATCTCCCTTAGTCAAGAAGGGATCAAGCTTAGTGCCAACTCCCACCAATCCACCGGGGTATGCCTCCTCTACAAATCTTCCGCCCGCTTGGAGGGAGACTATCTCAGTGGTTATGGGCTCATATTTTATCCTTCCATGCTCCTCATAGGGAACCCCGGGTCTTATTTCGATCTCATCTCCAACTTTGAGCTTTCCTTGAATAATTGAACCCCCAATAACCCCACCAACAAGCTTTTCGGGAGGAGTTCCAGGTTTATTGACGTCAAAACTTCTCAAAACGAGCATTCTTGGAGGTTTGTTTGGATCCCTTTTGGGTGTTGGAATGAAGTCCTCTATAGCCTTTATCAGCACGTCTATGTTTGCTCCGTGAAGGGCGGAGATTGGAATTATGGGAGCATTTTCCGCTACAGTGCCCTTGATGAACTCCTTGATCTGTCTGTAGTTTTCCATGGCTTGTTCCTTCGTTACGAGCTCAATCTTGTTTTGGGCGATTATTATGTTCTTGTTTCCTACTATCTGCAATGCCATTAAGTGCTCTCTCGTTTGAGGTCTTGGGCACGGCTCATTTGCGGCAATAACCAAAACTGCACCATCCATCAAAGAAGCCCCAGCCAGCATTGTGGTCATCAAAGCCTCGTGGCCCGGAGCGTCTATAAAAGAAACTCTCCTCTCGAACTCAGTTTCAGCACCACAGTATGGACATTTTGGAGAAGTAGAATACCTTCCACAGCTTGGACACTTTCTTATTTCAGCATCGGCAAAACCTATCTTAATTGTGATACCCCTTCTAAGCTCCTCGCTATGTGTGTCAGTCCAAATTCCGGTTAGAGCTTTTGTTAGTGTTGTCTTACCGTGATCAACGTGACCGACCATACCGATATTAACCTCAGCCTGCTTAAACTTCTTCTTTGCCATTTTTCCTCGCCTCCAAAATTAAGGGTTTATTCTCCCTTATTAACCTTACCACAAGGACTTTTAAATTAATCGATGACAATTAAAGATTAAAGAATGGAGAAGGAAGGTTCATGGATAGACAATTTTAACGTTTATTTGAGCAATTTCGGGGCTTATTGTGTTGCCCCTAACGGTTTTCTTCCTCCTTTCTCCCCTCTCTTGAGGCCTAAATCCAGGACCTCTTGAAAGGAGAATTCTAACCCTTCTTGGCCCATGAACGTCAGGCCTCATTGGGAAGCCATCTTTGTCAGTTCCACCGGTTATTTTAAGCTTAACATCTGCTGGAATTTCACTTCCAAAGATTTCACTCAAATTAAGCCCTAACTCCTTAGCCTCTATTTCGTCTCCTATTCTAAGTCCAATCAACTTATCTGCCTCAGCTCCAGTAATTTCGACCTGCTTTGCGATACCACTCTTTGGATCGGATATTACAAGCTTAAATGTTGCCATTTCCTCCCACCTCCACTTTCATTAGCGGGATTCATTGGGTAAACCCCTTGTCCACCATGGGCTAAGCGGCTTCATTTAAAAAGGTTTCTTCAACAAGGGCGTGTTTATAGTAACCTTTATTAGGGTTTTTGCTGAATTCTTTCAGGTGGTTGTCGTGATCCCCAGATGGGATCACAGACTCAAAGACCCTGAAAGCGTGGCATTCATAATCCTCGACGTTTTAGCAGACTTCGAATCAGAAGGAAAGCTGAAGAACCTACCAAAATCCAAAAAATTTCCAGTAAAAACAATACTGGCAATACTCCTCTTTAAACAATACTACAACCTACCCCTCAGAGACGCCCAGCACTACGGCAGAAAATTCTTCGGAGCAAACATTCACTACTCAACCCTCCACAACTGGGAGAAAAAGCTGAACCTCGAAGAACTGACAAACCACCTCCTGAAAAAACTCCAGAAATTACCCTACGCCAGCACTCAAGCAGACTCAACCATTATCACAAATAAAAAAAGGACAGGATAGAAGTTCAGGCAATAACGAGAATCCTGCCGGGTTTACTGTATCCGGTTGCTGTGAAGATCACGACTTCTGAGAACGAGCTGATTGAACTCCTGCCGGAGGGTTCTGGGAATTTTTATGCTGATGGGGCTTATGATTCAAAGAAAGTTCTGAACACTGTGGTGGAAAAGGGTTATCGGCCGATTGTTAAGAAAACTAAGAACCCTCCAGGTGGTTTTGGTAGTAAGAAGAGAGATAGAGTGTTTTCTGAAGAAGAGTACAGGTATAGGAATCCTCATGAGGGGTTCTGGGGTGCGTTTACAACTTGGTTTGGCAGTAGAATCCCCTGTTTTCTGAAAAAGACTACTGTAACCCGAATTTTGCTTGGGGTAATGTGTTATGGTCTGAAAATCCTCCTCAGAGTCAAATACTGTTTAAATAACAGGGGGTGAAACTAAACACGCCCTTTGAGACCACAAGGTTTTTAAAACCGAATTGGTGTATAGAGAAATGAAACTCCAAGCGCGGGGGTTGCCGAGCCTGGTCAAAGGCGGTGGACTCAAGATCCACTCCCGTAGGGGTTCCGGGGTTCAAATCCCCGCCCCCGCACCAAAATTCCTTTTTAGTTTGTTTGAAGTCCTTGTCACACTTACAAATATCATGCAAAATGTTTTAATTCATTTGTGAGTTTTGAAAAGTTTTTTAATAGATCTGTCATTTTTGTTAGTACTTTATTTATAATCTACACTTGAGCTCAATTTGCTTTGATATTTATCAAATATTTGATTGGCACTAAATATTTTACAAAAATTGTGACAAAATTTAAAAGTAAATAAAAATATCCTCGACGTTATGACGAACAAGTATGCAAAAAGGGTTAAATACTTAGTAATAACAACAATATGACGAAAATCTATTGGAGGGTTTAAATATGTTGCAAAGAATCTCTTTTGGGAAAAATTTGGCGTTTGGATTGATTGCTTTGGTGACCCTGTCTTTAGTGGCAGGGTGTATTGGAGGAGAAACTCAAGCCACAGGAGCCCAAACTAGTGCTCCAGCAGAAACGTATGAGCTCAAAATGGCTACGTTCTATTTAGCAGGTGATCCAGGGTTTGAAATAGCTCAACATTTCGCCGATGAAGTCGAAAAAATGTCCAATGGCAGAATAAAGATTGAAGTTTATCAGGCTGGAGAACTTGGTTTCCCAGTGACTGAGATTGTGGACTCAACTGCTAACGGTGTAGTTGACATAGCAATCTTTTACAGCAGCTATTTAGCTTCTCAAGACCCAGTATTGGCTCTTGCGGGAGGTAAACCCGGACCTATCTCAAACCCATATGAACTCTTCTATCAAGTAAAGGCCGTTGAAGACCTTGTTCAAAAGAGCTTTGAAAAGTTCGGTGTAGTATATATCGGCCCCATGATCTATGGAGAACCGGAAATTCTAGTGTCAACTAAGCCCATAACCAAGCTAGATGATGTCAAAGGTATGATACTAAGATCTTCAGGTCTAGCTGCAGTATTTTACAACACTCTCGGTGCCCAAGCTATGATGATGGCATCTGGTGAGCTCTATCAAGCCCTTCAACTTGGAACTATAGACGGGCTTGAGTGGACAGACTATGCGGCAGATTACAAGATGGGCTTCCACGAAGTGGCTAAATATATTGTGGAGCCTACAAAAGGTGTAAACTTGCACAGTGAAGCTGCAGTACATGCATTCTTGATCGTAAACCCCGAGGTATGGAACAAACTTCCAGACGACCTTAAAGAAATTATTAAAGTGGCCAACATGGAGACATATCTCTGGGGCAGCTACTATGTTAATACATTGAACAGAGAATACAGACAAAAATGGATTGATGCAGGGGCAACCCTTGTTAAGCTACCACCTGAAGACAACCAGAAGATAATTGAAACTGCTGTACAACTCCACATAGAGTATGCTAAGAAGAGTCCAGAAGCCCAAGAATACGTTAAGAGACTTGTTAAGGTTTGGAGAGACTTAGGATACGAAGAGTGGGCCAATGCATTGGAAGCTGCATTAGGATAAAGCTCAAAAGAGGTGGCTGACCGTGGATCCAATAAGTAGGCTTAATTCCAAACTTTCTTTTTTTATTATGTATTCCACCTTACTGATAACATTTGTAGTGGTTTACGAAGTAGCTACAAGATACTTTCTTAACATGGCAGACTCTCGTGCAATATTCGTCTCAGTATGGCTCTATGGAATCCTTTTCACATTAGGTGGGGCATATACTCTGCATGAAGGCGGTCATGTCTCAGTGGACATAGTTTACAGAAAAGTGCCAGAAAGGGTTAGGAAAGTGCTTGATATCATAGATATTGGAGTAGTTATGGTAAGCGGAATAATATTGATTTTGGTTGGAGCTCCTATCGCATGGAGATCTTTCATGATCAGAGAAGTAGATTCTAGTTTGGGAATAGTTTTTGCGCCTCCCATATGGTGGTTTAAGTGGGTCGCAGTAATATCGGTAGTTCTCATAACGCTCCAGACCATCCCAATGTTGCTAGAAAAGATTAAACAATGGGAGGTGAATCAACATGGCTAGTACCCTTATGCCGTTTGTAATGTTCCTGTTCCTATTTGGGCTTATATTGTTGAATATCCCCGTAGCTTTTGCGTTGTTCTTCACGTCGATAGTGTTTGGACTGATCTTCTGGGGATGGAATGGTTTATATGTTACGTTTCAAGGAATATGGAGCCTGATGAATAATTGGGCTCTTGTGGCGTTGCCCTTGTTTGTGTTCATGTCTGCAGTTCTTGAAAAAAGTGGGATTGCGGATGAATTGTTTACTACGTTCTATAAGCTTTTGGGTAGAATAAGAGGTTCTTTAGCGGTAATAGCAATTATTCTGGGTTATACAATTGGAGCAATGTCAGGAGTCATAGCAGCAGCAATAGCCAGCTTGGCACTTATTATATACCCTCTCATGGTTAGACACGGATACGACAAAAAACTTGCCATAGGTTCAATATTGGCAGCAGGTACATTACCACAAGTTGTTCCGCCGAGCTTTAACATGATCGTTTATGGTTCTGTTGCAGGAGTGTCTGTAGGAAAGCTCTTTGCCGGAGGACTTGGAGTTGGGACGGTAATGGCTATCATATTCAGTATTTACGTACTAGTGTGGAGCCACTTAAACAAGGACAAAGTACCAGTGTTTGAAGCTGGGGAGATTACACTTAAGGAAAAAATAGCTTCGCTTAAGTATCTCATTGGGCCGCTTGCTATAATATTTGGAGTTTTAGGTTCAATATTTACAGGAATAGCAACACCAACAGAGGCTTCTGGTGTTGGAGCATTCCTAAGTTTGGTGTACGTCTTCTTAAGGGGGCAAGTTAACCAAGAAGGTCATAGACGAAGCCTTGATTGTCACTTTAAAAGTCACCTCAATGGCATGCTGGATAATGGCAGGTGGTTCGGCATTTAGTTCAGTTTTCAGTGGAATAGGTGGGAAAAAGTTAGTGGTCGACCTGCTCCTCTCTCTCCCAGCGGCAAAGATCACTGTGCTAGTATTCTCACTGGCCCTAATCTTCTTCCTTGGAATGTTCGTGGATCCAGTTTCCATCATCATGATCATGACTCCAATATTAACTCCAGCAGTAACTGGGCTAGGATACGATCCCTTATGGTGGGGTGTAGCATTTACCTCAATGCTCCTAGTGTCATATCTAACTCCTCCAGTGGGGCTTGGACTCTACTACTTTAAAGGAGCCATTGAAGAAGTCTCAATGGATGAAATTTACCGGGCAGTGATACCATTTATCGTGTTGCAAGTGATAGCAATAATCGTCATAATTCTAAAGCCAGGAATAGTTCTTTGGTTTATAAACATTTTATTTAGGACCTAAGTTTAATATTTTTCATTTTTTGTTTCTGATTTTGGACACTATGTTTTTGTTTTTCCACTATAATAAAGGCTTAAAAAACAAACCCTCCTAGTTCTTGTGGTGAGAGCGATGATAATCTACGAACCGATAATGCTCGCGATGCCCCTTGCCGAAAAAATTAAAGATCAAATATTACAAGAAAAGGAAATCCCGGATGGAGAGAGTCTTCGAAAAATATTGGTCTCTCTTGGTCTCGAAGAGGTGTGTTTGGGAAGGGGACTTGCCCTATTCCGCTCTAAATACGTTCTCGCCCTTTTGATCCCATCTGCAAAGTACATAACCGTGGATGTATTCTCTTCCTCCGGAGATTTAAGCGATGCCCTGCAGCTCATGATGTATTACGACAAAACACTCAATGCTTACATAGTTGATATAATACCGGCTAATGACCTCGAATTTGAAGGAAACATTGGTTTAGAGCCTGTTATAATAGACGCAGAGACCTTTGAACTAAAGAGCATTCCTGTTTTGGGATATTTTGAAAAGGAAAATGGGGATATCTTCCTTGTAATAAGTGAGAAAACCTATGATGCATGGAAAGAAAGCGGTAAACTTGAAGTGTGCCCTGTATGTGGAGCTGATGGACTTGTGTGGCAGAAAGATGTTGCCTACTGTAGCTCCTGCGGCTTTGGGGTAAAGGTGGTGAAAAAATGAGCAGAATTGTTAAGGAGATGCTTGTTAGGTACTCCAAACTAGCTCACGAAAGAGGGCTAACCGCGGCATTTGGAGGCAATTTAAGTGTTCTTTTTAACGGAAAAGTCTTCATAAAGGCAACTGGGTCTGTTATGGATGAACTTACGCAAGAGCAAATAGCCGTGATTGACCTTGATGGGAACGTTCTAAGCTTAGTAAAGCCTTCTTCAGAATGGAAGCTTCATGTTGAAAGCTACAAGCGGAGAGGGGATATAAGAGCTATAGTCCATCTCCATCCCCCTTATTCGATAGTTGCATCTACGTTGCTTAGTGAAGAACTCCCCATAATAACACCCGAGGCTGAGATATATCTAAAAAAGATTCCCATAGCTGAGTTCAAACCAGCTGGGAGCTGGGAATTGGCTAAAGAGACTGCAAAGTATCTAGAACATTATGATGCAGTTATTTTGCAGAATCATGGAATAGTAACCGTCGGAAAAAGCTTAAGGGAAGCTTATTACAAAGCGGAATTGGTAGAAGAAAGTGCAAAGCTATGGTATCTAAAAGAAAAAGGCAAGCAAATCATTTAATCTGCTCCAAAGCGCCCAATACTTCCCAGATTATAGTTCTCGTGTGCATTGGCATGTTTGGATCCTCGCTAATCTCCTCAAGAATAGCGATAGCATCCGCGGCTCTCACGGTTGGATCTTTGCTGGCATCCATTAGGGCTTCAATTGCTTGTTCAGCAGCCCTCCTAATATTCCTCGGGACGATCGTATCCTGAACAACCTGCTCTTTCAGAACTTGGATAATCTGTTGGATCCTTTCCTCGCTCATTTCCATCACCTCCAATTTAAGTAAGAATTCGTAACTAAAATTTTCCCACCATATATTGCACATTGGTTATTAAAACCTTTTCGGTTCTTTTAGTACTCTACACCCTTTCTGGCAACCACTCCCTTAGTATAGGGATGTTTTATTTCCCTCATTTCCGTTATATAGTCTGCTAATTCATAAAGCTCTACCGGACAATATCTGCCTGTTAGGACAAGTTCAGTATTTGGAGCTTTTTCTTTTATGAGCTCTTTAACCTCTTCGATTTTTATCATCTTAAATCCCAAAGCTACACATATTTCGTCTAGAATTACGAGATCCCATTTGCCACTTTTAACAACTTCCTTAGCTCTTTCTAATGCTTTTTTTGCAGCTTCAATCTCTTCTGGCTCAGGTTTTCCGTGAACGAACTTTGGTAAACCATAGGATTCAACAACAACCCCGCATTCTTGGGCTTTTCTCTGTTCGCCATAGACATTAACTGATTTCAAAAATTGTATCATAATAACCCTTCCTCCGTTTCCAAGCATTCTTAATGCTAAGCCAAAGGCAGCTGTGGTTTTTCCTTTTCCGTTTCCTGTGTATATGTGTACCAACCCGAGTTTCTCTTTCCAGTCAACCATTTTAGTCACCAAAGAAACTTGGTGTTGGAGTATTTATCCATTGCGGAAGAGCTTTTATTTTTCGGGCGTATTCTTATTGGTGGTCTGTATGAAAGCTCCTGAACTTGGCATCAAAATTGGAGTTTCTGAACATGGAAAGAAAAACTCAATAAGTGATGTTAAAGGCGTCAAAGTTGGTCACGTCACGCTAATCCAAGGCGAAGGAAAACTTATCCCGGGTAAAGGGCCTGTAAGAACGGGAGTGACAGCGATAATCCCCCATAATGGGAATATCTATAAGGAAAAGCTTCTGGCAAATGTTTTCGTTATGAACGGTTACGCCAAACCAGTTGGCTTAGTTCAAGTGCAAGAACTGGGAACCCTTGAGACGCCGATAATACTAACTAACACTCTAAGCATCGGCACTGCTGCTGATGCCCTTATAGATTACATGCTTGAGCAAAATGAGGACATAGGAGTGAGTACAGGTTCAGTTAATCCAGTGGTCATGGAATGTAACGACTCCTACCTAAATGACATCAGAGGTAAGCACGTCAAAAGAGAGCACATATTTGAAGCAATTGAAAACGCAAAAGAAGACTTTGAAGAAGGTGCCGTTGGCGCTGGAACTGGGATGAGTGCCTTCGAGTTTAAGGGAGGTATTGGCTCTTCTTCTAGGGTTGTGCATATTGAGGGGAGAAAATACACCGTTGGAGCTTTGGTTTTGAGTAATTTTGGTAAAAGAGAGGATTTAACGATAGCTGGAGTCCCCGTAGGGCTGGAGCTGAAAGACTGGCCCGGAAAAGGGGGAGAAGGGAAAGGAAGCATAATAATTGTTGTTGCAACCGATGCTCCCCTAACTTCGAGACAACTCTATAGGATTGCCAAGAGGGGCACCTTAGGGTTGGCAAGAACTGGGGGTTATGCATACAATGGAAGCGGAGATATAGTTTTTGCCTTTTCGACTGCCCAAAGGGTAAAACACTACCAAAAAGATCCACTAAGCATAAAAGCACTCCCTGATAGCATCCTGTCACCCCTCTTTAAAGCTACAGCTGAGGCCATTGAAGAGGCGATAATTAACTCCCTTCTCCAGGCAAAGACCATGAGCGGAAGAGACAATCACATCCGCTACGCTCTTCCCAAAGAAGAGCTCATAAAAATAATGGAAAAGTATGGAAGGTTAGAAAAAAGCTGAGGTGGAAGCATGAGCATTAAACATCTCTTTCCCGGATTAAAGAATTTTAAAGCTTATTTGAACACGGCAAGTGCTGGATTTTTGCCCTTAACTGCTCTCAAAAGAATTATGGATTTTTCGTCTTATTTGGTAGATTTCAAGGAAGGGGCTGACTCGGTGGACTTTTTAGACAGAGAGATCATGGAAAAAGTCCTCGAAGAGGGAGCAAAGCTTTTTCATACCAGCAAAGAGAATCTAACCCTAACAATCCAGACAACAGAGGGGCTGAAGAGATTACTCTTATCGCTGGAGCCGAGAAAGGGCATGAATATTGTCTCCTTTGATATGGAGTTCCCCTCACTCGCCTGTCTTCTTAAAAGCTATGCAAAAAAGCACCGTCTGGAGCTCAGGATTGTCAAAAACAGAGGTGGCTGGTACTTCATTGAAGATGTTGAGAAAGCTGTAGATGATAGCACCTTTGCAGTAATCGGGAGCAGTGTCCAGTGGATCTCGGGCCAAAGGATGAACCTAAAGGAAATATCCAAAATTGCCCACGAGCATGGGGCATGGCTCATAGCGGATGCTGTTCAGCATGCTGGTGGTTTGGTATTATATCCAGAAAGAGAAGGAGTCGATGCCTTTGTTGCTGGGGGTGAGAAGTGGTTACTTAACCCCTCTATTGGTTCTGGGATTATGTATATCTCCAATGAACTTATCGAAGAAGCCTCCCCACTAGCCGGACTGTTGAATATGAAGCCCCCTATGGGAGAGTGGTCATCGTGGTGGGGAATGCCCGAAAAGAATCCTTGGGGAAAATTCGAGCTTAAAAACGATGCGAGAAAGCTTGACTTTGGTGGTGGTCCGCCTTACCTTATGGCAACAGCTCTCTGGGGAGCCCTTGAGTTGATAAATGCCCTAAACATAGAGAAAATTGAGAAGCACAACACCAAGCTCGCAGGAAAGATTAGAGATGAAGCTCTGAGCTTGGGGTTAGAGGTTATTGGTAACGAAAACTGGGAAAACTCGGCAATAGTTACAATAAAAACAGGCTTGAGCTATGAGAAAGAAGAAGAAATTTACCAACAGATGATCGCTGAAGGAATAAAGGTCAGTCACAGGGGAGCGTTGGGTCATTACGGTATACGGGCTTCTCCTCACTTGTACAACGAAATGGAGGATGTTGAGATATTTTTGAATTCCCTCGTGGATTATCTTTCTAAACTTTGATCTCCTCATATTTTTTCTTCATTAACAGAGCATCGCCCTCTATGTTGGGGCTCTCGCTTATAACGACTCCTTTGACCCTGAACTCTTTTAAAACCCTTAGCAAATCCTCCCACTTCATATCGCTTTCCTGCAGGTTCAAATGGTTCCTCTCACCCTTTTCGGAGTAGTTTATTCCACTTATGTGAATATGCATGTTATCTAAAGCCTCTCTTCCAAGTTCCTTCTCGATGAGTGACAGTATCTCCCTCCACTCTTCAGCACTGTTGTACTTTCCTTTGTTTCTCGCATGGCAATGGGCGAAATCTATGGCTGGTAAAACTTGTTCAACATCCTGGCTTAGCTTTATTATTTCTTGGAGGCTTCCAAACTGGGTTGGCTTTCCAGTCAGCTCTGGCCTTATCCACACGTCTATTCCTTTGTCCTGTAAAACTCTCACAATGTCCTTTATTTCGTTCTTAATTTTCTCATAAACCTTAGATGGATCTTGTTTTAAGTAATAACCTGCGTGGAACACCACACTCCAGCCTCCAGCCTCGTGCAAACGCTCGGCACTCTGGATTATCCTCCTTTTGCTTGCTTCTACTTTCGCTTTCTCTGTTGCGTTTAGGTTTATGTAATAAGGCGCATGTGCCGTGAGAAGAACATCGTTCTTTTGTGCGACATATTTTATTTTTTTGGCCATTTCGGGTTTTATATTAACTCCTCTCACAAACTCAAGCTCCATTGCATCTAAGCCAAGCTTTCTAACCTGTTCTATGCCAGAGATCGTTGAGGGCTTTGGTGTTGAAAGAGGTATTCCGGCTGTTCCGAATCTCAGCCTGTCAATCTTTATCATTTTCACCACCCAGAATTAGGTAATCCTAAAAATATAAAAACTTTAACTCCTCTCGATTTTTTCTCCCAAGATGCGTTCAAGTTTTGAAATGCTTTTTCTAAGCTCTTCCTCTAGCTCATGTATCTGCTTCTTGAACGACCTTATTTTCTCTTCCTTTTCTTGGATTTTTTTCTTTAGCTCCTCAATTTCCCGTTTTTTGGCTTCTTCTTCACCTATGAAAGTTGAGAGTTTCTCTTCGATTTTTGTTAATCTTTCTTTCATGGCATTTAGCTCTTGAGACTCCTTTACCAAATTTGTCTTAGCCCATTCTGCAGTTTTCTTATACTTTTTGTCAAGATTGTCTTTAATTTTATCGAGCAACTTTAGAAACTCTTCTGGATGATGAATGGCATAGGCAGAATCCTTTAAAAATTCTCTCGCAGTCGCATCTGGCATTCTCATTCTTTTTATTGGTTTTTGAAGCTTGGAAACCTTAGAACGGATCTTTATTTCTTTTTGCGATATTTCTCTTCTGAGCTTTTCTTCTGATTCTTTAAGGGCTTTAAACTCTGGCTTATTTTCGAGCTCCTCAATCTGTTCCTGAAGCCTTTTTAACTGCGTCATGAGATTTTCTTTTGAACGTTCCTCTTCTTTTATGTGGCTTTTAAGATCTTCCAATTCTTTTAGCAGCTCTTTAGCCTTCACGTTTTCAATACCAACTTTATTTATTTCTTCAAGGTATGCGGAATACTCCTTAGATAGGGACTTTAAAAGGGCGTTTATTTCGTACACTTCCTTCTCAAAGACCAAGAGTAAATGCCGCCCATGAGCAACATGAAACTTGGAGATTTCTGGCAGTATCTTTTTGACATCTTCAATGTTTTCTATCTTTTTCACCATATTTCGAAGTGCAGTTATGTATCTCTCCTTCTCAACCTCTACAATTCTTGCTAATCGGGGGTCAACCTTTTTGGGCAACTCTTTCTGCTCAAGCTTCTCAAGATTTTTGAGAATTTTTGAGACAATCTCCTTAGAGGTCTTTGTGTATTTTTCCGCTATTTTTTGTCTTTGTTTTTTGACATCTTCTTTTATTTTTTCATACTCCCGGAGTGCTTCTCTCAGTTTCAACTTTCTCCCATCCTCTTACTTTATCCCTTAGATACATTCCGACAAGGGTTGCAAGGGCTATATCGGCAATTGCTATGAGCCCTTTCTTCAGGAATTCAATTGAAGCAAAGGATACTATTGAGAGGGCATAGAGTGTAGTAACGTCAATTGTTATCCACAATGCCGGCAACAGCAAAATGCCGCTTATGTAATACCATATATGGTAATCCCTTCTCAGGTAAGAATGAACGATCTTGCCTATCATTAAAACGCCCAGTGAAACGATAAATGGGGTGTTTATGGCATTTAGAAAGATAACTGCTCCTAAGAGCTCCGTCCCAGGATACCTACCGGTTAATTGGAGTGCAATGCTTTCTAAGTTAAGATAAGCGTTCACTGCTCCAGCGAAGAGGACGAATATTGCTGCAACAGCAGAAACAAACTGTATAAATCCCTTGGTTAGGAAGTTCCCTAGAACTTCTCTTATTCGGAAAGCCTTTGCGAAGAAGTATCCTCCTATGAGAAAGAGTATTAACCCGGTAACGGTTGACGAAATTATTGCAACACTCTGTTGATATTTTATAGAAAGCAACCGGGCAATGCCATAAATAAGTAATATCATTCCAGGGAGTCCAAAGAATATTTTTGCTGCTTCAGGATCACTTAAGATTTCTTTTAGATAGCGATACAGAATGTAATACGTTGTCTCAATGCTTTCGCTTTGTTTTACTACAACCCTGCGAGTGCTTATGATAGGAATTCTTGAAGTTATTATGGGGAATATTTGCTCATCTTCTGCTCCATCTGTCACTGGTATAACTCCATCAGCGGGAAAACGCTTAAGAACCTCTTCTAACTGTTTTTGTAGTTCCAGATCGCTCTTAACACCTACATCTGGATGCCCTGTAATGAGTGCTACTTCAACATCTTCAAATTCTCCCCTTTCTTTGAGCTCGTCGTATAGCTTTACTGCAGCATATAAAACGTTGGCATCGCTGTCTTCAGGATCGGCAAGGCTAAGTTTCAGAGCGGCATCTATACATGCATCCCTTCCAATAACAGGTCCACTAACCCCAGCTTTTTTTCCAAAATCATCATCTCTATCGATGGCAAGCACCAATACTTTAATCTTTATCCCCCCGGACTTTCTCAAAAACTGATTTTACCTTATCCTCCATTTTTCTATCCTTGTCCCTTCTGTCATCAATTCTTATCGTTGTTGAAACTCTCTTTGCACCTAGTGCAAACATTGCTTCATGAGCCTCTTCAACTATCTTTAGACCCTCTCTGAGAGTTGGGACTTCAATGATTGTGCCCATAGGAGTCAATTGATATTTTACTCTCTTCCCCTCTAAAAGCTTTACTACATGGGCGATATATTTGCTTAAGCTTAGTTCTCCCAACGGAACAATGACAAATTCAATAATCACTCCCATTTTCGACACCTGGCTAAATTAGAATCGACGATTTTTTAAGCTTAACGGTGGAAAGCCTTATTTTACCCAATGAACAAAAGAGTATTGGTGAGAGAGATGTATAAGATAAAAGATGAGTGGGGAGAATTTCTAGTTAGGCTTGCCAGAAAAGCCATAGAGGAGTACTTGAAGTCTGGTAAGGAAATAGAGCCTCCTAAGGACACTCCTCCAGAACTTTGGGAAAAAATGGGAGTTTTTGTAACTCTTAACAGGGTAGGTGTTCTCCCTACGCAGGCATTACGTGGGTGCATAGGTTTCCCATATCCAATATATCCCTTAGTCAGAGCAACTATAAAAGCTGCTATTTATGCAGCTGTTGATGATCCGCGATTTCCTCCCGTAACACTTGACGAACTTGATAATCTAACGATAGAAGTCAGTGTTCTAACTCCTCCAGAGCCGGTAGAGGGGCCTCCTCACGAGAGACCTAAAAAGATAAAGGTTGGAAGGGATGGGCTTATCATTAAAAAGGGGATTTACAGCGGGCTTTTGCTTCCTCAAGTTCCTATTGAATGGGGATGGGATGAAGAGGAATTCTTGAGTGAAACATGCTGGAAGGCAGGCCTTCCACCGGACTGCTGGTTGGATGAAGATACAGAAGTTTACCGTTTTACGGCGGAGATTTTTGAGGAAGAGTATCCTAACGGGCCTGTGAAGAGAAAGCCACTTCCATAGCGTTGTTTATCTCATTATACCTTCTTTTGGAGATTTTTGTTGAATTTAAAAGGGGTAATGACCAATTACCTAAATACTTTCAGGTTCTAAATTAGACTAAAGAAGCATGGAAGGTGTGCGAATTGAAAAAGTTGATAACCCTAGGAATTGTGTTTTTGTTTTTAGCTGGTGTAGGGGGTTTTACAACTGCTCAATCTCTAACAAGGGATGCAAAACAAGAAGCTCTTGCTATTCTAAGTAAGGATTCCAGGAATACTCTCGTAAGTGCTACTTTTGAAGGAGGGGATGGTCAAATTTTTATATCCAATATTGACAAGCTGGAATTCCCAATAGAGGGAAATTCATACGTAATTTTAAGTTCTGGAATCGCAAGTAACGCAGTTAACGGCAACATTGGATCAACAGGAGGAATCTCAGTACCGAATGGACACCCAGTGTTTGGAACTGAAATAAATGACGTCGCAACTTTAACCATTAAGCTAAAAGTTCCTGCTAATGCCAAAACCTTGTCTTTCAAGTGGCTCTTTGGTTCGAATGAGATTCCATGTTGTGTGGATGAGTATAGGGATTTCTTTAGGGCATATGTTATATTACCCGATGGTTCTACTAAAGACATGGCTCTTTTGCCTAATGGGAATATACCGTATGTGGGGGATGGAATTCAAAACTATACATCTCCAGACCCAACCGTCGATATTAATGAAGTCACATCAATCTACACAGCGAGTCTAGATGTAAGTAAGTATAGAGGAAAAGTAATAACCCTGGTATTTCAAATAGCTGACGAGGATGATTACTCGGTAGACACTTTCGCATTCATTGACGACTTGAAATTTATTGGGGGTAAAGGAAAGGCGGATAAAAGGAGTTACATAATGATGATCCAGATCTGGAGCAAGTACTTTTTTAACAAATACGATCAGTTTGCAGCGCTATATGCAAAAGCGGAGGAAATTGGGGTCAGTAATGAAACTTTAAAAAAGGCGTTGGAACTCCACCTTAATGCGACCGAGCAGATGCTCTATGCTTGGCACACTGATGATCTTGAGAGCATAAGGGCAAAGATTTGGAAACAGTATGTGCCTTTACCCAGAGTTTATGCAGTAAGAAGAGCGTATCTTTATGAGAGAGATGTGATAAGCCTATTAGAAAGTGCCATCCAAGAAATAGAGTCTTAATTTTTATTTTTTCAATTTTGCAATGAAAAAGCTGTTACAGTCGTGTAAATGAGTGAAACTCCTAAAAACCTTATCTCCAATCTCAGTGACCCCCTTCTCTCCCCATGAGAATGGATAATCGACAAGCTCAAAACCTACCTTATTCATGGCGTACTTTATGTTCTCCTCATTTTCATCGACTCTTATTGAGCACGTGGAATATGTCATTTCCCCGCCTTCTCTTAGATTTTTGTAAGCGTTTCTTATCATAGCTTTTTGAACCTGAATAACCTTCTTTATCTTTTTCTCATCAAAGCGCCATTTAACTTCCGGGAATTGTCTGTATGTTCCAGAAGAAGAGCAGGGAGCATCGAGAATTATCTTGTCAAATGGCTCTTTATCTTTAAATTTCATCCCATCTGCGTGCACAAGTTTGACGTTTTTGACGCCAAGAACTTTCATTTTTGCCTTCATTTTTTGGAGCCTTTCGGCGGAATAATCAACGGCAACTATCTTTCCAGTATTTTCCATTAAATGGGCCACGTGGAAGGTTTTGCTTCCCGGGGCAGCGGCAAGATCTAAAACCCTCTCACCTTTTTCAGGAGCAAGGACGTGGGCAACATAAGCACTAGCAAGGTCTTGAATAACAAAATAGCCTTCTTTATACCAATCCAAGCGGGTTATAGGTGTTTCGTATTCCAAAATCTTTAGAACGTCATCAACTGGGGTTCTTGCCGTTCTAACGCCATGTTCTTCCAAATATTCCGCAAGTTTGTCTATGTCAGTTTTTAATGGATTGACTCTAACGTAGTATCTTTGAGGTCTGTTATTGCTCAGCAAGAGTCTTATCGCACTTTCATAGCCGAGAAGGTCAATTACGTATTCAACATACCAGCGTGGATGGGAAAATTTTACGCTTAGATACTCTATCCTATCCTTTTCTTTAAGCTTTTTTAGAGCTTTTTCCAGATCGAATTTTTCTGTCTCTCTGAGAACAGCATTTACAAATTTTGCTCTGTTTAAGTCATATTTTTCCTTTACAACTCTAACCACTGAATCAGTGGCTATTGCTGGATTAACACCCTTAAACTTCATTTCAAATATACCAATCCTAAGAAGGTTCGCAAGGTAGAGGTCGAGATCCTCGATTCTGGTTCCTTTGAGGAGAGAATTCGCGATAAAATCTATTTTCTTCCTCCATTTTTCAATTTCAAAAACGTAAGCATGAGCCAAACCTCTCGCCCTTTCTCTGTCCTTCCCGCTAACCCTCTTGAAAACTCTCTCCAAAGCATTTTTTGATGAAAGCTCACGCTCCTCTATGAGGGTCAGTATATCTGCAATGAGTTCGTGAAGGGTTATTCTGTAGAACAACTCCATGATTTTCGATTTGGATGGGGGTTTAAAAATTTGGCGGAACTTTTATTTAATTTGAACTCCAGTTTATATCTGGTGGTATTTATGATACTGGACACTGATTACATAACAAAAGATGGCAAGCCTATAATCCGAATTTTTAAGAAAGAGAACGGGGAGTTTAAAATAGAACTTGACCCTCATTTTCAGCCCTATATATATGCTCTTCTCAAAGATGACTCCGCTATTGAGGAGATAAAGGCAATAAAGGGCGAGAGACATGGAAAAACTGTGAGAGTGCTCGATGCAGTGAAAGTCAGGAAAAAATTTTTGGGAAGGGAAGTTGAAGTCTGGAAGCTCATTTTCGAGCATCCCCAAGACGTTCCAGCTATGCGGGGCAAAATAAGGGAACATCCAGCTGTGGTTGACATTTACGAATATGACATACCCTTTGCCAAGCGTTATCTCATAGACAAGGGCTTGATTCCCATGGAGGGAGACGAGGAGCTTAAGCTCCTTGCCTTTGATATTGAAACGTTTTATCATGAGGGAGATGAATTTGGAAAGGGCGAGATAATAATGATTAGTTATGCCGATGAAGAAGAGGCCAGAGTAATCACATGGAAAAATATCGATTTGCCGTATGTCGATGTTGTGTCCAATGAAAGAGAAATGATAAAGCGTTTTGTTCAAGTTGTTAAAGAAAAAGACCCCGATGTGATAATAACTTACAATGGGGACAATTTTGATTTGCCGTATCTCATAAAACGGGCAGAAAAGCTGGGAGTTCGGCTTGTCTTAGGAAGGGACAAAGAACATCCCGAACCCAAGATTCAGAGGATGGGTGATAGTTTTGCTGTGGAAATCAAGGGTAGAATCCACTTTGATCTTTTCCCAGTTGTGCGAAGGACGATAAACCTCCCAACGTATACGCTTGAGGCAGTTTATGAAGCAGTTTTAGGAAAAACCAAAAGCAAATTAGGAGCAGAGGAAATTGCCGCTATATGGGAAACAGAAGAAAGCATGAAAAAACTAGCCCAGTACTCAATGGAAGATGCTAGGGCAACGTATGAGCTCGGGAAGGAATTCTTCCCCATGGAAGCTGAGCTGGCAAAGCTGATAGGTCAAAGTGTATGGGACGTCTCGAGATCAAGCACCGGCAACCTCGTGGAGTGGTATCTTTTAAGGGTGGCATACGCGAGGAATGAACTTGCACCGAACAAACCTGATGAGGAAGAGTATAAACGGCGCTTAAGAACAACTTACCTGGGAGGATATGTAAAAGAGCCAGAAAAAGGTTTGTGGGAAAATATCATTTATTTGGATTTCCGCAGTCTGTACCCTTCAATAATAGTTACTCACAACGTATCCCCAGATACCCTTGAAAAAGAGGGCTGTAAGAATTACGATGTTGCTCCGATAGTAGGATATAGGTTCTGCAAGGACTTTCCGGGCTTTATTCCCTCCATACTCGGGGACTTAATTGCAATGAGGCAAGATATAAAGAAGAAAATGAAATCCACAATTGACCCGATCGAAAAGAAAATGCTCGATTATAGGCAAAGGGCTATTAAATTGCTTGCAAACAGCATCTTACCCAACGAGTGGTTACCAATAATTGAAAATGGAGAAATAAAATTCGTGAAAATTGGCGAGTTTATAAACTCTTACATGGAAAAACAGAAGGAAAACGTTAAAACAGTAGAGAATACTGAAGTTCTCGAAGTAAACAACCTTTTTGCATTCTCATTCAACAAAAAAATCAAAGAAAGTGAAGTCAAAAAAGTCAAAGCCCTCATAAGACATAAGTATAAAGGGAAAGCTTATGAGATTCAGCTTAGCTCTGGTAGAAAAATTAACATAACTGCTGGCCATAGTCTGTTTACAGTTAGAAATGGAGAAATAAAGGAAGTTTCTGGAGATGGGATAAAAGAAGGTGACCTTATTGTAGCACCAAAGAAAATTAAACTCAATGAAAAAGGGGTAAGCATAAACATTCCCGAGTTAATCTCAGATCTTTCCGAGGAAGAAACAGCCGACATTGTGATGACGATTTCAGCCAAGGGCAGAAAGAACTTCTTTAAAGGAATGCTGAGAACTTTAAGGTGGATGTTTGGAGAAGAAAATAGAAGGATAAGAACATTTAATCGCTATTTGTTCCATCTCGAAAAACTAGGCCTTATCAAACTACTGCCCCGCGGATATGAAGTTACTGACTGGGAGAGATTAAAGAAATATAAACAACTTTACGAGAAGCTTGCTGGAAGCGTTAAGTACAACGGAAACAAGAGAGAGTATTTAGTAATGTTCAACGAGATCAAGGATTTTATATCTTACTTCCCACAAAAAGAGCTCGAAGAATGGAAAATTGGAACTCTCAATGGCTTTAGAACGAATTGTATTCTCAAAGTCGATGAGGATTTTGGGAAGCTCCTAGGTTACTATGTTAGTGAGGGCTATGCAGGTGCACAAAAAAATAAAACTGGTGGTATCAGTTATTCGGTGAAGCTTTACAATGAGGACCCTAATGTTCTTGAGAGCATGAAAAATGTTGCAGAAAAATTCTTTGGCAAGGTTAGAGTTGACAGAAATTGCGTAAGTATATCAAAGAAGATGGCATACTTAGTTATGAAATGCCTCTGTGGAGCATTAGCCGAAAACAAGAGAATTCCTTCTGTTATACTCACCTCTCCCGAACCGGTACGGTGGTCATTTTTAGAGGCGTATTTTACAGGCGATGGAGATATACATCCATCAAAAAGGTTTAGGCTCTCAACAAAAAGCGAGCTCCTTGCAAATCAGCTTGTGTTCTTGCTGAACTCTTTGGGAATATCCTCTGTAAAGATAGGCTTTGACAGTGGGGTCTATAGAGTGTATATAAATGAAGACCTGCAATTTCCACAAACGTCTAGGGAGAAAAACACATACTACTCTAACTTAATTCCCAAAGAGATCCTTAGGGACGTGTTTGGAAAAGAGTTCCAAAAGAACATGACGTTCAAGAAATTTAAAGAGCTTGTTGACTCTGGAAAACTTAACAGGGAGAAAGCCAAGCTCTTGGAGTTCTTCATTAATGGAGATATTGTCCTTGACAGAGTCAAAAGTGTTAAAGAAAAGGACTATGAAGGGTATGTCTATGACCTAAGCGTTGAGGATAACGAGAACTTTCTTGTTGGTTTTGGTTTGCTCTATGCTCACAACAGCTATTACGGCTATATGGGGTATCCTAAGGCAAGATGGTACTCGAAGGAATGTGCTGAAAGCGTTACCGCATGGGGGAGACACTACATAGAGATGACGATAAGAGAAATAGAGGAAAAGTTCGGCTTTAAGGTTCTTTATGCGGACAGTGTCTCAGGAGAAAGTGAGATCATAATAAGGCAAAACGGAAAGATTAGATTTGTGAAAATAAAGGATCTTTTCTCTAAGGTGGACTACAGCATTGGCGAAAAAGAATACTGCATTCTCGAAGGTGTTGAAGCACTAACTCTGGACGATGACGGAAAGCTTGTCTGGAAGCCCGTCCCCTACGTGATGAGGCACAGAGCGAATAAAAGAATGTTCCGCATCTGGCTGACCAACAGCTGGTATATAGATGTTACTGAGGATCATTCTCTCATAGGCTATCTAAACACGTCAAAAACGAAAACTGCCAAAAAAATCGGGGAAAGACTAAAGGAAGTAAAGCCTTTTGAATTAGGCAAAGCAGTAAAATCGCTCATATGCCCAAATGCACCGTTAAAGGATGAGAATACCAAAACTAGCGAAATAGCAGTAAAATTCTGGGAGCTCGTAGGATTGATTGTAGGAGATGGAAACTGGGGTGGAGATTCTCGTTGGGCAGAGTATTATCTTGGACTTTCAACAGGCAAAGATGCAGAAGAGATAAAGCAAAAACTTCTGGAACCCCTAAAAACTTATGGAGTAATCTCAAACTATTACCCAAAAAACGAGAAAGGGGACTTCAACATCTTGGCAAAGAGCCTTGTAAAGTTTATGAAAAGGCACTTTAAGGACGAAAAAGGAAGACGAAAAATTCCAGAGTTCATGTATGAGCTTCCGGTTACTTACATAGAGGCATTTCTACGAGGACTGTTTTCAGCTGATGGTACTGTAACTATCAGGAAGGGAGTTCCAGAGATCAGGCTAACAAACATTGATGCTGACTTTCTAAGGGAAGTAAGGAAGCTTCTGTGGATTGTTGGAATTTCAAATTCAATATTTGCTGAGACTACTCCAAATCGCTACAATGGTGTTTCTACTGGAACCTACTCAAAGCATCTAAGGATCAAAAATAAGTGGCGTTTTGCTGAAAGGATAGGCTTTTTAATCGAGAGAAAGCAGAAGAGACTTTTAGAACATTTAAAATCAGCGAGGGTAAAAAGGAATACCATAGATTTTGGCTTTGATCTTGTGCATGTGAAAAAAGTCGAAGAGATACCATACGAGGGTTACGTTTATGACATTGAAGTCGAAGAGACGCATAGGTTCTTTGCAAACAACATCCTGGTACACAATACTGACGGCTTTTATGCCACAATACCCGGGGAAAAGCCTGAACTCATTAAAAAGAAAGCCAAGGAATTCCTAAACTACATAAACTCCAAACTTCCAGGTCTGCTTGAGCTTGAGTATGAGGGCTTTTACTTGAGAGGATTCTTTGTTACAAAAAAGCGCTATGCAGTCATAGATGAAGAGGGCAGGATAACAACAAGGGGCTTGGAAGTAGTAAGGAGAGATTGGAGTGAGATAGCTAAGGAGACTCAGGCAAAGGTTTTAGAGGCTATACTTAAAGAGGGAAGTGTTGAAAAAGCTGTAGAAGTTGTTAGAGATGTTGTAGAGAAAATAGCAAAATACAGGGTTCCACTTGAAAAGCTTGTTATCCATGAGCAGATTACCAGGGATTTAAAGGACTACAAAGCCATTGGCCCTCATGTCGCGATAGCAAAAAGACTTGCCGCAAGAGGGATAAAAGTGAAACCGGGCACAATAATAAGCTATATCGTTCTCAAAGGGAGCGGAAAGATAAGCGATAGGGTAATTTTACTTACAGAATACGATCCTAGAAAACACAAGTACGATCCGGACTACTACATAGAAAACCAAGTTTTGCCGGCAGTACTTAGGATACTCGAAGCGTTTGGATACAGAAAGGAGGATTTAAGGTATCAAAGCTCAAAACAAACCGGCTTAGATGCATGGCTCAAGAGGTAGCTCTGTTGCTTTTTAGTCCAAGTTTCTCCGCGAGTCTCTCTATCTCTCTTTTGTATTCTGCTATGTGGTTTTCATTCACTATTAAGTAGTCCGCCAAAGCCATAACGCTTCCAATTCCAAACTTGAGCTCTTTCCAGTCTCTGGCCTCAAATTCACTCCATGTTTTTGGATCGTCGCTTCTCCCTCTTCTGCTAAGCCTCTCGAATCTTTTTCTTGGCGAAGAGTGTACAGCTATGATGATTATCTCTTCCTCTGGAAACGCATCTTTAAACGTCTGAATTTCATCTAGAGACCTCACTCCGTCGATTATAACTGCCTTGTACTTCTTTAGTAGTTCTTTTACCTTTGGGATCGTTAATTTTGCCACGGCATTGTCCCCAAGCTCCTGCCTAAGCTGAATGCTCACACTGTTCATACCTTCGGGAGTTCTTGGGATCCCTCTCTTATCAGCTTCTTCCCTCACAATATCCCCCATAGAAACGTGAGGCACTCCGTACTTTCCAAAAATTTTCACTATCTGGCCTTTCCCAGAACCAGGCATTCCTACTATACAGATTATCATTGCCCACACCCATCTAAAGCTAATTGATTTAAAAAGGTTGCTCATTTGAAGGGCGTGTTTATAGTAACCTTTATTAGGGTTTTTGCTGAATTCTTTCAGGTGGTTGTCGTGATCCCCAGATGGGATCACAGACTCAAAGACCCTGAAAGCGTGGCATTCATAATCCTCGACGTTTTAGCAGACTTCGAATCAGAAGGAAAGCTGAAGAACCTACCAAAATCCAAAAAATTTCCAGTAAAAACAATACTGGCAATACTCCTCTTTAAACAATACTACAACCTACCCCTCAGAGACGCCCAGCACTACGGCAGAAAATTCTTCGGAGCAAACATTCACTACTCAACCCTCCACAACTGGGAGAAAAAACTGAACCTCGAAGAACTGAAAAACCACCTCCTGAAAAAACTCCAGAAATTACCCTACGCCAGCACTCAAGCAGACTCAACCATTATCACAAATAAAAAAAGGACAGAATAGAAGTTCAGGCAATAACGAGAATCCTGCCAGGTTTACTGTATCCGGTTGCTGTGAAGATCACGACTTCTGAGAACGAGCTGATTGAACTCCTGCCGGAGGGTTCTGGGAATTTTTATGCTGATGGGGCTTATGATTCAAAGAAAGTTCTGAACACTGTGGTGGAAAAGGGTTATCGGCCGATTGTTAAGAAGACTAAGAACCTTCCAGGTGGTTTTGGTAGTAAGAAGAGAGATAGAGTGTTTTCTGAAGAAGAGTACAGGTATAGGAATCCTCATGAGGGGTTCTGGGGTGCGTTTACAACGTGGTTTGGCAGTAGGATCCCCTGTTTTCTGAAAAAGACTACTGTAACCCGAATTTTGCTTGGGGTAATGTGTTATGGTCTGAAAATCCTCCTCAGAGTCAAATACTGTTTAAATAACAGGGGGTGAAACTAAACACGCCCCTCAAATAGAAACCCTTTTAAACTCCTACAAAGTAATGAGGCCTCGAAGAGGCCAAATTTAATAACCCGATGAGATGAGGGGTTTCGCGTTACCACTCCGCTTGGAGTGGTTTAGACACCGACAGGCGTCCTTGAAGAACTGCCCTTTAGAGCTGTCAAAGATTGAAGGTTTAGCCTCTGAAACCATAACCCCGAACTGCTTGCGGTAGGGGTAACGGGCACAAGACCGTGCCCTCGGGCTGAACCGAAAGGCGGTAACGCCGAGTAGGGAATGAGTCGCCCGTAAACTTCCCTGCCACTGGCAAGGGGTTAGCTCGTTGGAACCCTCACCGTTCACGGCGGGGAGGAGGTCAGGGTTACTGCTCGTTTCATTTTTCCTCGCTTTCGACTTTTTTAATCCAGAGTTTCATTGCTTCGGTTACCGCAACACCTAAAGCCCCTCTGATTTTCCCGTATTTTTTCTCCACGAGTTCTCTGAATTTCTTCTCGACTTCATCATCAACGGAGATGGTTATTACTCCCACGTAACTCCCCCAGTATTTAGTAGTATGGTTTAGTATTTAAGTGTTTTGGTGTAGTGCTTTCCGCCCCGAGGCTGGTCTTTCGATTACTTCATCCCCCGCCATAAAGGGCGAGGCTTTCAAAAGAAAAAAGTAAAAATTAGAAAGCCAGGATTTGGATAAAACGCTTGGCATCGTCGCACATATAGACGTTGTTGAAGTAAACGTAGCTCTCTGCCTCGTTCCACTCTTTGACTTTTTTGGCTATCGCCCTTAACTCTTCTTCACTGTATTTGTGTTTGTATATTATCCTTCCTTCCTGATAAGCTCCGTGAAGGCGGTAGTAATTGATCACTCCCCCATGAGTGGGTTCCCATATTGTAGGGTCTGCGACATCGATGAGATCAAACTCCCTAACGAATTTCTTTATCCCCTTTCACTCCAGCCTCTAAGTTCAACTGCAATTTCAAACTCTTTTCTCTCTATCTGCTCAAAGAATTTCTCTGCATTAGCAAAGCTCTCTTCACTTTCTTTAAAGCTTTTGGGAAGCTGAATCAGGATAAACCTTGCTCCTAACACCTCAGCTTCTTTAAGTGTAAGCTCCCAGTATTTAAAAACCTCCTCTGTTGGTCTTAGCAATCCTACATTCCCAGACAGCTTTACATTACTCCGTCTCCAAATGGGACTGTTTGGAGGATGTGTTATACCCTGAAATCCCTTAATAGAAAACACAAAATCTTCCGGGGCCTCTTTTCCCCATTTTTGGAGGGTCTTTTCCTGTAAGATCTTGTAAAAAGTTTGCTGAACTTCCACAGTGCTGAAGTCTTCAAAATATCTCTTCTTGGCCTCACAAAAACCACATGTTCCGACGAGTATCATGGTAAAGAATAAAGAAAAGGTAATTAAATACCTTTTTCCCTAGCTTCGGGAGGTTCTTCTATAAGGTTGTCACTGTACTTGTCGTAATCAGCAATGAGGAATTCATCGCTCATGGATAGTGCCTTTACAGCTTTTCTTCTCCTGGGAACTTTTTACCTGGACAGACGTCTACACAGAGAGCACAGAACATACAGCGGGAAACATAGTGCCTTATTTTCCTAAGCTCCGGGATCCATTCCATGGCGTTTGCAGGGCACACCATTATACACAGCCTGCACCCAATGCATCTCTCGGGATCGTAGTGCAGCTTCCCTCTAAATCCTTCTGGAACAGGGACGGGGGGATATATTTTTACTTCCCCTTTTTGGATCTTTTTAATGAGCGATGTTACGTCTTTTGGAGCGTGCTTTACTGGAAATGGGTTTGTGAACGGCCTCTGAAGCATCTGTTTTATCATTAGGAACATTGCTTTTGTTGGCATTTCACATCACCTCCGCCCATATCAGTAAAAGTCCAAGCAGGGCTATTATGTTCACATATACCCAAAAGATCCTCGATGCCTGCTCTATCCTGAACCTCGCGAAGGATGTCCTGACCAGCGTTACTGCTAGAACATAAAGCACCAGCACTTTGAAGAGGAACCACAGACCTTCAGCTATATAGAGCGCAACTCCCGAGAGATTCAAGCCAAAGAGGTAGCTTAATGTGAAGGGGAAGAACAAGACCACCTCTATTGCTATCATAGCAAAGCCCCTAACTGCATCTGAAAGGTAGAACAAGGCAAGATTTCTCCCGCTGTACTCTGCAAGCATACCTTCTGCTATTTCTGTTTCAGCCTCTGCTATATCGAACGGAAGCTTTGCAAGCTCTGCTGGAGTTACCCATAGGAATGCTATCAAGAGCAATAGAACTCCCAATCCTCCCAAAGGACCTACAATGCTCCATACGGGGGTAGAGGCTATTGTGCTCAACGAAAAGCTTTTGTAAATTAGAGCAAAGCCCGTTATAACTATTGCAAAGGGCATTTCGTAGCTCATCATTAGAACCATTTCTCTCTGTGCTCCCACTGAAGAAAACGGGCTGCCTGAGGCAAATCCTCCAATAGCCATTGCAAGCGCCTGGAGAGTTAGGAGGTACAAGATGACTACCAGATCACCGTATCCTTCTAAAGGCGCCTTTAAGATGCCGAATGGGATATAAAGGAGGAGAGTCATTGATGAAGCAAATGCCAAGATAGGCATTGCGTTGAAAATCCATCTTACTGCGTTTTCCGGTACAACGGTTTCTTTAAGGAGAAGCTTTCCAACGTCCCAGAAGGGCTGTCTTATTGGAGGCCCTATTCTCGATGTCATTCTTGCAGATACTCTCCTGTCAATACCTTTGTACACCAACCCAAGGAATACTCCTATTATTGGCATTCCTATAGCATAAAAGAGAGTTTCGGGGGTCATTTTCTCACCCCCAGCTCCTTTTCGAGTTTCCTAGTTTTTTCTACAGCTTTCTTGTGTAAGTAGGAGTAGTCAAGAATTCTTCCGCTCGAATCCTTCACGACGGCCACCCTATCGTTACAGCACATACACGGGTCTATGTAAGCCACAACCACCGGAATATCTGCCACTTCTGCTCCAAGCAACAATGGGGCCCATGAATTTATGTTGTTGTAGCTCGGCGCTATGACCTTCCAAACCGCTGGACCATCCCTTTTTCCATCATACTTGAAGTAGTGGATAACTTCTCCTCTTGGAGCTTCATGTGCTCCAATTGCCTCTCCCTCGGTCTTTTTGATCTTGTTAAGCAATGCTACGTAGTTTGGAATTGCAAGTATCTTTCCTTCTGGAAGGTTGTCAAGACAGAATTCTATTATATCCAAACTCTGCTCAATCTCGTAAAGCCTCACCATTGTAATATCGTAGGCATCTCCCCCTGCTTCTCCAACTATGTCTTGAGGAACAACCGCCTTAATGTCCATATCCGCATAAGCATCGTATGGAATATCCTGCCTAATGTCCATCCTTAAGCCAGCTGCTCTGGCTGTTGGCCCGACTACGTTGAGCTTTAATGCCATCTCCTTTGAAAGCTGTGCAACTCCCCTTGTCCTTGCCTTATAAACTGGATCAGACAAGAAGACTTCCTTCATGTGCTCTGTGAACTCCCAGTAATAGGTTATCATGTCTCTCAAGGCTTTTATGTGGCTCTCTTTCAAATCTCTCCTGACTCCTCCAATCATATACATGGAGTAGTTTATCCTGTTGCCCGTAATGGCTTCAAGAACATCAAGGACTTTTTCCCTTCCCTTCCATGTCCAAAAGAGGAGCGGATCAAAGCCTATCTCGTGTGCTATAACTCCAAGCCAGAGGATGTGAGAGTGAATTCTCTCAAGCTCGGCTATTATTGTCCTTATGTACTGAGCCCTTGGGGGAGCCTCAATGCCTAAAGCCTTTTCGCTGCCAATGACGAATGCATAAGGGTGAGATATCGAGCATATTCCACATATTCTTTCCGAGAGGTACAAAGTTTGTATTGCATTCCTTTTCATTCCCATGTACTCAATTCCCCTGTGGGCAAAGCCCCTCTTAACGTTAACCTTCACTATCTTCTCTCCCTCAACCTCCGCCTCTACTCTTATTGGTTCTTTTAATGCCGGATGAATTGGACCAATGGGAACGTAGTAAGTTGTTTTAGCCATTCTGCTCACCCCTCTGCTTTCTAATTTCTTTTACACTTTTATGCGTGTGTTTGATCATGTCTTCAACCCCATACTCATCTCTTCTCCATGGATACTTTCCTTCAGGCCAGTCATCAGGTAAGAAGAGGTGTCTCTTGTTCTTAAGCCCCTCAAACTCAATACCAAGCATCTCTCTGATTTCTCTTTCGTTAGTCTCTGCACCGATCATGAGATCCGTTATCGTGGGGAGAACAAGGTTGCTCTTCGGGAGGTCAAGCTTCATTACTATGCTCACTTCACCCCATGGGTGGGAGTGGAAGACCCCAAAGGAGTATATCATCTTGATTACCTCGCCAACGTCTTCTCCGGCTATAAAGTGCAAATGGGGATAGTCTATTTCGAATATTGCCTCAACTGCCTTCCTGAAAGCATCTTTGTTAACCTCCATCCAGATTTCCTGATAAGTTCTAGGCCTTTTAACACCCATTTTGTATTCCTTTATCTCATAGTTTAATATCGCATCTCCAAGTTTTTCCTTTAACCTCTCAAGGATTTCTTCAGCGGTTAGTGTCATTTCTCCTTCCCCTCCAGCTCCTTTTCAAGCTTCTCAATCTTGAGCCATGCTTTTACAATTCCGTCTATTATTGCCTCTGGCCTGGGAGGACACCCCGGAACATAGACGTCTACGGGTATTACCTCGTCTATTGGTCCAGCTATGTTGTAAGAGTCGTAAAAGACCCCTCCCGTGGTTCCGCAGTTTCCTATTACAACAACGGCCTTTGGGTCGGGCATCTGTTCGTAAATACGCCTAAGCTTATCAGCAAAGTCTCTTGGAATAGCCCCCGTGACAAGTAAAACATCTGCATGTCTCGGAGAACCAACGAGTTTTATTCCAAACCTCTCTGCGTCATATCTCGGAGTAAGCACAGCCACTATTTCAATATCACATGCGTTACATGAACCCCCCGAAGCATGGAAGACCCAAAGAGAGCGCTTAAAATTGGTCAGCTTGCCCATATTACACCCCTCCAATTAGTATGAATGTTATTATAGCCCCAATGCCAAGATACCACAAAATGTAATCCCTCATGTCTCCTGTGTGGATTGCTTGGAGTACTTTATAATAGCCTTTCAAAGCCTCAATGAATCCCCAATAGATGTCTCCAGCCTTTACCTGAACCTTTTCCTTTGTAGGCTCTGGATTACCGCTCAAATAGGGCTTTGCCTGTTCGGTATTCTTCTTATACGAGGGGTTGCCTCTAGAGTATATCAGATAGGCTATTATGCCAAAGAGGGCTAGGAATAGCAGCCATAGGAGTGGATTCCAAAATCCCGAAGGGGTAGTAAGTGTAAAGCTCATGCCAGACCACCCCAGCTATGGTATTGAGCAAAGTTAATTAACGCATCAACAGCCGGATAGACAAGCTTGTCAAGTACCAAGTTCGGGAAGAGACCGAAGATTATACAGAGCGCTGCTAGGATTATCATTGCAATTACCATTGGCTTAGGAACTTCTCTTGTACTCTCGAACTTTTCAAGCGGAGGACCAAGGAAGGCTGATGCAAACACCTTGACGAACGAAGCTAGAGTTAAAACACTGGTAACCATTGCAAACACTGTTAAGAGTGGATTAAGCCGGTATGATGTCTCATATATGAGAAGTTTGCTTGCAAATCCGTTAAACGGCGGCAAGCCAGATATTGCAGCGGCTCCTACCATGAAGCTTATTGCGGTTATAGGCATCTTCCTAGCCAAGCCTCCCATCTCATTAAGGTTCCTCGTTCCCGTAACGTAGAACAGAGCTCCAGCGGTCATTAGGAGTAAGCTTTTGTAGATTATGTGGTTTATTATGTGGAACACTCCACCAGCCATGGCATCTCTTCCGAACTCAGCGAGCTTTGAAGGATCATGTAAGACTGTCAAACCAACACCGACACCAAGAAGCATATAGCCGGTCTGAGATATAGCGTGGTAGCTCATTAACCTCTTAATGTCCTTCTGCACCAGAGCCATTGTAACGCCTATGAACATTGTAAGCACTCCTAGGATAGACATGATCCATCCTACTCTTGCCAGATCTACTACAACGTTTGCAAAGAGCGTGAAGCTCACCCTAAAGAGGGCATAAAGGCTTGCGTAAGTCGCTACCAGGAGGGGTGGGTTTATTCCTGCAGGAACTTCTGTATATGCATCCGGCACCCAGTAGTGCATTGGGACAGCACCACATTTCATTGCAAAGGACGTAAAGAGCAATCCAAGCGCAATCATATCAACCATGTTAAAGGACACGTTCTTGGCTATGTATGCGAGGTTTAAGTTTCCGTACTGTCCATAGAGTATACCTATTGCAAAGAGCACCATTAGAGAAGCTACAGCACTAACAATAAGGTATTTTATTCCTGCTTCGCTTGCTTCACCGCGATAGTTCCTAAATCCTACTAATGCAGATCCCGCTATACCGGCTATTTCTAGGAACACGAAGAGGTTGAAGAGATCTCCCGTAAGCACCATGCCAAGGATTCCCACCTCAAGGAGCATTAACAGGGTGTAGTATTTTTCAAGACCTGTTTCTCTCTCTACATGGCTGTAGGAGTAGAGAGCCCCTATAAAACTCATCAGCGTTGCGGATATTGCCATAAAGGCACTCATAGCGTCTACTTCAAACATGATCCTTATTGGAACAGAGTAACCAGAAGGCAACACGAGGGTTGGCTTGTCTGCTCCAAAGACGTAGACCATTATTCCCCCGGTAACCACTTCCTTGGCAAGCAGGAGGGAGAGTATTACAGTTATGCCGGTTATTATAATTGCCCATATTGAGACTTCCTTGTAGTGTTTCTTAAATAGGGGTGCTGTAAATGCTCCAAATAATGGAACGGCAATCATTAAGGCAGGTAAGTGCTCAATCATCCTCTCAACCTCCTTATCTTGGTAACGTCGAGAGTTCCATAGTGTTTGTAGATGTTAACGGCAAAAGCCAGCATTAGAGCGGTTACAGCAACACCGATAACTATGCTCGTAAGCGTTAGTGCCTGTGGCGTTGGTAAAACCATTTTTCCTGCAGCTTCAGGCGGTGCCTGAGTATAGATTGGAGCGTAGCCACCTTTTACATAACCTAACGCAACAATGAACATATTTACTGCTCCTTCAAGGATTTCAACGCCAATTACGACCTTTATGAGGTTCCGCTTGAATCCGATTGTGTAAAAGCCGAGGGCAAGCAGCACTGCAACTACGATAAACGGGAAGTTCACAAAGACGCTACCATTCATCTCTCTCCCTCCTCAGTATAAGGAAGAATATCAGAACTATACTTGTAAGACCGGCTAATACCTTTGTTCCTACAAAGATGTTTAGGTATGAAAGCGTTCCACCGGTGTTGAGATAACCCGGATTGATTCCTTTAGGTGTTGGTGCTCCAAAGAGGAATCCGCTGTCTGCAATTACGTTTTTCAAGAACGTATATCCCATAAGGCCTAATGCACCAATTCCCAAGAATCCCAAAGCTCCAAGGCTTTCTAACTGACTTAGAGGAACCTTATCGAAGAGTTCCTTGACCTTTTCTTTGTTGTTTGCCACTATCAGCAGAGCTAAGCCGCTTGCAAATACCGCCCCGCCTTGAAAACCTCCACCAGGTGTTAGATGACCATGTAGAATGATATACGAACCAAATACCAATATTAAAGGTGCTAAAATTTTTGTTGTTGTTCTTATGATTGCGGTGGTCATTTCTCCTTCCCTCCGTAGTGTCTTAATGCCATTAGAACGCCAGAAACTGCGGTGAAAAGGACTGTTGCCTCTCCCAGAGTATCAAAACCTCTGTAGTCAAATACAACACTCGTAACAACGTTGTTTGCAGAGGCTTCTTCTTGGGCATGCTCTATGAAGTAAGTGTCCATCTCCGCATGAGGAGGTTCTCCAAAAGGTCTCAAGCTTATAGCTGCAGCCAGAAGGAAGATTACGAACGATAAGAAGGCAAATAATCCGAGTGCTCTTCTCATTCTACCACCTCCTCATCGGTGGTGTTCCTGATAGCGAGAAGGTACATTGCTGTTGTAAGTCCGGCTCCAACACCTGCTTCTGCTATAGCAACATCTGGAGCCTGTAGAACGTAGAACTCCACGGAAAGAGCTAGGCTAAAGACTGCCATTGCTATTACAGCAGCAATTAAGTTCTTGAACCTAATGGCAGCTATTGAGCTTCCTATTAAGCCGATTGCAATGAAGATTTGCAGAATCCAGAAAAAGTTTTCAAAGTTCATAGTATCCCTCCAGTTCATCTATTACGGCACCATAAGGTCTTATCCCAGATTTTCTAGCTGCTCTACCAATTGCATGGGCTCCAACTGGGTTTGTTAGTACTAAGAAGATCACCACAAGTGCTGAGTGGATTCCTATTGTAATCCACCTTGCGTCATGGTTTGGAAGCCACCTGTAAATTGAGTACACTATCGTTGCTAGGACTATAAAAATCGTTCCAAAGGTAGTGCATTTTGTCGAAGCGTGGATCCTTGTGTAAACGTCTGGAAACCTCAATATTCCAACGCTGGCCAATAGATTAAATCCAACTCCAATTGCAAGGAGTATCGCCAAAACTCCTTCTATCATGCCAATCCCACCCTTCTCTTTACTAAGTACCTCGCTATATACAGAGTTGCGATATAGCTAAGAACAGCATAAACAAGTGCAACATCGATAATCACCGCTTGCTCCGTAATTACCCCATATAGAACCATAGCACCGGCAGTCGTGGTTGTTAAGGCATCCAACGCCACAACCCTGTCAGGAATTGTTGGGCCAAGTAGCATTCTTATCATCGTTAATGTGGCTGAAAGGAAGAGCAGTATCATTGCCCCCATAAACAAACTTTCAGGCGTCATTCCGCAATCCTCCTTGCCCATTTTGGTAAGTATCCACAAAGTTCTTCGGGAGTTGGCTTTTCTTTTCCAGGCGGAACGTTAATCCAGTGCACGTATAGGTTCCCTTCATCGTCAATTTCCAAAGTAAACGTTCCAGGAGTGAGGGTTATTGAATTTGCAAGAAGAGTCCTGCTTTCATCTTTAGTTAATCCCGGGGATATTTTCACTATTCCTGGCCTTATCTTTCCTGTTATAACTCTGTAAGCAACGTCAAGGTTTGCCTTTGCCATGGCATAAAAGAACGGTCCTACTGCATAAATCAGAAAAAGTACCCATCGTTTTGGATTAAAGAAATAATCAAGTCTTTCGTCCATTATGTTTCTCGTTGCGTAGCCTATGAGAGCCGCTATTACAATTCCCGCCACTAGCTCTGCCGGACTCCATAGTAAAACACTACCGGAACCTGCTGTTAAGATCAGGTACACAATCAACGACCATAGGAAAGATGTCGTAAAGGGCATTCTCCCACCTCAACTTTAGGTTTTAAACCTTTTAAGAGCATATTTCAAACTATCTCCATTATCTGCTTGTCCAAAATCCATTAAATACGTTTCTTTAACAAAAGGTTAAAAACATGTAATTTGACAAATATAAAGGTAACAAAGCTTTACATAAAATAGAACATGAAAATACAAAAATGTTCAAAAAAGTTCAGTGATGTTAAAAATCTGAGAGTTATGGCAATAAATGGACATAATTTTCAGCTAAAAACCATAAAAGTAACAGAAAAAAGAGATAACGTTCACTCTTCGTATTCTTCTATTGCACCAAAGCGACATACCGTTGCACATATCCCGCATCCAACACACTTGTTGGGGTCGATTTTATGCACTTTCCCGGGAGACCCTTCAATAGCATTTTGAGGACAGTTTCTGGCACATAGTGTACATCCCTTACATTTCTCCGCAATTATGCGATACTTCTTTGTTTTTCCTCCCTGTTTGGCAAGCATTTCTTCAATTTCCTCATTTTTGAGCCATCTGAGGTTATCGTCGTATTTATCGTAAGTAGCCAAGAGAAACTCATTGCTCATCTCTAGTGCATTTACCGGACAGACGTCGACACACTGCTGGCAAAAGACACATCTTCCCAGCCAGAGGGTCACCTTTTTGAGTTCCGGCACATATTCAAACACTCCTGCTGGGCAAACGGTGATACAGAGCTTACAGCCTATACACTTATCCACGTGATAAATTAGTTTCCCCCTAAATCCCTCTGGAGTTGGAACTGGATCACTCTGAGGAAATGGGTTTGTTGCAGGCTTTTTGAAGAGGTTGCTTAAAACTACGGAGAGAGTTGGGGGAATCTTCATGCAATCACCCCCAGAACGTCTATGACCAACAGCAATACGCCTATTAGACTCATTGGAAGTATCCTGCTCCAAAACATGCCAACTGCCTGGGTAATCCTGAGTCTTCCGGTTATAGCTCTAAATACGCTCATACTAACAAAAAGCACTGCAAAGACTTTAAGCGTATGGAATACTAAGTCAAGAACCATTGCTGCAATACCGGTTAAACCGATGTATCCGCTTATACCCCATGGGAAAAAGATAGCCACAACCAAACTGGCACTCGCGAATTCTTTTAGAGCATTGCTTAGCTTGAATAATGCCAAATGTCTTCCGCTGTATTCCGCCATGGGGCCTTCTGCTACTTCCGTTTCTGCCTCCGGAATGTTGAAGTAACCAACTTCAATCTCACTTGCAAGCCAGAGCAGGAACACTAGAAGGAGAACAAATGTGCCAACAACTGCCAAAGGAGTACCAATTTCCCAGATGTTGTACTGATAAAATGTTCCCAGGCTAAAGGGTTTTTCAACTCCGAGTTTGCTTAAGCGCCAGAGTATTGCAAAGAGCCCTAACATCATAGGCACTTCCCTGGAAGCAAGCATAATTATCTCTCTCTGAGCCCCTATTTGTGCATATGGGGAACCTGAGCTAACGGCACCGATTACTCTTATGAAAGCTATGAGACCAAGTAGATAAATGAAGACTATCACGTCACCCTTCGTTGCTAAGAGTGGCTCAAATCCAAGAGGAGTGTAAGCCAATAGAGCTATTGAAGATGCTAAAGCTAATACCGGAGCGATTTCAAAGAGTTTGTTGGCGTCTCTTGGGATTATTGACTCTTTACTTACCAGCTTTAGGAAGTCATAGAACGGTTGGAGTATAGGAGGACCCATTCTTCTCTGCATTCTAGCAACGAGCTTTCTATCCATTCCTTCCCAAAGGAGAGAAGCGGCGGAGACGTAAAGGTAAATCGCTATTAACCCTATAGTTGAATAAACGATATTCATAGCCTAACACCCCCACAAGAACCCCCAACAGGTTCTGGTTTTGCCTTTATGTTGGGATTTATTTCTCTTGTTTTCTCAATTGAAGCCTTGAGAAGATCTTTTTCTGTAAGAACTTTTTTCTTGCCGGTTTTGGCATCTATAACGGCTACTCTATCTGTACAGCTCAAGCAGGGATCTATTGACGCTATTGCAACCGGCACATCAGCAAGCTGTTCTCCTACTAGTGCTCTCGCAACCGCAAAGAGGTTTGGAAAAGTGGGTTCTCTCATTTTCCACCTTTCTGGAATCTCACTTCCAGGGTTGGCCATCACATAGTGGATGAGCTCCCCTCTTGGAGCCTCATACCTACCGATGCCCTCTCCTTCCGCTTTTTTAAGCCGGATCAAAGCTACGTTATCCTTCGGAAATGCCTTTATTTTTCCCTCTGGCATTTGATCCAAAGCCCTCTCTATGAGCTCCATACTCTGCCACAGTTCTCCAATTCTGACGACCATCCTATCAAACACGTCCCCCTTGACAACTCCCGTGAATTCCTTTGGAGTTATTGGTTTAACTCCCAAGTCTGGATAAACTCCCAGCTGCTCATTGTACCTAACGTCCTTTTCAACGCCACTTCCCCTTGCTGTTGGACCTTGAGCGCTGTACTCAATGGCTATTCTCTTTGGTATAACTCCAGCATCCCTAAGTCTAGCTTCAACAGTTGGATCATAGAGGAATATCTCCTCAATCTTTGGCATGACTTCTTCGCGGTAGTATTTTATCATCTCCAGAATCGCCCTTTTGTGCTTATCCTCTATATCCCTCCTCACGCCTCCAATTGTGTTCATAGAATAGTTTACCCTGTTCCCCCCTATTGCCTCTAGGAGATCCATAACCTTCTCCCTGGCAAGCCAGCTTAGGTGAAGGACAGTGTCATAACCTATAGCATGCCCTACAACTCCAAGATTGAGCAAATGAGAGTGGATTCTTTCCAATTCTCCTATTATCACCCTTATGTATTCGGCTCTCTCTGGTACCTCTATCCCCGCCATTTCTTCGACTGCCCTAGAATACGTATAGTTGTGAGAAAAGGAACATATCCCACACATTCTTTCAGCAAGGTAAAGTATCTGGATGTAATTCCTTCTCATGCCAATCCATTCTAGTCCTCTCAAGTTATATCCCAGTCTTACATCAACATTTACTATTCTCTCTCCATCAAGGGTAATGATGAACTTTTCAGGTTCTTCAAGTGCTGGGTGAATGGGACCAATTGGGATTTTAACCCAATATTCAACTCTATTCTCCATTTTTAACCCTCCTTTTTCATTTTGTAAGGATGACCTGCGTTCTTTATCATTTCACTGCTGATACCTTTCTCATCTTTTCTTAAAGGATAAACGCCCTCTGGAAAGTCTTCTGGTAAAAACAGCTTTCTTGGATCGGGTATCCCCTCAAAGAACAATCCCAAAAACTCTTGAACTTCTCTTTCATAGGGAAGTGCACTTGGAAACACATCTGTAACAGTGGGAAGTTTTGGGTCATCTTTGGGGCATTTAGTTCCAACTATAAGAGAAATACTAGGAGTCTGCTCGTAAAATAGTTCGAGATGATATTTAGCCTCTAAGTAATCTCCTCCATCCCTAGCTATTATTATGGAAAACTGTGCTTTAGGATCAATTTCCTTGATAAGCTTCATAAGGCCTTTAAAGTTCTCTCTTCCGACGTTTATCCAAACCCTCTTTCTTGGATGGGGAAGTTTGTTTTCACGAACTTCTCCCTCAGCATTAGGGAATTTTGTTAAAATTATCTCTAAGAACTCTTCAGGAGTCATTCTTTCTCACCTTCTATCTTTTTTATGAGCTTTTCTAATCCTAAAACCACACCATAAAGTATTGCCTCTGGTCTGGGTGGACATCCCGGAACAAAAACGTCCACAGGGATATGTTTGTCTAGGGGGGCGTTTGTAAAGGGACTCTCAAAAAACACGCTGCCACCAGTTGGGCATGCTCCTATAGCAACAACAACTTTTGGATCAGGAGTTTGTTCGTATATCAATTTAACCCTTTCAAGGCTTTGATCTGTAACTGGACCGGTTACCAATAGGATATCCGCATGTCTCGGTGTTCCAACAAGTTTTACCCCAAACCTCTCCGCATCGTATCTAGGTGTGAGAGCGGCTATTATCTCAATGTCACATCCATTGCATGAACCGCTGTTAACGTGAAACACCCACGGCGATCTCCCAAGATACTTACAGAGTTTTGAAATTTTTTTCTCAAGCATTTCTCTCTCACTCATAGCTTCACCCCCCAATGACGAGCGCTCCAAGCACTATTGCTACAGTGAGCAATAGGTATGCAACATAATCTGTAAGAAGACCAGTGTGCTCCCTTCTAAACACCAAAAACATTCTGTGGGTTCCTCTTATCAAACCCCACATTACATGTCTCCCTGTAAAATGACCTCTAAGGTGCTCAAAATGAGGGATAACCTTGTCCTGATCCTCACCACTGATGTATATCTTCGTCCCATCTCCTGCTCTCCTAGTGCCAGTGCTAACTTTTTCCGCCCATTTCATGAGTAAGTAGCTAATCACCAGGCCAATTAAGAAAGCATAAATGAAATAGAGAGCATCCCAATAACCGAACATTTCATGCACCTCCAATGAATTTTAAGAGAGCAAGTATGTACTCACCATTGAGTTGTTCAAGCATTTTCGCAGCCGGTATCATTATTTTGTCGCTTATTTGCCATGGAAACAACCCCATCACGATTATTGCTACCACTAGGATCAGCATTGGAAGTAACATACTCTTTTCTGGTTCCTTTGAGCCCCTTACTCTCTCACTCTCTTTGCCCAAGAACGTGAAGAGCACTTTAGTATATGCTGCAAGAGAGAACACCGTGCCAACAACGGCAATAGCAGCCAAGATCGGATTATACATGGCGGAGCTTTCATAAATGATCCACTTGCTCGCAAACCCATTTAGCGGTGGGAGACCTATTATCGCAGCTGCTCCAATTATAAAGAAGAACGTCGTCAACGGCATTCTTTTTGCCAGTCCACTCAATTCATTAAGGTTCTTTGTGCCAGCTTCATGGATAACAACTCCCGCCACAAGGAAGAGGAGGGCTTTTATCAATGCGTGGTTCACTATGTGATATATCGCTCCAGCCAGCGCTAATTCCCCTGCTCTAGTGCCATAAGCGAGGACTCCGATTCCAATTCCAAGCAAAATATATCCTATTTGACCTACACTTGAGAAGGCAAAAAGCCTCTTCATGTCAGTCTGCACTACCGCCATGGCATTTCCCACAAGAAGTGTTAAGCAAGCAAAGAACACTATAACCCAGCCAATTACGTCCATATTGATTGCGGGAGCATTGAATGTTCTCAAGTATGTGTGCAATCCGGGATTGAAAATGCTGAATATTATCCTTGCTATAGCGTAAACTCCACCAGCTTTGATGACTAATCCCGAAAGCATTGCAGAGATTGAACTCGGAGCTGCCGGGTGTGCATCAAGCATTGCAGAGATTGAACTCGGAGCTGCCGGGTGTGCATCAGCTAGCCACATGTGAACCGGAACTGCACCACTCTTAAAGAGCAGCCCACCAATAAGGAAAGCCAAAGCCACTTTTGCCACAAGTGTTGGATTTTCGGCTATTTTTATGGCGAGATAGCTCATTGTAAGCGTTCCATACTGACCATAAAGCAAGGCGATGCCCAAGAGAATAAAGGAACTTGCCAATGAACCAACGAACATATACTTAATACCTGCTTCAATTCCTTCCCATGTGTCGTTTCTGAAGGCAACTAAAGCATAGCTTGCAATGCTCATTATCTCCAAAAATACGTAGAAGTTGAAAATATCCCCGGTAATAACAATTCCCAGCATTCCTAGCTCTAAAACAAGCACTAGCGTGTAGTACTTCTCTAGGCCAGTGTCATGCTTCATATATCCGAGAGAATAAACTATCGCCAAAAAGCCTACAAAAGTTATTGTTAAGGCTAAGAGTGCCCCAAATAAGTCCACTTCCCACACGATCCTGATCGGGAAATTCACTCCCCGACCAATTGGATTATCGCTTCCAAGGGTATAGAGAAGGATTTCATTGTTTCTCCATACTGTGTAAAATACTTTAGCGGCAACTGCAAATGTAGCGCCGCTGATGATAACCGCCCAATACTCCTTGAGTTTCTTCCCAAGTAAGCTAACTATTGGCATTGAAAATGCCCCAAATAGTGGAAGTATAACCAGAAACGGGAGCGTCATCCTCTCAACCTCCTTAACTTGTTAACATCAAGTGTTCCGTAGTGTCTGTAGGCGTTTATTGTCAGTGCCATTGCCAATGAAAGCACACAAACTCCAATGACTATGCTTGTGAGCACCAAAGCCTGCGGTATTGGACCAACCATTGGAGTGCCCTTTAATGTTTCATACCCGGTGTAAATTGGTGCTGTGGGTAAAACTCCGTTTTCCAATCTGTATCCCAGACTTATCAGCAAGAGGTGTATGCCTGCATCAATTAAATTGAGAGCCAAGATTAGCTTGATGAGATTCCTTTTGTACAAGAACGCATAAATGCCCATGAAAATCATTAAAAATGCTGTAACAAATTGGAGAGGTATCACTTTCTCCACCTCCTAAAAAGGGCCATTGCAAAAACAGCACTTACTAGTCCAGTATAAACCTTTAAGCCCACAGCTAAGTTCATTATTGGGAGGTAACCCGCTGAGAGAAGTGTACCTGGTTCTCCATTGAAAATTGGGCCGTTGTGCCATAGTGTATTATAAAAGAACGCCACACTAAGACCAAGCATGCCTGCTGCTAGAAAAACTAGCCCTCCTAACCCCTCAAGGGCAGAATATAAGCTTTTGTTTATCTTTTCCTTGGCCTCATTGATACCAAATGCTATAAGGAACAATATCCCTGCTCCAGCAATTGTTGCTCCTCCCTGAAAGCCTCCTCCGGGGGTAAGGTGACCATGAGAGATCACGTAAGCTCCAAAGATCCCAATGAGAGGTATCGTAGCCCTCGCCATTGTTTTAACTATAAGCCCCATGTCACTCCCCATTTTCATCCCTCCATTTTCTAAGCAACGCAACAGCTCCCGCTATTGAAGTGAAAAGAACAGTAGCCTCTCCAAGGGTATCGTATCCTCTGTAATCAAAGACTATGTCAGTAACAACGTTAGTTCCTCCCACTTCTTCAACCCCATGATCTATGTAATACTGGTCGGTGTAGCGATATTTTTGCCAGTCTTCTCCACCCAAACCAAATTTTAAGCCATAATTTGGATTAGCAATTAGGAGTAATATCCCAAATATGAAGAGCAAGGATAATGCTCCGAAAGTCCTCCTCATGGACCCTCACGCTCCCATCTCTCTGTTTTTGAAATTCCATAAACAACTATTGCAGTAACAACGCCCGCACCAACCGCCGCTTCCGCTATGGCAACATCTGGTGCATGGAGCATATAGAATTCCAAACTAAGAAGGAGACTCATGGCTGCAGAGGCCAAAGCCGCTGAAAGCAAATCCCTTGTAGTTATCATCCAGTATGAGGAAAGGAGTATCCCAATAAGCAGTCCCGCCTGAATCGCCATATCAACGGTTAATACGTTCATGCTTCTTCACCTCTCAACTTCCTCTCATATGCATCGATCACAGCTTTTGCTGGTTTATAACCGCTCAAATGTGCAGCTTTCGCTATCGCATGAGCTCCTGTTGGATTTGTAAGCATCAAAGCTATCAGAGCAACCAAGCTGTGCAATGCCATTTGGAGGTACTTTGGATCACCTATTTCTTTTATCTGCCAAATCGCATGAACAATTACGGCCAAAACAGCGAATATTGTCCCAAAGGTTGTGCACTTTGTGGCTCCGTGTAATCGGGTATAAACGTCAGGGAATCTGTGAAGTGAAAAACTCCCAAGCAAGTTGAAAGTAATACTGATTGCTAGAAAAACGTAGATTATGCTTTTAATCATTCTAATCCCCCCTGAAGATACTTGGCAATTACCAAAGTCCCAATATAACTGAGCAGAGCATAAACTATAGCTATATCGATGTAGATCACCCTATCATAGGCCGCTCCTAGGAGAATCATTCCAGCTACAACAAGGGTATTCAATGTGTCAACGCCAACAACTCTATCGGGAACACTGGGGCCCAGCATGATGCGAATCAAAGTTATAAATGCTCCAAGGGCAATTGCCATCGCTCCATAGAAAAATTCAGCAAAAATCATCTCCCCAACCTCCTTGCCCATTTTTCAAAAGAACCTGCGACAGGCTCAGAGCTTTCTGGCTCTTCTTCTTTTACATAAATCCAATGAACGTAGAGGGCGTTTTCTTCTGGGCAGGCATCTACAGTCAGAGTTCCGGGAGTGAGGGTAATTGAATTGCTCAGTATAGTATATTGAGCCTCATTTTCAAGATCAACGGGTATTCTAACGATTCCAGGTTTTATTTTTCCGGTAATTACTCTATAAGCAACGTCTAAATTTGCTTTTGCCATTCCCCAGAAGAGGGGGCCAATGGCATAAACTATGAACCCAAGCCATTTTACTGGATTTAGAAATCTCCGTGTCTTTTCTCCTATAATGTTTCTTGTTGAAAACCCAATTATCATAGCGAATATAATCCCTGCTATCACCTCTTCTGCGCTCCAGAGCATTCCCTTAGTACCTACTGTAAGTACAAGCCAGAGCACGAACGACCATATAAATGCAACAATGAAACTCATTTTTCCCACCTCGAATTTCAATTTAGGCTCTAATTCTCACCAGTTTTTACTTTTGTCGATATGGATTTCAACAATTTCTTTTAAAAGGCTTTTGTAAAAGTCTAAATTAACAATAAAGGTACAAAAAACCTTGTTTTTAACCAAAGGTTATGTAGAAAAGCGTTTTTTCCTGCCAATTTACAGACTATATAGTACAATAATATGCACCAAGCAACTCTTAATTACCCCAACTATTACTATTGTACATAGTCAGAACAAAATGCAAACCTTTATAAACCTTCAAAAGAACTAAATTCAGCGCTCTTCTAGGGTGCTGAAAATTTGAAAGGAGATTGTTGGAAATGTATGGAGATAGATTTGGTGGAAGAAGATTTGAAGCTCCAGTTAAGGTCGGAGAAAGGTATAAGGTAAAGATAGAGAGTATTGGACAAGGCGGAGATGGAATTGCCAGAATCAAAGGGTTTGTAGTATTCGTTCCAAACACAAAAGTTGGGGACGAAGTAGAGATTGTGATTAACAGTGTGAAGAGAAAATTCGCCTTCGCTGAAGTTATCTGATATTGTTTACCTCTAAAACTAATTCAGAGATTCAAATTTGAGCGTTTCTCTTAATTTTTTACCTTTGAGCTACGAAAGGTTTATTTATCATACTTTAGTTATTTTTCATAGTGACAGCAATGGAGTATTACCAAGCCATTTTTATTGGGTTATTGCAAGGGGTTACGGAGTGGTTACCAATAAGCAGTTCTGGACAGGTAATGCTATTTTTAATAAACCTTCTCAAGATTCCCCCAGAGCAGGCTTATTCTTATTCCTTGATTTTGCATCTAGGGACTCTTATGGCATTATTTTTCAAGTTTAGATACGATCTGGGCAGAATTCTGCTCAAATTAATTCTCTTTAGATGGGAAGAAGAGGAAAGGTTCCTATTCTATTCCACCCTATTCACGGGAATAATAGGTCTGCCCATCTACAAAACTTTCAAGATTGTTGCATCTTCATTCAATGGAGAAGCAATTAACGGAATAATAGGTATAGCCTTAATCCTTACTGGCATAATTTTAAAGAAAGCTCAAGAAGCCCCACTAGAAAAGCTGGAAAAAGGGTTAAAAAGTAAAAAAGAAGAAGTTACAATATTCGATGCAATAGTTGCAGGAGTGGCACAGGGAATAGCAGTAATCCCGGGAATATCAAGATCGGGGATGACAGTAGGGAGTCTATTGCTCTTAGGCATAAAACAAGAAAAAGCTGTGAGGCTTAGTTTTTTAATGGCAATTCCCGCTATTACAGGAGCGCTATTTCTAGAGCTACCCGAGGTTTCAAGTACTTCTGAGCCTCTAACAATCCCATTAGCTGCAGTTATAACTGCATTTGTAGTTAGCCTCCTTATGATTGAGGTCATGCTGAAAATTGCCAAGCGGCTTGACTTTTCCAAGTTCTGCATTTTCTTTGGTTTCATAGCTTTGATAGCATCTCTTTTGGAGGTGTTGGTATGAAAGGTATAGTGCTCGCGGCTGGAAAGGGTGAAAGACTAAGACCACTCACGGATGATAGGCCAAAGGTTATGCTCAAGGTTGCAAATAAAGCGATAATAGACTATGTCTTTGAAAATATATATCCCTTTGTTGATGAGTTCATAGTAGTTGTGAGGTACCAAAAGGAAAAGCTCATGGAGTACTTAGGGGATGAATACGGTGGGAAGCCAATAACCTATGTGGAGCAAGTAGAAGGAGAGGGGACGGCAAAAGCTATCTATTCCGCAATTGAATACATCGAAAATGAGGAGTTTCTGGCAGTTAACGGGGACATCTACTTTGAGAGGGAAGGCATAAAAACTCTTTTACAGTCCTTCAAAAAAAGTAGTGCTGATGCCGCGTTGCTTGTGAAGAGGTTTGAGGATTTAAGTCATTTCGGAATGGTGGAAGTAGAGGGAGAGCTCGTAAAGAGCATTAGAGAAAAGCCCGGAGCTGTTTCCGGATATGCAAACTTAGGAATTTACTTATTCAAGCCAGAAGTTTTTGAGTTCATAGAGAACACCCCACAAAGCCAGCGCGGAGAATACGAGATAACGGACACAATAAATCTTATGATAAAAGAAGGCAAGAAGGTAACCTATGCGGTCTACGAGGGCTACTGGAACGATATAGGAAGACCGTGGAACCTCTTAGAGCTAAACGAGTACATCCTCAAAAACCATCTCCAGCACAGTATAAAGGGTATTGTGGAGGAAGGAGCAACAATTCTCCCCCCAGTGGAAATCGAGGAGGGGACGGTTGTTAGAAGCGGATCATACATCATAGGGCCAGTGAAAATCGGGAAAAACTCCAAAATAGGGCCTAATTGCTTTATAAGACCCTACACAAGCATTGGAGACAAGTGCCACATAGGAAATGCCGTTGAAATCAAAAACTCAATAATAATGGATCACAGCAACGCTCCTCATTTAAATTATGTAGGGGATTCAATTGTTGGAGAAAACACCAACCTAGGGGCTGGAACAATAACGGCTAACTTAAGACACGACAACAAAACTATAAAGGTGGAAATAAAAGGCAAATTTGAGGATAGCGGAAGAAGGAAACTGGGAGCGATAATAGGGCACAACGTGAAAACAGGAATTAACGTAACGATATATCCGGGAAGAAAAATAGGAAGCAACTCTTTTATTGGCCCAGGTGTGATAGTTGATAAGAACATTCCTCCCAACGTGCTGGTTGTCGCTAAACAGGAAAGAGAGATTATCAAAAGGTGAGGGGGAATGGCTTTCATTCCCTACCTTAATTTCCTTTCAAGATGGTTGCTTTTCCTTGCTGTGTTTTATAAAGCCGCAAAAACTAGGGAAAAAAGGTGGGGATTAATAACCGTTGCATTATTCATAAACGCCCTTGATGTGGAAAGTTATATCCTAACTCCTCTTGGTGTTTCTATTAAGCCAGAGGCATATGACGTTTTATTGAGTGCACAAAGTTTCCTAATAACTACCCTGCTAACTTGGGGAGGAATTCAGCTAAGAAAAGAGCGGAGCGAGTTTAGAGATGTTGTAACTTTAGGGACATTCGCCATTGCAGCATACATCTGGCTCTTTCTACTTGCAACGGAGTTTTTTGACAGGTTTGAACACTCATTTGCGATCAAGTCATCATTTCCAGGCTTTGCCTTTGGAGCCTCCTTAATGTATGTTGGATACGTGTTGAGGAACTATGTTATCTCCAAGAACACACTTGAGGAGCTCTTTCCGTGGGGACTAATTCTTTTGGGGGCAATAAACCTAACATACCCGTTTATAAGAAACATTGAGTCAATTGCACCAGTGGCATTTCTGCTGGCAGCAGTTTTTCGGCTAATGGCTGCAGTTGGAGCATTGAAATTTGCAATATATCCTTCAAAAATGGCAGTATTTGAAAAGCCAAAACAGCAAAAGCCTCCAGAAGTTAAGGGAGCATTTATCTTAAAAAGCAAAGAAGAACTGAAAAAACTAATCCCGAATTTCTTTGACCAAAACGTTATCATGATAACAAGAAATCCGCCAAAAGAAGGAGTTCCCGAAAATACTTTAGTTTACTGGCTCACAAAAATGGAAGAGAGTAGCATCAAAGCGGACGGGAAAATCTATCCGATCTCGCCAACAAGAATTGATATCTTGATCCATCTCCTGACCAAGAACCTTGAAAGCGGTTACAATGCAGTCTACATGGACGGATTTGAGTATTTAATAATAGAAAATGGATTTGAGAGTGCCGTTAAGTTCCTATTTGATTTGAAGGACAGAGTTGTAAGCGAGGGGAAGGTTATAGCTCTAATAATAGACCCGAGAACCCTAACCGAGAAGCAGATAGCACTTCTAGAAAGAGAATTTAGCAGATTATAAAAAGAAAACTCAGAAGCCGAGATACTCTATAAACCTCCTGGTGTGCTTTGTCTCCCTTTGAAGCTCCACTTTTTGAAGTATCTGTCTTTCTATGGCTCTTAAGGCATCGTGAACTGCCTGTATTGCTCCCCATGTTTCACCCGTGGCTATAAACTGCCCTTTGTCAGTCACGATTCTCATCCTTGCTTGGTAGAGGTGAACCCCGCGGAGTTTCTCCGGGAATCTCCTAATCCTAAGGTATATTATTCCTTCATTTCCGAGAAGGTCTTCATACCCCTCAACAAATCTCCTTATGTCGGAGATTATTCTCTCTCTTGTAAAGTCACTTAAATAGTGGGCATCTCCACCAAGCTGTAAGTAGAACCTGGCCTTCTGCTCGACCATTCTTGATATTGGGAGCAGGAGATCCTTAACCGTAAGAACTCCTCTAACTACGTTTTCATTATCAACTACAACAAGCCCATCGATGTTGTGCTCCCTTATTAACTCTACGGCTTCCCTAATGCTTGCTTCGGGCTTTATTGTTATCACTCCTCTAAACATGACTTCCCTAAGCTGAGTTGAGAACGGTGGGATTTTTTCTCCAGCCACTTCTCCAAACTGTGCTCTGAATCTGGGTTTTATAAACCTGATAATCAAGTCATGCAGTGTTACCAAGCCTTCGAGCTTTCCTTCTTCGTTTACAACCGGAATTCTCGAGATAGCATGATCTCTCATTGTTGCAAGTGCCTTAGCCACGGTGTCGTACGGTTTGAGGGTAATTACGTCACTACTCATGAACTCTTTTACGGGTCTTCTTCCAAATTCTTCCTTGGCAACCCTTTCAAGTAGGGCAATATCGCTTATTACACCAATAACATTGTTCTTATCCTCCCCAACAGGGAGTGAACGTAAGTCGGTCTCTATCATAAGTTTAGCCGCTAAACTTAGATCTTCATCAGGTTTTACAACGGGTGCGGGCTTGTATACATCCCTAACCTTAGCCTTTGTCGGATCCCACTTTAAGTGGGAGCGGATTATCAAGTCTTGGGTCAATACACCCTTATACAGCTTTCCATCAAAAACAACAATTAAATCCGGATCTTCTTTTTCAAAAATTCCAATCGCCTCAGAAAGGGGGGCGTTTATGTCGATTTTTGCAAATTTTTCTGTCATAACTTCCTGGACAGAAATCCCGACCATTCTTGACACCTCCTTCAATCTTATATTGGTTTTCATACCATTTAAACCTTTCCGAGATGAGATTTATTTACATTAGGTTAATAAAGTTTTCGATTGCTTAATGGTTCAAATCAACTTCAAATGGGTACCTTCTTTTGAGAACTAAGTACATAGCAAACAATCCCCCAAATGTGTTCATAATAATGTCCCTCAGTTTATTCCCAGCATCCTCATGAATAAACGAAATTTCGCTTTCACTAAGCTTTTCAGCAACTTCCCATCCAAAACTTAAAATGAAAAGAGCCAAAAAAGAATAAAGAACCAATTTTCTTCTTGTTAACCTTAAATATTCTCCATCTGATAGGTTAAGGAGAACTTCAGCAATTATAGCCCAAACAACCATTCCTCCAATGAAGTGGCTTATCATGTCCGCGTTTCTCCACTCTTTGTGAAAAAGATCGATTGTAGTGAAGGGAACGTTTACAAGAGAAACATGAACCGCTATAAAAACTCCCAAGAGGGCCATCGTCTTTTTGTTGTAGATTGGAGCCAAAAATTGTCTCAATCTAGGATGAGGGTTTGAGAAGTATCTCTCAACCACATCCGGGATGTAAAGGCCAATTAAGGCCACAAGAGTCCGGTATATGTGATCCACCCTTTGATAGATGAGCGCAGTTATAAATCCTAGGAAAACAATGAATCTGCTTATATTGAGAGCTGTTTTTGGATCTATATGAATCACCAAAATAGCAATACGAGGATATTCCATTTAAAAGTTTCTGAAAAATAAAAACGAAATCAGCTGATAACATTGACCTCAACCTATTAGCCCTTTTTAGATCTTTTTATTTGAACTAATTACAGCAACCTCTAGTTGGAAAAGGAAGGTTTTAAAAAAGCTTTTATTTGGTGTCACATTATTAAGATATAGTGCTACTAGATAATCAGAGGAGGTGAGCTATGTGCACATCCCCGATGGGCTGTTGAGTCTTCCCGTGATAGTGGTAACATATGCAGTGACGATTGGAATCCTTGCGTATTCATTAAGGAAGCTAAAGGACTTCCCAGAAGAGAAAATCCCCCTTTTGGGGCTGTTTGCAGCTGGCATCTTTGCTGCTCAGATGGTAAACTTCCCAATTATAGGGGGAGTGAGTGGACATTTACTTGGAGCTGTGCTTGTAGCGGTGCTCTTGGGCCCATATGCAGCAGTGCTTGTAATGACCGCAGTACTATTGATCCAAACCCTTCTCTTCGGAGACGGTGGAATAACTGCCATAGGTGCAAACATACTAAACATGGGAATAGTTGGGGCTTTTGTTGGATACTGGATATACTCCAAGCTCAAGAACTTTAATGAAGCATTTGGAATAGCCTTTGCCTCTTGGTCAGCGGTGGTTTTAGGGGCCTTCTTAGCTTCGGTGGAGATAGGCATAAGTCACAGCTTGCCTTTTGGAAAAGTATTGGGCCTGATGGTCGGTTATCATGCAGTGATAGGGATTGGAGAAGCGTTAATAACTCTCTTTGTGGTGAACGCTCTCAAGTCTAAACTCCCCGAGATAGGGGGTGTTCCAGCATGAGAAACATCGTAAAAGGATTGCTCATAATCCTTATCCTGCTCGCAATTGCCTTGCCATTTGCATCTGAAAACCCAGATGGGCTTGAAGCAACAATGGAAAAAGTACATCTGGAGGAATCTCCAGTTTACAGCGCTCCTCTCGACTACGGCGAAACGTGGGGACAAAGTCTTATAATGGGAGCAATTGGGATAACACTTGTCTTTGGAATAGCTTACGGACTTGGAAAACTGATAAAAGGTGTCTGACTTGTACCTCATTTTTATTTTTATTTACGCACTGCTGATCGTTACAAGAACAAGCTTAGTTGAGCTGTTTTATTTTCTCCCAGTGCTGATGGCTTTGATATTATTACTCAAACCAAAAAGAGCGCTTTTTAAACATTTGGGATTTCTTTTGGGCTTTGAGGGGCTACTCTTTATTCTGGCATTGTTTACACCAGGAAAGCCCGTAGTAACGACTCCCCTTGGAGTAATAACCTACGAAGGCATTCAAAGATTCTCTCTTCTACTTGGAAAGGCCTTTCTCTCATCTTCTGCTGTTGTTGTAGTTTCGAATTCTTTGGGATTCCCTTACATATTAGCCGAGATGGAAACTCTTCACTTTCCGCGAATACTGGTGCTAACTCTTGCATTCACCTATCGATATCTTGAACTTTTTGAAGAAGAAGCCCTTAGGATGAAAAGGGCACTTGATTCTAGAGCATTTAACATTGGGAAGATAGAGTACTACAAAAAGCTAGGAATGCTTATAGGCGAGATATTTGCCAGAGCATACATGAGAAGTGTGAGGATACACTGGGCAATGCTTTCGAGGGGCTTTGGAGAATTTCCTAAAGTAGCGGAAGAAAGAAGAGTTGAACCCATAGCTCTAACTCTAATCGCATTGGGGGTGGCGTTGCTTTGATAGAACTCGTGAACGTCCATTTCTCGTATAACAACCGAGAAGTGCTGAGGGGTATTTCACTTAAGATAAACGACGAGGAGGTATTTGGAATTCTGGGCCCAAATGGAGCAGGGAAATCAACTCTTATAATGCATTTAAACGGCATATTGAAACCCAAAATGGGCAAAGTTATTGTAAACGGGATAGAAGTCAATAAAAATCCAAAAGAAGTTAGAAAAATAGTTGGGATAGTGTTTCAAGACCCAAACGACCAGCTATTTTCCCCCAAGGTATTTGACGATGTTGCTTTCGGTCCCTACAATCTTGGTTTGCGGGAAAGAGAATTAGAAGAGAGGGTTGAAAAAGCCCTAAGGCTTGTTGGTATGGAGGGATATAAAAACAGAGAAACAAAAGAACTTAGCTTTGGAGAGAAAAAGAGGGTAGCAATAGCGACAGTACTTGCAATGGAACCGGAGATTTTAGTGTTTGATGAACCCTTCGCTAACCTTGATTTCCGGGGAAAGAAAATGTTGAGGGAGTTAATTGAGAAATTCAGAGGGGAAAAGACTATAATCTTATCCTCTCACGAAGCTGAGTATCTTACACTCTGTGACAGGATAGCCCTTTTAGATGGAGGCAAAGTTATAAAAGTTGGAAGTCCAGAGGAGATTTTAGGAAACGCAGATCTTCTCAGAGAGCATAATTTAGATGTTCCTCCCCTGGTAGATTTATTCTCAAGTCTTGGACTGGAAATACCCAAGAGCATAGAAGAAGCAAAAAGAAAGCTCAAAAAGGTTCTAATATGAATTCGCTCGTCGCTTTTTATTTTCTCCAAAATCCTTATAATGTATCACTGCGAATGAGTAACAAAGTTGCATAAGCTTGTGGGGTGATATCATGGAAACCGTTGTTAATCAGATAAAATCAAAACTCCCAGAAAATTTGGAAGGTCTTTTGGATCTAGCCTATAACTACTGGTGGAGCTGGAATAGGAGAGCCACAAAACTCTGGGAAAAAATAGATCCCGAACACTGGTGGGAATATAAAAATCCAGTCAAGCTTCTCCTCGATACTCCAGAGGAGAGATTAAAGGAGCTTTCAAAAGATGATGATTTTATAAACCTCTATGAACTCGTAATTGATCAGTTCAGGCATTACATGAATCCAGAAAGCACGTGGTTTTCAACCAATTATCCAAAATGGGAGGAACCCGTAATATATTTGTGTATGGAATACGGGATAAGCAAGAGCCTCCCAATTTATTCCGGTGGACTTGGAATACTTGCCGGTGATCACATAAAGACGGCAAGCGATTTGGGAATACCGCTTATAGCTATCGGTCTTCTTTACAAGCACGGATATTTCAAACAGGAAATCGACAAAGATGGGAAACAGATAGAGGTGTTTCCAGAGTACAACCCAGAGGAAATGCCGATTAAGCCCCTAACCACGGAGAAAGGAAAGCCACTCCTCATAGAAGTACCAATAGAGGATAGAATAGTGTATGCAAGAGCCTTTGAAGTCAATGTCGGTAGGGTAAAGTTGTATCTTCTCGATACCGATGTTCCTCAAAACTCTCCGGATGATAGGACCATCTGTGACTACCTCTACAACGCTGAGATAGACAAGAGAATAAAGCAGGAGATACTTCTAGGGATTGGTGGAATGAGGCTTTTAAGAATGCTGGGAATTGATCCAGCTGTTATTCACCTTAATGAAGGACATCCAGCGTTTGCAAACTTCCAAAGAATAGCATGGTATATGGAGGAGGGTCTAAACTTTTTGGAAGCTTTAACTGTCGTAAGGGGCACAACGATTTTTACAACCCACACTCCCGTGCCAGCTGGACATGACAAATTCCCAATAGCGGAGGTTGAGAAAAGACTTGCCAAATTCCTTGAAGGCCTTCCAAAGGATGAATTCCTTAATTTAGGCAGAGAGGGAGATCAGTTTAACATGACCCTTCTCTCAATAAGAACCTCGAGCTATGTAAACGCTGTGAGTAAGCTCCATTCAAAGGTAACTAAAGAAATGTGGAGACACCTCTGGAACGGTGTTCCCTTAGACGAGATTCCGGTAGAGGGCATCACAAACGGAGTTCACACAAAAACATGGCTTCATAACGAGATAAAGAAGCTCGTCGATAGGTATATTGGGAGAGTCTGGAGAGATTATGCAGAGCTCGAGGGTCTCTGGTATGGAGTGGAGAGAATTCCAGATGAGGAACTCTGGGAAGCCCATTTAAAGGCAAAAAGAGAGTTCATAGAACTCATCAAAAGGAAGATAAAAGAGAGAAACGAGCGCCTTGGAATTGAAGAACCTCTACCCGAAATAGATGAGAACGCCTTAATAATAGGCTTTGCAAGGCGTTTCGCAACCTATAAACGGGCGACGCTAATTTTAACCGATTTGGAGAGGCTGAAAAAGATAGTTAACAACCCAGAAAGACCCGTGTATATAATTTTTGGAGGAAAAGCCCATCCAAGGGATGAAGCGGGCAAGGAGTTCCTTAGGAAGGTCTATGAAGTATCCCAGATGCCCGAATTTAAGAACAAAATCATGGTGTTTGAGAACTACGATATGGGCTCTGCAAGGGCCATGGTGGCAGGGGTCGATGTGTGGCTCAACAATCCAAGAAGACCACTAGAAGCAAGCGGAACCAGTGGAATGAAAGCAGGTTTAAACGGCGTTTTGAATTTGAGCGTCTATGATGGATGGTGGGTCGAAGGTTACAACGGCAAAAACGGATGGGTCATAGGAGATGAAAGTCTCGAACCGGAAACAGAGAAAGATAACATTAGAGACGCTCAGAGCCTCTATAACCTTCTCGAAAATGAAGTAATCCCCACATACTACGAGAACAGGGCAAGATGGATTTACATGATGAAGGAGAGCATAAAGAGCATTGCACCAAGGTTCAGCACCCACAGAATGGTAAAAGAGTACGTCGACAAGTTCTACTCAAAAGCTCTGGCAAATGCTATCCTTCTCCAGAGAGACAGCTTTAAAGCAACAAGGGAAATTGCATCGTGGAAAGCGAAGATCTTCAACTCTTGGGATAAGGTAGAGATAGAGCGCATTATAACCCATGATGCCACTGGAGTTGAAGTTATAGTAAACCTCGACGGCCTAAGCCCAGAGGATGTAAAGGTTGAAATTTATTACGGAGTCAAAGCAGAAGGATACGCAATAGAAAAACCCTACGTCATAGAGCTTAAACACCCTCAAAGTCTCGGAGGCAACAGATGGCTTTATCGCTATGAAGGGAACGCACTCAAAAATCTCGGCCATCCTTGCTGGCACTATGCCGTTAGAGTTTATCCATACCATGACAAGCTTCCCCACAAGTTTTTACTTGGTCTTATCAAATGGAAGGGATTTTTTGAGCTCTGACTTTTTATTTTAATTTTGGAAAACGTTATAAAGCAAAGAGCTCCTACTTATGGAGGGTTACCATGAGGATAGTATTCGACATTGGAGGTTCTGTTCTAGTTCCCGACAAGCCTGATGTTGAATTTATAGAGGAGATTGCCTATCAGCTGACAAAAATCAGCGAAGATCACGAGGTAGCAGTCGTCGTCGGAGGAGGAAAAGTAGCAAGAGAATACATTCACGCCGCAAAGGCTTTTACTCCAAATGAAACATTCAAAGACTATATCGGAATACACATAACAAGGGCCAACGCAATGCTCTTAATAGCGGCACTCAGAGAAAAAGCGTACCCGTTTGTGGTGAGCGATTTTAGAAAAGCGTGGGAAGTAATGCAGCTCAAAAAGATACCCATAATGGGTGGAACGCATCCCGGGCATACAACAGACGCCGTTGCTGCTCTCTTAGCCGAATATCTCCAAGCAGATTTGCTTGTGGTTATAACAAACGTTGATGGCGTTTACGATAGCGACCCTAAAAAGAACCCAAACGCAAAGAAGCTGGAGAGGATTTCAACTGAAAAGCTCGTAGAGATAGCTATGCAGAGCGAGAGCAAAGCGGGTGGAAGTGGTGTTGTTGATGCGTTAGCGGCTAAATTCATTCAGAGGGGCAAAATAAGAACCCTAATTATCGGTAAGGATGATGCAAGAAACCTTTTTGATGCCATAAAGGGCAAACACAAGGGCACTCTAGTTGAACCTTGAGTTCACAATTTTTTTATACTCTCTGGCTTTTCTCCTATTTGGTGATAATTATGAGAATAGTGGTTATCGGTTCCGGAACAGCAGGAAGTAATTTTGCCCTCTTTGCAAGGAAGCTTGATAGAAAAGCGGAAATCATCGTGATAGGAAAAGAAAAAACAATGCAGTATTCTCCATGTGCGTTGCCCTTTGTTTTAAGCGGGAAGATACCAAAGCTGGAAAACATCATAGTATTTCCAAACGAATTCTACGAAAAACAGAAGATTCAGATGATGTTGGACACTGAGGCAAAGGAAATAGACAGAGAAAGGAAGGTCGTAATTACAGACAAAGGTGAAGTCCCTTATGATAAGCTCATCCTTGCCACAGGCTCTAAAGCGTTTGTTCCTCCAATAAAGGGCGTGGAAAGTGAGGGGGTCTTTACCCTAAAGACAATGGAGGACGTAAAGAAAATCCAAGCATATCTGGAGAAAAGAAAACCAAGAAAAGCCGTTGTGATCGGAGCGGGCTTGATAGGATTAGAAGGGGCGGTGGCATTTAGGGAGCTCGGACTGGAAGTTCTTGTTGTCGAACTGCTCGAGCATTTGCTCCCAACAATGCTAGACAAGGATATTGCCTCAATAGTCCAGTCCCATCTTGAGGAAAGGGGAATAGAGTTTAAATTCGGCGTTGCAGTAAGTGAGATTCTTGGAAACCCTGTGAGAGCTGTTAAGATAGGAGAAGAAGAGATTGAAGCAGATCTTGTTCTTGTGGCAACTGGTGTAAGGGCTAACGTCGATCTTGCCCAAAAAGCCGGATTGGAAGTTAACAGAGGCATTGTTGTTGATGAATACCTTAGAACAAGCGATCCCGACATCTATGCCATTGGAGACTGTGCTGAGGTCTTCGATGCGGTTACGGGAAAAAGAACGCTAAGCCAACTCGGCACTACGGCAGTAAGAATGGCAAAGGTAGCGGCGGAAAATGTCTTTGGAAAAGGCGTAAAATTCAGACCCGTTTTTAACACTGCCATAACCGAGCTCTTTGACTTAGAAATTGGGACGTTTGGTATAACTCAGGAGAGAGCAAGTAAAGAAGGTATTGACGTCGTTGTGGGCAAATTCAAGGGCTCAACAAAGCCAGAATATTACCCCGGAGGAAAGCCAATAATTGTGAAGCTGATCTTTAGAAAGGAAGACAGGAGGGTAATAGGAGCTCAGATAGTTGGTGGAGAGAGGGTATGGGGCAGAATAATGGCTCTTAGCTTTGCCGCTCAGAAGGGGGCAACGGTGGAGGATATAGCCTATGGAGAAACTGCCTACGCTCCTCCAATAAGCCCCACAATAGACCCGATTACAGTCGCAGCTGAAATGGCATTGAGAAAGTTTAAATGATCCTTTTTCTATTTTTTAAATGATGAGGGGCAAAGACGAGTTCTTAAGGAGCAGAAAAAGGATTAAAATTAGCAAACTAATGAGCTACATCTTAAGGCACGCTCCCTGGGAATTTGACGTTGAGGTAGATGAAGAAGGTTTCGCCAATATTGAAAAGGTTGTCAGGGCTGTTAAAAAGTCCTATCCATGGGTAGAAAAAGAGTACCTCCTCTGGATAATCGAGAACGACCCAAAGGACAGGTTTGAGATTAGAGGAAACAAAATAAGAGCAAGATACGGACACACTTTTGATGTTTCTTTGGATCATGAGGAAGATGTTGAAGTTAAGGTTCTCTACCATGGAACTCCTCGAAGAAACCTTGAAAAGATACTAAAAGAAGGCATAAAATCGATGAAAAGAAAGTTTGTTCATCTAACAACAAGCAAAGAAGAGGCCTACGAAACAGGGCGTAGGTATGGAAAAGATGTTGTGGTTATCTTGGTAGATGCTGAATGTCTGAGGAAAAAAGGCTACAGAATTTACAAAGCTGGGAAGAATGTTCGTATAGTCAAATTTGTTCCTCCTGAGTGCATAATTCTTTACAAATAACCAAAAACCCTTATTCAGCTTCGGCTTTTTTTGACATAATGACAAACAAAACTGGAAAATATTTTTATAGGGAAAGAATACTCTAATGCGTTGATGCCCTATGACATTCAGGAGTGAGTGTTTTTGGAAGTATAGTTGGTGAACCTCTTCTATTGTTAATTCAAGGTAGGGATTGTTTTTGGCGCTGATCCAATAAAACCTTTTGGAGGTGTAGTTTGTGGCAAGAGAAACCTGGGGAAGTAGAGTAGGATTTGTTGCAGCTGCAGTAGGAAGTGCAGTAGGGCTGGGAAACATCTGGATGTTCCCAATGAGAGTAGGCTTATACGGTGGGGCAGCATTCCTGCTTCCGTACTTAGTGTTGCTTTTTGCGATAGGAGTGGTTGCCCTTACAGTTGAGTGGACTCTGGGAAGGGCAACTAAAGGAGGGCCCATAGAGGCATTTTCCAAAACACTGCCCGGAGGAAAGTACCTCGGAATACTTGTAAACGTGACGATGCTAATGATATTCGCCTTCTACTCCTTGGTGCTCGGATGGATACTCAGATACTTCATAGCCTCCCTAACGGGAGAACTTGCAGGAGTTAATCCAGGGGCGTTTTTCGATAGCATAGCCTTCAGCAAAGAAGCGCTCCTATGGCAGTTCATCGTGATAGCAATAACAATATCCATAGTAGCTATGGGCGTTCAAAAGGGAATTGAAAGGGCTAACAAGGTCATGATGCCTGCTCTGTTTGTGTTCCTGTTGATATTAACGATAAGGAGCGTTACACTGCCAAATGCGTATGAAGGTCTGAGGTTCTATCTTCTCCCAGACTGGAGCAAAGTGATGAGTGGAAAAACTTGGATGATAGCCCTGTCGCAGATGTTCTTCTCCTTAAGTGTCTTGGGAAATACGATGGTAGTTTATGGAAGCTATCTAAAAGACGAAGATGACATCCCATTATCGGCAATAGCAACGGCATTTGGAGATACAGCGGTAGCCGTTACAGCTGGATTTCTAGTATTTCCTGCGGTTTTTTCATTTGGTCTTGAGCCTACAGCCGGTCCAGGGTTAGTTTTCGTAACGTTGCCAATGGTATTTCAGAAAATGCCTGGAGGAATGTTCTTTGGCGCATTGTTCTTCCTCTTGCTAATATTCGCCGGGCTTTCTTCAACGGTCTCAATGCTCGAAGTTTATGTAGACTCAGCTATTACAAAGCTCAACATAAGCAGAAGGAACGCTTCAATCCTCTTGGGGCTCTTAACTTTCCTAGTAGGGGCACCTTCTGCAGTTAATCCATCATACTTTGACTGGCTGATCAACATCTCAACGGTTTACATAGGGCCGTTGGGAGCTTTAATAGCCGCTCTAGCACTGATAAAGCTTGGAGTAGACAAAGCATATGAGGAACTTAAAAAAGGAGCCCTAATAGATGTGCCAGAACTCTGGAAGCCCTGGGTAAAGTTCCTATACCCAATAGTGATAGCTGTAATATATATTTCACAATTCCTGCTGGGGTGATTCAAATGGATGCAGTGTACATAATAGCCCTGTTTGTAGTGCTCATAGTCTATGGGCCTTTGATATGGGCTCTTTACAAACTTTCAAAGGCCTCAACCCCTTAATTTTTAATTTTTGGTGATATTGATGCTTCCACAGGACGTTGAAGAGATAGGTAAAGACTATGGGAAAAACCTGCCAAAAGGAAAATACTTGGACTGTGCCCTCGCTTACAACCCGTTTGGGTGCTCTAGCAGAGTGATTGAGGAGATTAAAAACATCCACCCTCAAGCTGTTTATCTCTACCCAAGGGAAGAGGAAAAGCTCAAAGAGGCTATAAAAGCATATTGGGGTGTAAAAAGCGAACAAATTTTCCTAGGGGCAGGTTCCATGGGATGTCTTCAGAAGATCAACAAGCTCCTCTCACCAGGTTCAGTCGTCCTTGGCTATGCTCCGCAGTTTCTTCCATATATCAACGACGCTCGATTAAACGGGGCAGTTTACGAGTATGTCCCCCTTAGAAAAGAAAACGACTTTACAATAGACGTTGGGGGGGATAATAGAGAAGATAACAGAAAAGACCTCATTCATTTATATCGACAATCCACATAACCCCACAGGACAGGTCTTAAAGCTAAAACAAATTGAGGAAATTGCAGAAGTAGCAGAGAAAAAAGGTGCAATCTTGATAGTAGACGAAGCTTTCGGAGAGTTCATGAGCAAGAAAAATTCGGCAATAAACCTTGAGTTTCCAAACATCCTCGTTACAAGGTCTTTCTCTAAAGGATTTGGGCTGGCTGGTCTGAGGATTGGATATTGCATTGTTAAAGGCGATGAGATGAAAAAGGCAATTTCCAAGGTTGACTTTCCTTTTTCGATAACAACGATTTCACTTGTTGCCGCTTTAAAGGCCCTAGAGGATCAAGATTTTCTAAGAAAAACGGTAGAGCAGACAAGAAAAAACAAGGAGAAGCTCATGAGAACATTAGGTAAAAGCTTTCACATCGCAAGAACTGACAAATCAACACCAATATTCCTTTGTGGTGGAAACGGCAACACTTACCAATATTTCCTCAGCAAGGGGATTTTAACAGTACCAGGTGAGGAATTCATGAACCTTGACAACAGCTATGTTCGAATAAGGATTCCCAAAAGTGCAGAAGAATTTATAAAGAAAATCAACGCCGCTTGAGCTTTATAACTGCTTCCACGTGGGGAGTATGTGGGAACATATCAACTAAAATGGCATCCTCTACCTTGTAAATCTCCTTCAAGTGGGAATAATCTTTGCTAAATGCTTGTGGGTTGCATGAGACATAAACGATGTTTTCTGGTTTCTCTCTTTTTAGGGTTTTTACACCATCTTTCAAACCTTTTCGTGGAGGATCGACAATAACTGTATTGTAATCCCCTATCGGGAAAGATTCGGCATCCCCTACCCAAAAAGTTGCTTCCACACCGTTTATTTCAGCGTTTTTATTTGCCATTTCAACTGCAAAGGGGTTTATTTCAACTCCCTTAACCTTAATTCCTTCCTTTGCTAAAAACACTCCAAAGGTTCCCACACCAGAATAAAGGTCAAGAACTTTCTCTCCTTCAACAAAATTTAAAACAGCCCTCAAAAGGATGGGAAGGGCATAGGAATTTGTCTGGAAAAAGCTGTTTGGATGTATCAAGTAAATAGTCCCCTCAATTTTCTCCTTTATAAACGGAGACCCACTTACAAGTTTTGGTATGCCTTTGGGGTCGTCTTTAGGGTCTTCTTTAAAGCTCCAATAGATGGAATCTGCGAAGTCAAAATAATCAGGGAAGCTTTGTGGGGCTTTTTCAAGGTGTGCAATTAGGTTCACCATAGTTTCCCCGGTAAACTTCCCCTCTCTAACGGAAAGATAGTGAACATCGCCGCTTTTCTTTTTTGGATCCCACGGGGAAAGTTTTTCTTCCTCCATGAACTGTTTTAAAGCCTTTATGAACCTCGAAGTACGGTTAGAAAAAACGGGGCACTGCTTAATGTTCACAATACGTTGAGAGTCCCTCTGCTTGAATCCAATGCCTTCCGTTGAAACAATAAAATTGCTTATGTTTCTAAAGCCCCAAAGCTTGGGAGAACCTTTTATTGGGGCTGTAATTCCAGTTATCTTCTCAAAGAGTTTTATCTTAAGGTTCAACTGTTCTTTGTACTTTATGTGCTGCCAAAAACAGCCTCCACACCTTCCAAAATATGGACATCTCGGATTTTGTCTCAAAGGTGACTCCTCAAGAACTGTGAAATCTTTTGCGATTAAACGTCCAAACCTTCTAAATGTTTTTCTAACCTCCACAAAATCCCCGATAACAGTGTAAGGAACATAAACCTCTTTTTCCAGCTTTAAAAGCCCATAGCCGTCTGGACTTATCTCCGTTATGTATCCCTTTCCTTTCATTACCCTCACTAATAAGCAAACTTTATTTCATTTTTAAATTCGTCGCTGGTTATCAGCACAAGGCAAATTGCCGCCAGAAAAGTTAAACTAGCAGATGCGGGCTCAAAGCTTACTAATACCCACAGTATGCCAAAGATAAGGTCCAGAAGTGTTATATATGTCCCTATTTGGACAACAATCTCCCTGCTTAGCAAAATCCCCAATAGGATAAGGAAGTGAATCAGGGCGATTATAAAAAACCCAAGCGCAGTTGATCTCTCACTTGAACTCAAAACCCCCATTCCAGCAAAATATATCCCCATTAAGAAAAAGAAGAGAGAAACAACGGGTTTAAGCCTCATCTCCGAGTTCCTCCACAGGCAGCTTCATTCTCGACACTGCTATTAAAGTCAATATTCCCAGTATTGGCATAAAAGCAAGCTCTGCGAGTGCTAATGCTTCACTATGCCTTGCCAGGGCTTCCGTTATAGAGGGAGCAATTGCATTTGCTGAGTTAGAAATTAGTCCCAAAGCAAAGGATGCCCGAGGATAAATGCTCTTTGGATAAGTCGCTGGAGCAGAAGTCCAGAATGCCGGCCCTGTACCTTGAAGAGCACCAATAAGCCATACTGAGGCTAATGCTAATGAGTAATTCCCTTGAAGCATTGCCCTAGAGTAAACGCCTAATCCAATAAACGCCACAGCGTAGGAAAGCATCATAACCTGAACGATGGCCTTAAAGAGGCCTCTTGGACTTGGATTTTTCTTGGAAAGCTGGAAACCAACGAATCCCATAAGTATTGACCAAAGGGCTTTTGATATGTTTAGGTTTGTGCTTAGAGCAGCAACTTGGTCTTTGCTCCAACCGGCTTCGTATCCCAGGGAGGATGAGAAACCAACAATTGTGAAGATAACCCATAGTGCTGGGAAGAAAGTGAATCCGAGCACCCATGTAAATTTCATCTTCCAGATGTTTACCTCGTCTCTACCTTCTTTTTTGTGAATTATCTCAAAGTCCTCCGTAAAGAGCCACCATATCAAAAGAACGGCATACATTATAGCAACCGTTATCAAGAAAGCCGTCTTCCATCCAAAGGCACTTACCAGATATTTGGCGCTCATTGAACCAAAAACGCCTCCCCAAAATATACCTGAAAGGATAATACCTTTAGCAAACGGCCTTTCTGCGACAAAGTAATTGGCTATCTGGGTGCTGAACAGAGGCACCAAGCTCACAACAAAACCCTGAATAAACCTGAGAAGGACAACTAGATACCAGTTCCCAATATAGGGGATCAAAGCTTGGGGTATCGCTGCAAAGCTGAGAGCTATGGCAACACTTCTTTTGAAACTCCCTTCGTAGAGCCTTGTGTGTCCAAGCAAGAACGCTATAAAAAGACCAAACACATATGCCACGTGCTGGAGATCATAAGCCTCGGCACTTATCCCAAAGTGGGAAATTATATCTGGCTTTGCAACACTCATCATGCTTAAAGTTCCAAATCCTGCAGTCATGACCAGCGTGTCCAATATAACGGATTTCCAGCGTTTCATATTTACCACCTCACAGCTTTCCAAGCAGCATCAGTACTCCAAATACAATGAACAAAATGCCGGCCCCCTTGTGAATAACTTCAAGGGGCAATGCATCGCCTATTTTGTCCCCTAAAACTGCCCCAATCAAATTGACCAATGCTAAGCCAAAAATTGCCCCTAAAAATGCTTTTACCCATCCATACTTAGAAGCAAAGGCAATTGTGGCTAACTGAGTCTTGTCTCCCAATTCTGCAAGGAATATTGCAACAAAGACATAAAGGATCTCCTTCACGTTACCACCTCAAAAAGAATATTAAAGAACTAAAGCTCCTCAAGAGCTTTTTTCATTCTTTCCATAGCCTCTAAGAGCTTTTCCTTACTTGTTGCATAGCTTATTCTAATGTAGCCTTCGCCATTAGGTCCAAAAGCCGTTCCTGGAATAACAACTACCTTTGCCCTTTCCAACAACCATTCTGCAAACTCCTCGCTTTTCATTCCCGTGTCCTTTATGTTGGCAAAAATATAAAATGCTCCTTTTGGCTCAAAAGCCGTTATATAGGGCATTTCTTTTAAATGCTCCAAAACGAATTTCCTTCTTTCCGCGTACTCTCTGCGCATCTCTTCCACAGCTTTCCAGCTTGCCTCTTCCCTAAGGGCCGCAACTCCCGCAACCTGGACAAAAGAGGCAACGTTTCCAATGATGTAAGCGTGGAGTTTTATCATGTCCCTTATTATCTCTTCAGGAGCTATTGCAAATCCTAAGCGCCATCCGGTCATTGCGAAAGTCTTGGAGAATGAGTTAGCGAGAATTGTATTATCCGGGGCATACCTTATCATTGGTATATGCTTTGCCCCATCGTATAGAAAGTGCTCATATGGTTCATCGCTAAGAATGTAAATGTTGTAGTCTTGAGCAATGTCCGCTATAGCCCTTGCAACTTCTTCATCCAAAACTGCACCAGTGGGATTATTCGGGTAGTTAATCACAATCATTCTCGTTCTCTTGGTAATAAGTTCAAGAAGCTCATCTGGATCAGGCTGAAAGCCGTTCTCTTCTTTCAGGGGCAGCCTAACCGGCTTCGCCTCTGCAACCTTTGCATCTTCAACATAGCACACAAAAGCCGGATCGGGGATTATCACTTCATCACCATCTTCCAGCAGGGTTTCGAAGGCAAGGTAAGTGGCTTCATAAGCTCCAGCTGTTACGATTACCCTTTCTGCTGGAACATCCAAGCCGTAGTGATTCTTATAGTAATCCGAAACTGCCTCTCTAAGCTCTGGAATACCTGCATTTGGTGTATAGTGAGTCCACCCCTCATCTAGAGCTCTCTTTGCTGCTTCCTTTATATTTTGAGGGGTTTCGAAATCTGGTTCGCCTATTCCGAGGGAAATGACGTTCTGCATCTTTGATGCCCTTTCAAAAAGCTCCCTAATCTTTGATCTCTGGATAAGATTTATACGACCCGCAACGAAATATTTATGCTTTTTATAACGCATGATTCATCCCCCCAAGAGCATTTATGAGTGATGCCGAATTCTTATAAATTTATCGAGAGAAAAGTTTCAAAACTAGGCACAAATCATAAAAATTCTTCGAAATTTTGCCAAAAAATAAGTGAACACGCCGGTATTAGAGAACATCGACTAAAGCAGCCTTTTCAAAGAGTTTTTTTACTTCCTCTTTTTCACAGTCGTTGAATGGTATCTCTTCCGCAGGTATCTTTGAAAGTATCTCCTGGAGATCCTTTTCTGCATTCTCTCCAAATGCCACCATGAAGTTTTCGCCCTTTTTTGCACCCACTGCTTTAATGGCATCTTTGATCTGAAGTGTCCCACTTGCCCTAAGAAGTATCTCCCCTTTGATTGTTTTCGCTTTGTTTGTTTTTCTTTCAAACGATTTTAGGGCCAATATAGTAGAAAAAGCTACTTGTTCCCAACATTTTATGTTTAGTATTTGGACATTATCTGGAAGAATTTCAAAAATATCTGCAGTATCCTCGAGCAAAATCTTTGCAATTGCGATCTTAATTGTGCCGTGGTTTAATACCTTCATTCTATCTCCCCAAGCTTATTGCTTCGTTGTTTATTAAATTTTTTGCTTATACAGAAATGCGTATTTGATAAAAATATTTTAATTATCTTCCAATTTTCTTAAAAATTTTTGAAATTAATAATATGTTAATATTAAAGCAGAGGCAAAAAGTATTTAACTAATTAAAACTAGATATACGTTAGATGCACTCATGTAATGGTGGGCAGAATGGCAAAGATGAGAATCATTAGTGTCCAGCTGCCACAGGGACTCATAAATGCTCTTGATGTCTTAGTCAAAAGAGGGGTGTATCCCAACAGGAGTGAAGCAATTCGGGAAGCTATCAGGGAACTCATAAAGAAGGAATTGTACACAACAGAGGCAAGAGAAAAAGAACTTCCAGAATACGTGGCTGAATAAGAATATTGGGGGAATTAAGATGGTGTTTAAACTGCTAGAACAAGCTGGTATTGATTTGAATATGGATAACAACGGTAACAAAACACAAGAGGCTCTCAGTGATCTGGAAACTTCTAAATCTTTCATTAAGATAGCAATTATAGGCGTTGGAGGTTCTGGAAATAATACAATAACAAGACTGTATGAACTGGGGGTTGAAGGAGCAGAATTAATAGCCATGAACACCGATGCACAGCATCTTTCAAGAACAAAGGCCCATAGAAGAATCCTCCTCGGAAAGAACATTACCCATGGAAAGGGCTCGGGTGGAAACCCAAGAATTGGATATTTGGCTGCAGAGGCTAGTAGAGATGAGATAGCAGAGGCAGTTAGAGATGTTGATCTCGTGTTCATAACCGCTGGTATGGGTAATGGAACAGGAACAGGAGCGGCACCTGTTGTTGCTAGAGTTATAAAAGAGGAGGCAAGAAACTCCGGAAGAATCCAAGAGCCGCTTGTTGTGAGTGTTGTGACATACCCCTTCAAAAACGAGGGGACGAGGAGACTCGAAAAAGCAAAAGCAGGTATACAGGCTCTTCTGAGGTATTCAGACACTGTTGTGATAATAGAAAACGACAAACTTCTTGAATTGGTGCCAAAGCTTCCGATTTCAGCCGCATTTAGATTTGCCGATGAAATAATAGCGAGAATGGTTAAGGGTATAACAGAAACAATAATGCTCCCCTCCATGGTAAACATAGACTTTGCGGATGTGTACAGCGTCATGAAAAACGGTGGTGCTGCGTTAATTGGAATAGGCGAGAGCGACTCAAACAAGAGAGCCGTCGATGCCGTAAATAACGCCTTGAGCAACAAAATGCTTGAAGTGGAGTTTGGAAGTGGGGAAGCCGCATTAGTGCACTTTACAGTTGGTCCAGACGTCAGCCTTGGAGAAATAAACGATGCCATGCAGATTGTATATGAAAAGCTCGGAGCAAAGTCAGAAATAAAATGGGGAGCGAGAATTGACAAAGAGCTTGGAAAGGTTGTTAGGGCAATGGTAATAATGACGGGAGTAAGATCCCCTCACATCCTCAGCAGCGATGTTAATGCATTAACAACAGAGGACAACGTGATAATCTCAAATCCAATAACCAGGAAGATAAACAAGGACTCAGAGCTTGAAAACCTATTTGACGAAGTTTCAGGAAAGAAAAAGGCCAACGTAGTTGTTAACCCCGAAATTGAGAGGATTGTAAAGGGAGCCGTAGATTACGACTTAAGTTGAATCCCTTACCATTTATAATCATCAAAGGGGTAAAATCAGAAGTTGCTAAAATCACTCGCAAAATATTTCTACTATTTTTTGAATTATTTTGCTTGTCTTAGCGACATCCGTCTTGTATGCATAGGGTATTCTAATAACTTCCGCCTCGATGCCATGCTTTCTGAGTTCTTCTTTTAGGGCACACAGGTCAAAGTTCTGATCTGGACCCAAGGCAATAACATCTGGATTAAGCTTTTTAACAAGTTCGAAGCTTATGTGCTCCGGTTCCCCAATTACAACTCCATCCACCATCTTGAGCGCCCTTAAAAGCTCAGCCCTCTCGTACATAGAGTTTATCGGTGGTCTGCCTTTTCTTTCTTTTACCGTTTCATCGTGAGCTACTATTACTATAAGCTCATCTCCCAGCTCTTTCGCCTTTTTCAGAAAGTGGATATGTCCCACATGGAGAATATCGAAAACACCTCCAACAACAACTCTTATCTTTTTCTTTTCACTCATACCGCAGTCAACTCCCAAATTTTATCTTTTGCGTGGTGTATTACTTTCACAGCCTTTCCCTTCTTTTTTTCTTTCATAGTTTTTCCGTCCATCAATGCGATCCCAATTGCCAACGGCCTACCGTATTCCTCCTCCACTACAAACACAAAATCACTCTCTTTTATCCCCTCATCCGCATCAACTATACCCGGAGCCATCACATCGGCGCCATTCAATATGTATGGAACAGCACCCTGATCGACAACAACTCTACGCTTCCATTTCCTTAAATCTTCCTTGTCGGAAATCTCGTACAGAGTTATTACCAGCGGAAATATAAGCTTCTCCCGTCGTATAAAGCGAGGCTTTCCGTTAACAAACAAAATCTGGGTAGTCTTATCAAACTCACCCACCAGAACTTGATCATTTTTTGATATTAACTTCTCAGCCACTTCTTCTCCGAAGATTCTGGCCATCTCTTCCATTATCTTCTTGACTTCTTTTTTGCTCAATGGATGCTTTATTTTCATCTCAGAACACCTCACTCAACAAGCTTTTTGATTTCTTCTGGCAATAATTCCCCTTTCAAGCTCAATGCGACATGAATTAAACTTTTCAAAGCATCTGCTTTGTTTTCAGCCCACGTAACAATCACAAGATCGCCATTCTCAACAGGGAGCTTTTTAAGATCCTCGGAGAGTTCAGGGAGGGTTTCCCTTAGAGGCCTTCCATCTTCTGGGAACACTATCTCACCGTTCTGTACTGTTAAAATCATGGCGCCCTTAGCGAAAAAACGAATTGCCTCGTCTCTAAGTTCTATACTCTTAAACTCCGGAGGGTTTCTCACGACGAGTGCATATGTCACAAAACCTTCGAGGGGAGTTACCTCCAAGGGCTCTGAGAAGAGCTTTGAAATTTCCTGGATGATTTCAACCCCCTTCTCACTTAGCGAATGTCCCTTTTGCTGAGATTCAACAAGCCCAATTGAGGAAAGCTTCTTTAAAAGCGTTCTAACAGTCCCTTCTCCAAGATTCAACTCTTCAGAAATCTGTTTTCGCCCTTTAGGTGTTTTTAATAAGAAAAGCACAGCAATAGCATCCTCAATTTTAAACTCCGGATATGCACCTCGCTTCCAATCCATCTTTTCACCTCTGTTTTCGATTTAATGGCAAAATATAAAAACTTTAGGCTAGTCAACAAAAGCATGTCCGCTCCAAAGCTCCCTAATTTCCCTTGTAGCATCCGGGTAAACTCTCTTAAACGTAATCCTCCAGTAACCTTGGGGCATTTCTTCTATGTCCTCTATGTGAATCTTTAAGCCCAAACGTTCAAAGTGGGATACCATCTTATAGGCCGTTTCTATGTGCTTTACTCTCACAGTAAAAACTTCTGCTATTTCTTCTCCAGCGCTAACGTCCCATATGCTTTCCACAAAGGGTTCCAGAAGGGCCCTCCCCAAAGCCCTTGCATATTTTTCGAATTCTTCATCTTGCACTCTCTTTTCGGCCAAATAAAAAGCAAGTCGCTTTATTCTCTGCATAAAGTATCCATGTGGAAGGTCAAAGAAAATCCTTGCTCCAATTTTAATATCATTGACATTAGCGTAGGGGGTGACGTACTTTACGATTTTCTTCATATCAGGGCTTTTCATGACTATTCCTTCTCTTTTTTCCCTGCTTAACCGCTCTATGAGTTCCTTAAGCCCATCAATTTTTGATATGTCATATACTCCAAAAACCTCAACACTTGGAATTCCGTATTCTTCCGCTATTTTAAGTCTCTCTTCCACAGTAAGAGACTTCCCGGTTTTCTTTTCTTGGATGTCAAAAAGAAAGAATTCTATGTCTTCTTTAACATAGGGTGGCCCTTCAACAAGATACGGGCTTTCTGGCCCTGCCATTTCTCCACAGAGAACCAAATTCGGATAATCTTTAAAAAACTCCATATTAACAAAATCTTCAATTCTCTCAGTAGTGAATGGACATACGAAACCACCCCTAGTAAAGGCAAAAACCCTTCCCTCAATTTGAGCAACCCTTATATTGTACCCATCGACCTTTTCTTCCACGTAGAAGGGCTTTCTCTTGAATACCCTCTTTATTCCATTTTCCAGATGAACTACCCTCTTTATGTGGGGAAAGCCAAGTATGATGTTGTGAGAATCAAAAACGACAGTCCCCCTTCTTAAGCTTCCGGCAGAATCCTTAAACCTAAGGTACCTTATTCCCTCGAACTCATCCTCCACTATGCCCCCTTTGCTTTCCAGTATCTCAATACGCTCCCTACTGATACCAAGCTCAAGAAGAAGACTTTTGAAATGGGAACTCACCATCCTCAGCACCATTATTATTTTCCGGTTTGAGGTTTATAGGTTTTTGGACGTTACTTCCAAGACCTTCCAAATGTTCAATCTCTACAAAAGCTTAGAAGAAAAGAAAAATAAACCAAAAGCACATTAGCCGTTAAAAACTGCTATCTCATTTCCCTCTGAATCAAGAACGTGAAGAACCACATTTCCGTTGAGTTCTTTCTCAAGATCAGAGAGCATTTTCTTGTATTCATTCTCTACAGAACTTACTTCTTCCCTACTTGTGAAGCCGCTCATTGCCCTTACATGATATGTATCTCCGCTTTTTTCAAGGATGATGTCCCAAGGTCCTTCTCCCACAAGAGAAAGCGCGTAGTTTAAGACTGTGTTTGCTTTGTCCTCGCCTACTTCAGAGTACCACACGTATATCCTGTTGGATGTGACGTAGTGATACTTGCTCTCCGTGGAAAAGAGAACGTTTTTCTCCTCATCAAGGAGTTGAAGCGTCACATGGGATCCTTCAAAGACCTCTTGTGACATCTCCGAGGCTATCATGGGGAGATAAAATTTGAGCAAATCTTCTATCTCTTCAGGGGAGGTATAAGTAGTCACCAACCCTACAGTATAACCGTTATCCCTTTTCACATAGGCGCTCATCTCATCGGGATTTAGAGTGTCCTTTATGAAATTTATAAGTGCCTTTGCTTCTGAGGCACTAACATCACCTGAATAGTGCACGGTTATCCCGTTCAAGGTAAGCGTTTTTTCTGCCTCAACATTCACCTCCGGACTTTCACAACCGCTCGCAAGCATTACTAGCACGAGCAGCAGAGCCGAGAGAGTGTGAACTTTCTTCATTTTCTCACCTCATTCTTTTACCAATAGATATATACCAACTGTAGCAGTGTAACTCTCGCCGGGATTCGGCGGTGCATAATCAATTCTTACTACAAATGGCTTTGCTGAGCCGTAGATTAGTTTAGTGCTATCCTCATAAGTTGAAATGATTTCCTTAGTGTCAGGATCTAGTATCTTGATGGCCTTGACGATGCCCGTTCCCCCTGCCTCGATCTTATACGTGCCAGGCTCAAGGGTGTGTGAAAGGTAAAAAACCTCTCCACTCACAGTATCGCTCTTCACTTCCACGGGAACCTTCTCGTAGAAGGTCTCGTAGTAGTACTGCATGCCGAATGCTCCAATTATCCCAAGCACGAGCAGAATGAAAAACCCTACAATAAGTTTCTTAAAAAGCCCCATTTTCACCACCTACTCCAAAACTCTACGTTTTTACCAACCACTTTATTATACGCCAGCCAGTCCACATGAGAAGGGCTAAAATTCCCAAAAGAAGAAAAAGCCCTATCAGTGGGCCAAAAACATGAAATCCCATAAGTATTTTCGTTTCAGCCCCCTCCAATGTTTGCGTACCTTATCGTTATCCTATGGGAGCAATCTCCAGTTTTCTCGTGGGAGACGAGCTCGAATGCGGTTAGGCTTCCATCGGAGTTGAGGTTCACATAGACGTGGCCCGCTTTTATCTCGCCGCTCACTTCCTCCGTTGGATAGCCAGAGGTTGGCACCTCGCTTGGGTCTAAGGTATCGAGACTCCCCTCGCCGAGGTCTATGTAGTGCCCAAGCAATGCAGGATAATCAACACACCACGGTTCGAGCATAATGTCGATGTTCTCCCACGTCAAAGATTGGTCGGAGCTCCTTAGCTCACCCGTGGAGAACTTTACCCCCACGGCCCCCTCGGTATCGAGGATCACGGTTTTAATTTCTCCCGTTTTTACATTGGAGCTCACGGAAGTTGTGGTGGTTATGAAAGACTCGTAGCAGGCTCTAGCCTTCTGGTATTTAGCGTAAGCTTCCTGAATTTCTTCGTTGCTAGCCCCCGAAGATTGAAGGGAGGTGACGTTGTTGTAGGCCTGGACGAAAAGCCTGTAAGCTTCCTCCTTGCTTGGAGCACATGTGGATTCACTACTCTCCCCGATATTTCCAACGCTTATGTGGACTATGCCGGGAAGCTCTTCTGCTGTGATTTCCCCTGAATGAAGCTTCAAGAGGTCGTCGCTTGAGGTGGAAATCGTTAAGCTCCCGTTGTCAGCGAGATAGGTTATAGAGATTTCCTTAACCCATGGAACATCTTCAAGAACTAAAAAGGCCATTGCGAAGTAATCCTTCCAGAAGCCCTTCTCGTCGGCAAGGTACTCAAGGATAACGCTGGCGGTATCATTGGTAACCGTGACGTTGTGGACGAGAACATCGAAGAGCCATAGATCCGACTCCACTTTGAATTCCGGCCTCCTTATGTCCTCGAATTCGAGATTATCAAAGTTGCCGTTGCTCACGGTGAGCCCCAAAATGGGTTCGCCGAGGTAATAAGCTTCCACCCTGACTTCTTTCGCTGGGTTGGCTTCGTAGGCCTTCTTTGCCACCTCGTAGGCCATACCCATAAGGGCCTCGTCCACGGCAGGAGCCTCGAACTGGACGAGCGTTCTCTCACTTGAGAGGGAGACGTAAGCGTCCGAAGCGCCCATATCTATCACTGTTTGTCTAAGACCCTTGGCAACTTCTCCAGTACTGAAGCTTCCCGAATTCGAACCTCCATCAGGGGGGTAGGGGTTGTTGTCGGGGCCTAAGTTATCTGGAATCTTTATGTAGTCGCTTATGTAGAGGTAACCCCCTATCAGGATGATCAATAGAAAAATGACTTTTCCCTTCATATCTTACCCTCCTCACGGAGCTTTTTGAGGTAGAACTTCAGCCTCTCCCTCTGACTCTGGTACTTCCCCTTGGACTGGGCATTCATCGTCTGAACCTGGCGGGAAAAGCTCGTCTCCTCCTCAACGTCCCTTATCGTTAAGTCAACAATATCTTCATATTTCATGCCGGCTTTTTTGTAGTACATTGCCGTCTTTGCTGTTTTTTCGAACTCCCATTTGTAGTTATTTGCTAGGTGTCGCTTGAACCCCTTCTCAAGCGCGCCAAAGGTGAACTCGAAGGGCTTGGTCAGCGGAGTCGATGGGACGAGGTTTTTGTAGGGCGACGATGCGAGCTGTCTATCTTCAATTCCGCTCATCTCATTGTAGCTTTCAGCCCCTTCCTTGCTCACGTGCAGATCCTGCATGGTCTTTTTAGTTGCCTCCTCCCCCTGGAAGAGCTGAGTATCCTTGTAGGCCTTGACGTAGTCCTTGCAAAGGCCAATCGGAGAGGGCATGAACTTTTTCACCAGATTGTCAAGGGCACCTGAGGCAGAATCAATGACCTTGTCAAGCGCCTTGCCGGTGTAATATTTGAGCTTAAACCAGAGGGAAGAGCCCTTTTTTGCTTCAACTTTCTCGTCTTTCTGGAGAACCTTGACGTTCTTTCCGTAAGGAGTTTTTACTTCAACAGTTTCAAGGCCCTCAGTACTCCCTATCCCCTTGAGCTTGTCGAGGGTTATCTCCATCCGGACATTTGCCTCTTTGCTGAGCATCCCTTCCACTCTTATCCCTCTGAAGGGATTATTGAACTTCGATGGGTCTCCAGCTTCCTGTTTCCCCTCTATTGGAGCTCTGCTTGATGGTGGTGTGCTTGTAGTGGAAGAAACGCTAGGGGTGGTAGAGCTAGTGGATGGGACTGCAGAGCTCGTAGAGATAGGTTTCTTCCGAAGGTAGACGGTTATAGTTTTTTCGACTTCATTCCCGGTAGAATCTCGGGCGTAAGCTTTTATTTTTCCTTCTCCCTCTGCAATCTCATCCGGTTGGAGGGTTACAACCTTAGACCCTGTTCCTCCGCTTGAACCGAGCTTGGGCTCAAGTTCCCCACCCACCATTATGGTTTTAGGTGTTCCGCTCTCATAGTGTGCCCCCGCATATGTCAAATCGTCATCCTTGACTGCTACTTTAATGGTAAACGTCAAAGGCTTTCCGGGTTCGAAATATAAAGTCTCACCGTCTTTTGGTGAAAGGATCTGAACTTGGGGGGGAGATCCACTATTTTTTTCAGAGCTTATTATGGAAGGGACCTTAGAAGAGACTATTGAGAGCACGTCTTTTCCTAGGGAGGGTACTGGATTCGTATTATTGAAATAACCTTCCACCCATACGTTAACCCTTGTAGCCTTCACGGCTTTTGCACCATAGTATTTCGAAGAGTGTGGAAAATCCATTCCAGTAGGATTTTCCGTTTTTGTACACTCCAATAATTTGTAGTCGTCACTCATATAGCACTGATATCCATCACTAATAAAAGAATCATAATCCCCCTTTGAGATGGATACCTCCGCATTCTCATCCGCATCCGTAATTATAGTCATTTCAATTTTTATGGAAATCCTCTGGTGCTCTGGAGAATTGAAACGAGCTGAATAAGACCAAGAATGCACTTCAGTCGGTACGCCAGCCGATGAAGAATCCATGAAATGACCATTAAATTGTATTTCAATAAGGTTTAGTCCTGCTAGTTCCTCTGGAGTAAGGATACCTTCTTCCAAGTTCATTCCTAGCGAAGAAGGTGCTTGAAGAAGCATCAGCCCTATAAGAATAATAAACCAGACTTTCTTCTTCATCTTATCACCACATCACCTTTACCGTAGCTCAGCTTTTCTCGCAGAAAAGAAAAGCGAGATAGACATAGACCAGCTTTACTTTTTCATATTTCACTTTTAATCTTAATAAAGTTTTGGTCAAAAATTGTAAAGGTTGACCAAAAATTCTTCGATTGATAGTGAATTATATCAAATCCGATAGCACAAAATGTCCAATTATCCAATGTTACTGGCAATAGAAAACCAAATAAACTAAAAAGCAAAAACCAGTTCAATCCTTCAAAAACGCCTCAACTAAGTTTCTTGTTTCCTTGAGAGCCTCTAACGGGATTCCTTTTGGTAAGCCGCCAATATCACCCTTTACATCCTTTAAAACTCCTTCTCCAGCTCCTAAGAACATTCCTTCGCTCGTTATTCCTCTGAAGTTTGCGGGGGGTAAAAGTGCCACAGCAACTCTGTGACCTTCCTTCACGGTTAAATCATTTGTAACCACAGTAACCGCCCTATCCCCTATGTTGACATTGCATACGAGAAGTTTATCTGCATTTGGATGCTTACCAGCGCTCATGACTTCCCCGACCTTTATGTCTACGGCAATGACGGGATCGTTTATCTTACCAAGTGCCAGCCTCTTATCAAGGTTAAGAATTGTGTTTAGGAAAAAGCGAACCCTTGCGATACTCTCTTCAACTTTCTCCCTCTCACTTCTATCAGCCAGCTCGAGAAACTTGATGTACCAGTCTTCACCACCTAAGGCTTCAATTATTCCCAAGGCTTTTTCCTTTAGTTCTTTCATCTGGGGAGTATCAATTAACTCCTGCGGCTCTAGATATGAGTAGCGCAACGCCTGGAGCTCGGGAATCATTTCTTTCGCCAATTTTACTGCCCTCTTTTTGTCCCACTTTCCCTTGAATTTAGCCCCTTCAATGGTTTTCAAAAACAGCTCAACTGCCTTTTCAGCAACCAGCAACCGATAATCCTTACTCGTGTCCCACATTTTCCTCACCCTCGATCGCTTTTAAAACATCTCTCTTAATATTTTCGTCGGAAATCGCCTCTGCAACCGTGATTGCCTTGAGCTTTTCACCTCTCTTTGCATAAGTTAAAGCAATTTTTTCAAAAACTCTGGATGCTATCTTATCGTCAGAGATAATTGCTCCCACCGTCAAAGCTTCCTCAATCCGGCCTATTTTTAAGAACTTTAATGCAATTTCCTCAAGCTTTTCGTCGTTTGGCTTTATTTTTCTTTCTGCAGCCATCCTAAATGCATCTTCAACAATACTCTTTGCAAGGCCCTTTTTGTCATGGAGGAAGAGCCAGTAAGCTATTTCCAAGAGCGCCAAGACCTTTTCTTCATCTGGTAGATATTTGATAACAAACACCGCGTTGTCTACATCTCTCCTCTCGAGGAACTCAGAAACAAGTCTACTGCCCTTTTCAAGCGCCATTTCTATTAAAGATGCCTTTTTTTTCAGCTCCTGTGCACTTAAGTGCCTCTTTATGTCTTCATAAATCTCTGCGGCAAGTTCGTAGAATTCCTTAGCTTCAGGGGAATGTATCTTCTCAGCGCTTTCCAGGATCTGCTGGGCTAATCGGTACAGAAATGACAGGACTTTTGAATAGGGCTCAGGAGATTTTTGAGCAGTTTCGTATGCTATATTGTAATAATAAAAGGCATCATCATACTTTCCTGCAAGTGCCATATAATATGCAAGATAGCCGTAACCCTTGGCCTTCCAAAGAGAGTAGTCAATTGCCTTAATAGCTTGATGGGCCTTTTTAAAGAAGTACTCGCCCTTTTTGTCCCCAGTGACAGTAAGAGTGTACCCAATTAGTGCCAATGCCCTAGCTTTTTCTAAAAGTCCCTCAAATGAGTCAACGATCTCAAGCATTCTCCCCAGCACAGCTTCCCTGTACTCACTTTCCTCCACGTATTGATATATGTATGAAAGGGCTTCAAGCCTTGAAAAGGGATCCTCAATCCGAAGGGCAAGTTCCAGTGCACTTGAAAAATTTCCTCTCTGGAGAAGGTCGGAAATATCTTCCATCATAAATATCACCGAGCCCCTTTAACTCTCTTATCCCATTCTTCAAGCATTAAATCCAACGCCAGAAGATTAGTAAGCTTAAGCCTAACCTTGTTGTTGCTGTAGTCTATCGAGCCACTAAACTCATTTATAAGTTCAAAAACTTTTTCAGCCTCCCTAAGATTCAGATTTCTCCCATAAAATTCCTCACCACATTCGGGGCATTTGAAGGTAAAATCCTCCAAAGCCGATAAGAATGCACCCTTATCTTTAAGCAGCTCCTGAAAGTTATCGAGGATGAGCATCTGTTCTATTAAATCCTCCCATTTAATGGTTTTCCCGCATATGGGGCATCTGGACATTAAATCACCCCAACTTCTTTAGAAACATTTCGATTTCTTTCACTAAAAACTTAACGGCTTCCTCAAGATTTCTCTTCCCGTTAGCACCTGCCGCTCCAGAGTGACCTCCACCAGAACCGTCTATAATTGGGCCAACTTTTTCCATGAGCTTTCCTAAATGAAGACCCTTCTTGACAAGGTTTTCTTTTGCCCTTGCAGAAATCCTAACCCCCTTCTTATCGCTCCCAACAATCGCAACATCAGCCCCAAGCTGAAGGAAAATCTTACAGGCTAAAGATTCATAGGCAGAAACCTTTGAAATAGCTATTATGTAATTGCCGACTTTTTTGATTTCCATTCTCTGGCAGGCCTTTAATATGGCCATTCTCTTTGCCTGGTCTATGTTCTCATCACTCACTGGAGCAACTAAATTGTATATCTCCCCCATCTGGATATCAAACCTCTCCAAGATTTTGGACACCGTTTTGAAGGTTTTCGAGTTTGCGTATCTAAAATTGGCAGTGTCTGTGACTATTCCTGCTAAAAGGACTTTTGCAGAAACTTCATCGTAGAAGTCAAAGTACTCCAAAAGCTCCCACACAATCTCTGCAGTGGAAGTCCTTGAGGAGTCAACGATTTTTATGTCAGCCCTTATTGGGTTCTCCTTTTCGATGTGATGATCGATAATGATTACATACTTATCATCCGGAACTTTAACAGGCTCCAGCTGTTCAAGGGAGGAAGTATCAAAAATTATAACCACGTCCTCTAAAACGGCTGGATTCTTTTCTACCTGAGCGAAGTTGAGAAGGCGTTTTGCATAAGATGAGACGCTTTGGGCAACACCTATTCGGTTTTTTAAGCCTAGACTTGTAAGGTATCTAGAAAAAGCTATAGCGCTACCCAAAGAGTCCGGATCGGCGTTATGATGGCACAGCAACAAAAAAGAATAATCCCTCTCCTTTGCGTTATTCAGGAAGTTCTTGAGCTTTATTTTGCCCCGCAATTTTCCTCAACCTTTTTTCAACTTTTTCATAAGCCTTCTCAAGCGCCTCATCAATCAGCTTTTCCACGTCCACTTTCACGAATATTGGCACCTCAAGATAGACCTCTATCTCCAAATCCAAGGTATCCTCCCGGTTTATCCTCGTTGTCACTTCTATGTCTTTCACTTCACTTCTCGTTAAGTGCTCAAAGATATACTCTATAATCTCCTCCTGGGCTAACTCCCCGAGAGATATTAGCTCTTCTTCACCCAGCTCTGGAAGCCCTATGTGGAATACCCTCTTCATCTACACCCCTCATAAAATGTTGAAAAAAGAACTCACCCGGCTACTCCTCTCAGAGAGCTCTGTATTTGTTGTGTGAGCTCTTTAATTTTTTCGTTGAGCTTCTGTTCCTGCCTCTCTAATGCCCTTAGACGAACCTCTAGAGTTTCTACTTTCTCTTTAAGCTCCTCTAATGCCTTTGCCTTTGTAGCTTTGATTATTAGAGTGCCAACTGTCTTGTATATTGGAGTGTCCTCTTCAACTTTTTCAATCTCTTCCAGGGCCTTTTTAGCATCGTTGAGCTCTACCTGAATTCTCTGTTTCTGCTGGATTACAAGCTGAAGCTGCTGTTGATAGTTCTCGAGCTGTCCCAACAAAGCCTGCACCTGAGGTGGAATGTTCTGCATGACAACACCTCCCTTTAGTCCGAGGCTATACTCTCAGAGAAGATTTAAATAGTTAACTAAAGCTCGACTACATCGAATGCAACTTTAATCCATCGAAGGTAAGAATTAAGGGTTCCTCTTAAGGCGGAGTTGTCCTTTGCAATGAACTCCATTATGACCTTGTTTTCCTTTAGAGAAAAGTTCATCCTGCTTCTCCGGTAGGGAACTGTTTTATGCTCAAAAAGAACACTCTCGTAAACAACTCTTGCTGTCTCATTGTTGGGGAATTCAATCTCGATTGTGCCTCTTATCATTTTTCATCCCTTTTGATGCCGAGCTTTTCTTTATAGTCCCATCTTCTTCCGTCTTCCATTATCCATATTTTAACGCTTATCAAAGGCCCCACCGGCTTCTCCCGTGAGACATCAAAGCGGTAGAAGTTTACGGCCATTCCCCTTGGGTGGCGTTCAATTACGCCCAAAACGTCCGTGTTGTATTTATCCGCTATGTACTGAAGGCTCTTTTCTCCTCTCGGGACGAATTTCCCATTGGTGAGCTCAGCAAAAACCTGACCAAAAACGATGTGATCAAGTCCAACCCTTTTAGCGGTTGTAACTATAAATGGCATTTCCTCCCTAATCGGGCGAAGGTTTCTAAACCCCATTTCTCTCTGAAGCTTGATTCCATGAAGGTAAAGATAACCCATATACCCCCAATCCTCTGGAGAAACCTTTATGAAAGTCATCTTGAGTGGATTCCCCTTCCACACATTGATTATCAGAAGCCTCTCGTAACCTCTATCGTAAGCCTCCATAAGAAGGTCTTGAATGGTTTTCTTTCCCCTAGTTAAATAAGTCGAGTTAGGAAAAACCCTCTCTAGGTCATGTCCAAAGCTTCTAGTCCTCCTTGTGGGTCTGTGGGATGTTGTTATCAGCATCATCTCTGATCACTTGGGGATTTTAGAGAAGGGGGTTATAAATCTTTTCAATAGAGAAGAGATAGGGCTCAAATTGCCTTAATCCTTCTGGCAACTTTGGGCCTAGGCTTGTAGATTATCTTTGCTCCACAGTATGGACAGCGTATTTCTCTCGTAATAGCAAGATCCATTTTAAACTCTTTTCCACATTTTGCACATTTATACAATGCCTCTACCATAACGATCACCAAAAAATGTTTTAAGGGGTTTATTGAGTTGTTACACCCCTCTTAGCAATCCTTCCAGCTGGAGTTGCGGGCAAGTAAGCGCCTCCTGCAAAAGTTGCGCCACACTTCTGGCACTGCCATATTCCGGTGCTTATTCTCTTAACGGCTTTCCTTCCACATACTGGGCAAGTATGCTTTTGTCTCATCTTTTCCTCTACTGCTGCAACTCTTCTTCTGATCTTAAGACCATATCTTGGTCCAAACCTTCCAGCGGATCCAACTTTCTTTGTTCTTGGCATGATCATCACCTCTAATGATCTTTAAGCCGATGGGTATAGCAGAGTTTTATTTAAAAGGCTTTTCCTAAAACCTAGCTTAAAGAACAAAATTTAGTTTATAAACCTTTCTTGCTAAATGCTTCTAATTTCTCTATGGGAGATTTTCCATGTTAAGATCACAAAAGCTTCTCCAACTAAGAGAGATGATCTCATCCCCAAGCATAGAATAATTGTAAATTGCACACTCCCAGCCAGCGATCCAAAGAGCTGGAAAAAGAAAACCCTTAGGTGAATTGTCCATCTCTCTAACTTTGCAGCTTTGGAAAGTGCCTTCTTTTCATGGAAAGCTACGAATGCAAAGATTAAAGTCAATACCAGAAAAATCTTGCTGTAGGCATTAATCCTACCAGAGCAAAGAACGTGAATAGCAAAAATCCAGCGATTGTAACACCCAGAAGTGTCCTTTTATAATTTATGTCAGCCAAAAGGCCAACTAATCCAAGAACGATAATGGATAACAGCAATGCAGGTATAAAAGTCCCCAGATAGTCAGAAAACGATATGCAGGCTCCAGGAGCAAAAAAGGTTAATCTAAGCAACCAAAAAGAAAAATAATGATGGGTTAAGGAGCGGTCTCTTTTTCTCTGGAGATAATTGAATCATAATACTCCCTCAAGCAAGATACACTTTTCTAAGCCGCAGTTTTGCATGGTAGTATGCAGAAACAATTCCACTGAGCCATGGAATTAAGATGAGCCAGCTATCATCCTTAGGGAGGGCAAGCCAGAAGTCAAGGAAGACTATCGCTAATAATCTTACCAACCACTTTTCATAGGGCAAAGCTTTATTAAATTCATCGCCTTTGGAGAAAGCATTAACCAGCAGTTCATAGAGGAAAATCAAAAAAGCATTAATCACTGTGTAACCAATAAGTGCTTCATAAAAGGCTTTTGATGATGTATCTTTTATATGTGGATGAGGGTGAAAAACCCTAAAGATACATAGTACAGTAAAGCCGAGCACAATCAATAGGAAGTCTTTGCTTTTGATTATTTTACTGGGAGTTGTATCAAGATATGGCATTATTATCATACCTCCATTGATAAAATCAGAAAAAAGAGGAAGATAAAAACTACAGTGTCCATAAAGCTTTAGCTGAAACTGTCCACGAGCCATCTAACAAACTTTCTGTAGCTGAAGATATAGTGTATGCTGATACACTATATACAATCCATCCTGGTGTAGCAGTAAGAGCTAATCCTAAGCTAATTGTTGCAGCAGCAAAGTTAAGCCAGGGATCATCAAGTAACGAAAAGAGATAATTTCCATAAGTGTGCTCATATACCATTGAAAACTCTACAGGAATTCCCTTAGCATTTGGATGTATTGTGTATATAATGGTAATGTATCCCTCAACAATTTCATCTTTTACTGTGTATGTTCTAGTAGTAAGTACTGTATAAACCCCATTGATATATGTTCCCCCAGGTGTTTCTTCTTCTTTCACATATGTTACTCCACTGTTATCTCCTGCTCCCAAAGTTGTGTATATTAATTGCCCATCATAGGATAAAATTCCTTTTTGATACGGGATATAAATCAAGTCTTCACTTCCCCTCCAGCCCCATTCTTCCGTTGCTGGATAACCATCTGGTGTTCTCCATTCCCAATGATAATCTACAAATACATACTCGGGCATTGACGAATAACTGTATGGAGTTACCTCCAAAGTGAGGTACATCTGCTCTCCACCCATTGGTTGGATTTCTCCACTCTTACTAGTCTTTTTTGGAAAACTGTACGTATAGGTGACAGTTTTCCCTTTCTTAATCCCATACTTAACTAGCAACCACTCAGCACGAAGTTCGTTATGCCATCCACCTTTTAAGAGCAATCTATGATATTCGTTGAATACCTCCTCAACTTCAGTCCTTGACACCCCCTCACTAACTCCAAATGGAAATGCCATTGCTGTTCCGGCTGTTGCTCCTATCATTAATAATCCAACTAATAGGGCAAAAAGTTTCTTCATGTATCCATCACCGCAAAATATTTTCAAACATCATAGTATATAAATTTTTTCATCTTAATTAGTATATCAACTATAGTTTTTGTTTGTTTTTTATTACATATTAGAACAGTACTAATTATAAATGAAAATGCGGAACAAGCAAATTTCAAGGAAAAAGAAGAAAACAAAAAAGGTCACTCTTTCTTGATGCTTTCAAGAACCACTTTTCTTATCTCTTCAGCCTTTTTATAAGCTAAATCCACGGCATAAACGACTTCTTCAAGCTTGAAGCTTCCTCCCTCGCTTTTCTGCACCGCTGAGATGTATCCATTTTCATCGGTTGTTATTGTTAGTTTGCCATCCATTACCTGTTCCTCTTCAAAGTTTGGATCTACTATCAAGGCGTTGCCTATTTTGGCGAAGCTCACTGGAATTGGGACTTTTGTTACTGGCAAGGGCTCGTATTCATCCAGAAGCTTTACTTCTCCGCTTTCCTCATCGTATTCAACTTTCGGTATTTTTGTGCTCAACAATGCTGCAATTGCACCGATTCCAGAAGCATCTAACAGATTCCCGTCGTGGTCGAGAATATGTACGTCTATGAAGATCACCCTTACAAGCTTTCCAGGCACTATTACAAGCTTGCTCAAATCTACAGCCTGGCTTTCTCTTATTCCTCTGTCTACAACTCTAGCAAGTTCTATTGCCCTCTCATCTGGCGGCCCCGGTTCAAAGGTCGGAGATGCTAACGGGACGAATTCGACGTTGGTTGTCATGACACCCATTTCCGGCAAATCTGGAAACGGCTCTCCAAAATCAACTTTTATTCCAACGAGAACTTGAGTGTTACCTAGTTTTACAAGAGCAGACCCTTCAGCCTTTTCTATGACGTTTGTTTCTATTGTCAGAGGCCTTAAATCTTCCGGCCCTCTTCCATCGATTCTTTTACCCTCTTTCAAAAGGTTGAGGATGTGGTCTCTCATTATTGATGCCATTACTTCCATTTTACTCACCTACCTCTTCCGCTATCTTGAGATACTTCTCCTTCAAAGCCTCTCTCTGTTTTTGATACACTGCCTTAGCTCCCTTTATTGCAAGCCTTACTGCTTCAAGGAATTCTTCCTTGGTGAGGTATCCGTCCATCTGAAGAAGAGTTATGTCGTTCTTAATGGGCATTATCGCAACTGGAACATCGGCTTCTCCATAGTTGTCCTCCTCTTTGTTTAGGTCAAGAACAATCTCCCCGTCTATCTTCCCAGCGGCACATGCTGCAACTAGGTCTCTCATAGGAATCCCAGCATCTGCCAAAGCAAGGGAAGCCGCAGTAATTCCAGCTACCCTTGTACCTGCATCTGCTTGAAGCACCTCTATGAACACGTCTATGGAAGTTCTCGGAAATAGTTCAAGGATAACAGCTGGTTCAAGGGCCCCTCTAATAACTTTGCTTATTTCTACGCTTCTCCTGTCCGGTCCAGGCTTCTTCCTCTCCTCAACGCTAAAGGGCGCCATATTGTACCTAACTCTCAAAATCGCTCTGTCAGGCTTCTGAAGGTGCTTTGGATGAATCTCTCTAGGCCCATAAACTGCCGCTAAAATTTTATTCTTCCCCCATTCTACGTATGCAGAACCGTCTGCGCTCTTCAAAACTCCAACTTCCATTTTAATCGGTCTCAGCTCGTACTTCTTTCTTCCATCAAGCCTCTTGCCATTCTCATCAATAAGCTTGAGTCCCTCAGGCCTTCCCATCATTTCTTTTCACCCTCTTCAATTTGGGGAACTTCTTCAATAATCCCCTGTTCTTTAAGCTCATGCAATCTCTTAATCAGCATCTCCCTAACCCTGTCAGTTAATCCCTGAGTGTGGCTTTCTCTGTCTACTTTTAGAATAGCCTCTATAGCCAGCTTTTCCAGTTCCTCGTTTCTTCCACTAACCCATACCCATCCATTCTGCCCTACTATTATCCTCGTGTTTGTAAGGTTCTTGATCATGTTTATCATTGAGCCTCCCTTGCCTATAAGGCGAGGCACTTTAGAAGGTGTTATCTTTACAAGCTGTCCTCCCTTTAGAGGTCCTCCATTGAAAGGCATTCCTTTTGTTATCAGGTCTATTTGATTGATTTCATTAAATGCCTTTACTTTTGCGTAGATTATGTCACCTATATCAAATAGTTTTCTCAAATCTGTCTTTAAAATGTCGATTTTTCCTTCAACAGCATCTTGAACCCTCAGCGTGGCTTGATAGGGAGCACCTATATCGACAACCCAGTTTGAAAACTTTACGTCAACTATTTTCCCTATTACACTATCTCCCACTTCCGGAATATACGGGCCTTCTAGCGGAACTACTGACACTGTGTCGTTTGAAATCCTAACCAATCCAACTACCGTCGAGTAAATTCTGTTTCCCTCTTTAAAAGTTCCTCTTCCATTTTTGAACGGTCCCTGGGCCAAAAGCGTTCCTGGAACCACTAATTCCCTATTTTTTACAAAAATCTTCTTCATAGTCCCTTCCTCTCTATAAGTTTAGTTATTGCAGTGCCCTTTGTGAGGGCGTTTAATTTCTCATAAAATTCTTCCTCAACTCCTCCAGGAATTTCTATTAAAAAACATCCATGAGCCATCACTTGCCCACTCTTCCCTCTTTATATTTCCAAACTTTCTAACTTCACCGTAAGCTTTTCCACTGTATTCAGAGGGTATCTTCACTGCTATGACCTTGGTTTCTATTTTAAGCGGTAGAGCTCCTCTCAAAGCCTTTATAACATCTGGAACTTGAGCTTCGGCATCTTTGAATATATCTACCCTAACCCCAACTTCTTCCATTGCCTTCAAAATTCTCTCCGGAGGATGAGGATAGCCAGTTCTCGGGTCTACAGCATGCCTGTGGATTATCATTGCTATCTGCTTTTTCTTCTCTTCCAGCATTTCTCTTCTCTGCTGTGCGGTAAGCTGTACTTCTCCCTTCTTGAGGATTATCTTTGCCACTTCATAGGGATCACTTGTCCCGAAAATCTTCTGCATTTCGTGTTCACTGGCTTTATCTCCCTTATGGGCGTCTTTAAAAACATAAGGAGTGGCAAGGATTTCTTCAATCGGAACATCTTTACCCTCTTTGAAGTCTCTGGCTAGATATGGATCCACTAGTATTTCAAAAACTTCACCATGTGTCTTCAATCGAGCAATCACTGCCTTATCGACGCTTATGGGCATGCTGATCACCTCAGTAGTTGCTGTCTAGCTCGCTGTAGTCCTCTTCCTTCTCTGGAACCTCCTCCGCTTCAGCTTCTTTTAATGCCTCCTCAAGACATTTGGCAACTTCTTCTTTGCTGATCTTCTTGAACTTCTTCTCCTTCACTGTGATTACTGCCACTTCAATGCTATCTGGAGATGGTTCTTCCATTGTCTTTGCAAGAGCGAGCACTGCAAGCTTTATGGCATCTTCGAGTGTCATGTCATCCTTGTACTTTTCCTCAAATATTGCCATTGCCGTGTTTCTTCCGCTTCCTATTGCAACGGCTTTCCATTCAAAGTAAGCTCCACTTGGGTCTGTTTCAAACAGTTCGGGCTTTTCGTTTACGCCCGCCATTAAAAGGGCAGCACCAAAAGGTCTAACTCCACCGTATTGCGTGTGCATCTGCTTTAGGTCACAAATCTTTTTCACTAAAACGGTGAGTGGAACGGGTTCTCCATAAGTAAGGCGATAAATCTGAGCCTCCAAACGTGCTCTATCAACAAGAACTCTTGCATCAGCTATTATTCCGCTTGAAGCTGCGGCTATATGGTCATCAATCTGGAAAATCTTCTCATAGCTTTCCGGCTCTATGAGCTTGCTCGTTACTCTCTTTTCTACAGCCAGAACAACACCGTCTTTACACTTTACCCCAACGGCAGTTGCTCCCCTCTTAACTGCCTCCCTAGCATACTGCACCTGGAAAAGTCTTCCATCAGGGCTGAAAACCGTTATCGCCCTATCATATCCAGCTTGCGGTGGTACAAACGCCATTTTTCATCACCTCTAAAGTTATCGTAATTGGCTATATTAGGAATTCCTCAATTCCCTTTATATACTCTCCGATGTGTAAGTTATCGGGTTGATAATTAAATTTTTCTATCTCTATTTCCATCCGAACTCCCTTAAGAATTTTAGCTTGAGCCTCCTTATAGTTCCCGACACTCCAAGTGTTCTTATTATTGCTTTTGAACCGTTTATCTCGGTAACCAAAGTGAGAGCAAATCGGAGCTCTTCAACATACTTCCTATCGCATCTAACAATCCCAGTCTGGGTTTTTTCATCGAATTTTATAAACCAGGGTTTTACCCTCGCGGTACCGAGCTCGCCCAGAGTTCTAAGAGATGCATCCCATATGGCTTTTTTTATCTCATCCTTTTTGAACTCCCTCTCCCCAATGATTTGAAAAGCTATGTAGCGGTGCTTATCCCTTAGCGTTGGAGGCAAAGTTCTCGGTCTCTCCCTCATGAGAGAGCCTTCCGCATTTTGATTTATTAAATTATCTCAAAAACTTTTAATGAGTGAAGCTTAGTTATTTATGATGAGAAGAGGAATTGCGGAGCTCCCACTTCACGGCGGACATGTGCCGAGATGGTTGGCTTTGAGAATGAAGAGGTTAGCAGAGCTTGTCTTAAAGCTTCTAGTCGATGAATACGGCACTCAAGGGGTTCTCGAAAGGCTGGCAGATCCGGTGTGGTTTCAAGCGCTTAACAATCTAATCGGCATGGATTGGGATTCATCGGGCTCAACAACCGTGACAGCTGGAATTATAAAAGAAGTTCTCTCGAGAGAAGAGCTCGGAATAAAAGCCGCTGGTGGAAAAGGAGCAAAGAGCAGACAAACCCCAGAAGAGCTGAAGAAAATAAGCGAGATCTACGAGCTAAACCCCAACGATTACATAAAGACCTCCAAGTTCGTTGCGAAGGTTGACACCGTTGCCCTGCAAAACGGCTACCAGCTCTACCATCACGTTTTCTTTGTTGATGAAGAAGGGAGATGGGCAGTTGTGCAACAGGGAATGAACCCTTCGGTCAAACTCGCGAGAAGATATCACTGGTTTTCCGAGAAGGTGGAGTCCTTTACCCTTGAGCCTCACAAGGGCATAAGCGGGATAAAAAGTGAATATGCTCTGAACACAATAGCTAAAGAGGCAAAAGAATATCAGAAAACTCTACTCGACCTAATAGGTGAAAGTCCAGCAAAGATTGAAAGAGAAGTCAAAAGCGTGGAAGCCATAACAAGGGGATACGTACCGTTTTACAAGCCCTATGAAAAAAGAAAGATTCTGCCCCTGGTGGAGAGGTACCAGAGCCTTGGAAAGCTTGAGCTCAACAAGAGGGCATTGGAGCTGGCAAGAGAGCTGAGTGTGAAGAATTATGATGAACTTTTACTGATTAAAGGCTTAGGGCCGAGCACCTTAAGGGCACTGTCTCTTGTTCTTGAGCTTATCTATGATGTCCACCCATCATGGAAAGATCCGGTAACTCACCCGCTGATCCATTCAAGTTCGCCTATGCTGTCGGTGGGAAGGATAAAGTACCCTTCCCCGTTGAAAGAGGGACTTATGACGACTTGATATCATTTCTTGAGAAGCTCCTCGAAAAGGGCAAAGAGGAAAGGGAGCTCGTTAAACAGGTGACGAAGATAAGCAAGAAGTGGAGGTTTCCCGAGGAAGAGAAGAGGGCGACTTGAGCAATATGCTTTATCAAGAAAAGTTAGTTGTATAAGTAAAAATCAAGGATTTTTATTGCATGTTTTAAACTCATTCAATTGGAAGAAGGTTGTTGGAAAGATTATTCATTTTTTTCTCTTCTTTCAAAACAAAAGAAATCTTCAATCTCTTTCAAGAGATTAGTATACCATAATTCCTCCCTAAACCACTCTTCTTTCACACTTTTTCCGATTAGTTCATCTTTAGTAATACCAATTATACCAGCAATATTTTCTAGTGCATCATGAGGATCATCCTCTAGTAATGTCCCATATTTTTGGTGAACCTCAGTAAAGTGAACACTTTGGGATACTATTTGCTTTTCCAGACTTTGAGGAATTAAGTAGACACGAATTCGAATTTTGTAATTATCGTTGGCAGTCGAGACAATTAGGATTTCATTTGATGTAGAGTTTTGTATTCTGGCATCAGGTATACGTCTATTGGTTATTTCTTTGCATATTTTTCTGAGAGTTTGAGACAAAGGAACACCGTCTTCATCAAGGATTGTTAGAAGTCTTATTTCCTCAGGGATTTTACCTAATAAATCCCGAACTAGTCTTGGTAATACCTTGGAGATTACATTTTGTTTACCATTATCTCCGTATACAATAACGCCAAAAGATGTTTTGATATACCTATATTCTCTAGGATTGCGTAACATTTTCATTAAGCTGGCTATTCCTCTTTGAAAATGTGTATCATGGGCAGTAGGGACACGCTCTTTATCAAAATGGAACTCCAATAGGGCTTTAACAAAAACCAAATCATTGAAGCCCTCTAGGACAAAAATATTCATGTGCTTACCCCCAGCCTCAAGTATACCTTAAATCAGTCCCAATTTCGTCGATTTCATTTTTCGCATCTATTCCATCAAAAACTTCTGCATATACCTTTTTTGTATCCTCTCTATAATGGAGGCGTATAACATTAATATCATGGAGCTTATCTTCCTCTTCAGCCTTCTCCAAGAGGGAGTTTAGCAAGTCTAAACTGTGAGTTGAGATGAAAAACTGGACATTTTTTGAGTTAGCTACAATATCTTCAGCTACTATCTCCATAAAATAGGGGTGCAAAGAGACTTCAGGTTCCTCCAAAATAATTATTCCACTCTCCGCTAGAGCTATTAAAAAACTTAACTTAAGCAATGTAACGAATCCATCACCCATAGATGAAAGAGGTATTGGGGCATTATGATGTGAAACAAGCACGTACATTCCTTGTTCAATTTTTCGAATATCTTCGATATATGGGATTCTTTCTTTAAGTATTTCAAGTGCATTCTTAATTTTTCCTTTTGATACGACTAGGTCGTATAAATTACCAACATTGGATGCCACAGCAGATTTCTGGAAATTAAGTACAACATTAAAGGGAGGTATATCTAATTTAGGTTTAGGACGAACAATAGTGTATATTCCTCCAATGTAAATTGGAGGGGAATAATATCTCAAGGTTCTGATAGATACCCTTGATCTTATTCGCTCTGGTATATACAAATACAACCCCGCTATTTCGTTATTTGGATTATATATTGTGATCACAATTTTTGGGGAAGACAGCATATAAGCTGATAATTCATCTGTGAGTTGTTCAATTAGTTTTTGATACTCATCGGGAGTACCTACCTCTGTGTACCCTCTGATCTCTCGTGGTAGATATTTTCTTAGAAAATCACGTTTCAATTCTTCTACTTTTGCCTCATCTATATATTTTTTAATCGATTCAATGAAATATTCTGATGCTTCTCTCAATAACCGATATTCTCTACCAAGCTCTCTATCCACTATACGCTTTGCATATTTCTCCAAGTACTCCATAACTAATCCATATCGCTCGTCATCTGGAAGCCCTTTTGGATAATATTCTATTATAATAGAAGAAGTAGTATATCTTTTTTTCTTGTCCTCTAAGACAACCTGTATTCTGGCTATATTTTCATTTATATGCGTGATATACCTAGGATCATATTTTTTTAATTCGAACAAATACTTAAGAAGATTAAATTCAATTGAATCGTTAAATTTGCTTCCAGCAGTCATTGCTAGGCCAATAGCCTCTAAAATAGAAGATTTACCTGTGTTATTTGGACCAACAATTATATTAATTGACTTTGGGGTAAATTTGACATGCTTAAGCCCTCTATAGTTTTTAATTTCTATTTCTTTTAGTATTTCCATCCTTTATCCCTACTTGTTTGTTAGCCATTTCATCTTATTAATCTTTCTCCATTTGATACTCTTTTCTACACGTGTTTTTTACTATAACCCTTCTCCAAACGCTATCTCTGGAAATACCAAATTTTAGACTAAAAATCCCCTACAAACTAACACAATTGCAGAAACAGACAAACAAACCCAAACCTCGTACAAACATGTTTCCGAGCGTCAAGGTTATTCCGGAAAAAGCTTTCCATAAAGCTTGAATCCCTAGTAAAAGGGCAACTTAGAAGGAACCACAAACCTTGATCAAACCTCGCGCAGGCAAGCAAACTTTTGGAAAAAGTTTGACCAAAAGAGTTCCCTTCTTACTAACAGGCAAAAAACCAGTTGTGCACTACCCAAAAGCACTTTTAGAGGGGTTTACTTCCCAAATACACACTTTCAATTAGGTTTCAATCCAATTTTAGCGTCCACAGGACGCTTTCCTGAGTGAAACCCTCATAAAAGAGCATGTAAATAAGAAACCCCGCTCATTTAGTGTAAATCCTTAGAAAAGCACTTAACATTCCGCCAGCGCTGAAACTTTGCCTCGCAAAGTTTCATTAAAGTTGGTGGTTCCTTTTTGTAGGGATGGTTTGGAGGGGGATTTTTGAAAACGTTTCGTTTAATTGTGAATTCCAACTTTAGAGAACTANCCTATAAGAGTTTACATTGTAAAAAGACNCCCGAAGGGCGTCAAAGTANGAGAAACTTCCCTAAGACAGCTAGTATTTGTGGAATTCCATCCCAAGAGAGCTTTTTAGAATGAAAATCCCTAGTAAAAGGGCAACTTAGAAGGAACCACAAACCTTGATCAAACCTCGCGCAGGCGAAGTTTGTACTGGTGGGCCCGCGGGGATTCGAACCCCGGACCTCCACCTCGTAAGGGTGGCGTCATAACCAGCTAGACCACGGGCCCGCCCAAAGCATTAAAGTTGAAGTTTAAATATAAATCTTTCGCTCATGGGGTTTTCTTGAGCATCTCTTTAACAACTTCCGCTATAGCCCTTGCAACCGTCGGTGGAACCGACTCCCCAACGCTGTCATACTGGACATTTCTCCCTCCAAGGAAGATGTGATAGTCCGGATAACCCATAAGCCTCGCCTGCTCTCTAACCGTCAAAAGCCTATCCTCAAAGGGATGAATAAACCTGCTCGTCCCCCTAACAGTTGGGGCGGGCTTATAAGGGTGTAGTCTTATCCAGTTCTTAAATCTACCTCCAAAGGAGTGCAAAGCCTCTCCCCATCCAAGCTTCGCAATTGCTCTTCTTTTCTTGGCCGAAAGTGGAACGTATTCATGGTTTGGAATTTCTTTTTCAGAGAATCGTGGATCGGGAAGATCGCCTATTGCATCCCAGACCGTAAGCTTCTCTCTGACCTTCGGAGGATTCAAAGGAACGTTGGATATGAAGACCCTCTTTCTTATCTGGGGCGTTCTATAATCATAGGCATCCAATATGTTGAAATAAACCTCATAACCAGCTTTTTTGAACTCCTTTTGGAGGGCTTCTCTCAGAGGGCCTTCCATAACCTGAGGAACTTCCTCCATAACGAAAATTGCTGGCTTAAAAGCCTTCAAAAATCTGATGAAATGGAGAACCAATCTGCCAATTGGATCATTGTAGAGCCTATCGAGGGGGTTCTCCTTTCTCTTCAGGTTTATTGCGGTAAAGGGCTCACACGGAGGACCGCCTATAATCACTTCAACTTCTCCAATCTCCTTTTTGAGCTTCTCCGCATCAAGTCTCTTGATGTCCTCCACAAAGACAAACGTTTCGGGAAAATTGATCTGATAGGTCTTTGCTTTTGGAGGAAAATTCTCTACAGCGGCGACTATTTCAAATCCCTCTTCTTTAAACCCTCTGCTGAATCCCCCCGCACCTGCGAAGAGATCTATTACCTTCATCCATCCACCGAAAAGGGTATAAAAGCTAAGCTTTATAAGGTTTTCAAAGTACTCAAGAGAGGCGAGACCGGTGGAGCGAGAGATCACCGAAGAGAAGCTTAAAAAGTATTTTGAAATCACAAGGGAAGCCCTTGAGAAGCTTGAGATAGCAGTCCATGAAAAAAGCCTCCTCTTCTCTGTAGCGCAAGACTTTTTAACCATGGCAAAAAGCTACTATAGCGACGCTGAATACTACTACAAGAAAGGGGACTACGTCACAGCATTTGCCGCTTTGAACTACGCACATGGCTTTATTGACGCAGGAGTAAGGCTTGGAGTGTTTAAAGGTGAAGATGATAGACTATTTGCATTCGGGTGAGGAAGATGGGAGATTATATAGTCGTCCTTGAGGCTCCAATAATAGTGAGAGACGTTGAAAGTGCCGAAGATGCGATAAACGTTGCCGTATCAAAGGTGGCAAAGGCACTAAACAAGGAAAAACTCGACTTTGTGAGGGTTGAAATCGGTTATTCACAATGCCCTGTTTGTGGGTCACCATTTGAGAGCGCGTTTGTTATTGGAAATGTGGGCTTGGTTGGAATTTACCTAACGCTTAAGGTGTTCAATGCTCAAAGCCTTGAGCACGCGGAGAGGATAGCCAAAGCCGTTGTTGGAAAAGCTCTGAAAAAAGTGCCTCTAAAGGTTTTTGAGATTAAAGAGCTCCATAACGGAAAAGAAGAAGAGGGGATAGAGATAAACGATAACAACGGCGTTTGAGTTTTACAGCCTTTTTTCATTTTTCGCTGGGATTTATAATTTGGAGTTTATCGTTTTTAGCTTTTTTAAAACTAAAGACAACTTTTGTTTAGTAGTCTTCTGAACACATTTTTTACTATTAACAAGCGTAACAGTAAGTTTACATTATATCAAGTACTTAATTTGACATCCATATGTTAAATGTAGGCATGAGTCATATATGGAATAGTAAAAAATTTGATCAGTTAAGTGTAAGTTATTAGCGGTGGATATTCGTGTCAACTATAATTTTAGAACCTAGAAAAACTTCTAATTCATTGCTGGAACGGTACTATAACCTACTACATCAAGCCAAAGAGCTACTCGTTTCTTGTAAAAGTGAAATTAGAAGGTATAAAAGACTACTCAGACACACAAAAGACCCTGATGCAATATCAAAAATTCAGGAACAGCTGGATGCTCTTGAAGACCTAAAATGGTTCTTGCAGGATGCAATCAAGTATGCTCGCTTGTGTAGATGGCATAGTTGCATTGAAAAAGGTATCCAGCACCTAGAGAAGACTCTAAAGACAAGCAGGAATTCTTTCCGAAAACTTAATCGTTTATAACTCTAACGACATGAATATAGGGTACTCGTGGTGTGTTCCAAAAATTCAAGAGCTTCATAATAGTTTGGAAGCTTGTACGTTAAAGCTTATGATGACACTCTCAAGCTTTTCCTAAGGTTATCACTTTATCCGCCGCATTCTGCAAAGCCTCGCTCAAACCTTCTCTAGGCCCTACAACTATTACTTCCTTGCCAACCCGCTTGGCTTCAAAAAGTATTGGTAAGAAGTGAGCATCCCTAATTGCTAGAGCCAAAGCATTGATTTTTGGATTGTAAATCAGTCTCATGGCTTCAACTGTGAAAGCAACATCCACACGGCCATTCACTACAATTGGTTCTAAGCCAAGGCTAATCACGGCTTCAACTAATTTTAGAGGAGCGTTATGATTGAGAACAACTTTACCAACGATAATCCTACCTAAACCTTTCACAGCGCTTAAAATATTCCCCAAGTTAAAATCGAACTTTTTCAGCAAAACATTAGGTTCATTAACAAGCAAAGCAATCAACTTGCTCATGAGCATTCAACCCCCTAACGAGTTTAACTTCACTCCTCATCGTTTGAGTTCTATTATTTTTTGGCTTAAATACTATTAGGATATACTGAGCGGTGGTTTAGGACTGTTAAGGAAAGAACAAAGCGTTTCTGGAATAATTTCAGGAGTGAGGACTGGANGAGNGTTCATAGGTTTGTTTTTCTGTTTGCCTTCTGGTANAATTTTGTCAGAATTCATTCTAGGTTTGGTGGTCCGCCTGGTGATTTTGCTGAATGGCTTCAGGAGGTGATGCCCCAGTTATCCTAACAGTATCGTTCAGAGCAACAAAACTGTTTTATACATATATCTGGCAAGTCCTTTTTCATTGGATTATATAAATACAAAAATAATTAACTCTGAAAGAAGGAAGGAGAAAAGAGTAAACTATACTTTGCAGCAAGAGCAAGCCCCTTTCGCATGAACATAATTTTGTATTACAAAATTCAAGCCATTTTTAACCGAAATGGTAATTGTTGAGTGAAGTTTTTATAGTAACTAATGGTTATCAAAAACCTTATAAGTTGCCACCCACATAAAATAACACGTATACGTTTTATGATTAACTAATTGCCTAATACAATAACTCAGTTTGGGTATAATAGGTTAACAGAATTGCTTTGGTGATAACAATGGAAGATCCAAATGTTGAAAAGAAGAGTAATGAAGTGGAGATTCCTAAAGCTCCCAACTTTGTAGAACGTTTTGTTACAAGTGTGGTGATTAATCATACACCCGATGAGTTGTTCATTATAGAGTTTCTCAGACCAGAATTATCTGCTTATGCTGAAAAGAATAGTGGAAAGATTTTAGGTCACAAAGGAATGTTAATATCTGACGTCAGGATATACATGACTCCCAAAGTGGCTAAGAGACTTCTCAACGCATTAAAGGAGAATATTGCTAAGTATGAGGAAAAATTTGGCCCTATTATTCTAGAAGAAGAAACGAAGAAATAAGGATAAGCACGAAGGCTTAAATTTTGAGTTGAATGGGGTGATTGGTAATGGAAAGATATACTGAAGATTTTCCAATGCCATCTGATAATCAAACTAACTGGCATCCATCCAAGTACCAGGTGTTGCCTATTTCTCAAGATTATATCCGTTTTCAGCCAAAATATTACCTAAAGGAGCCTAGTACTGCCGACAAATCTTCAAAATTAAAGTTGATCAGCCCCTCATTTCAAACACAACAATCTAGAATGAGAGTACCGATTTCTTTCAGACCATTTTCAGTACTGGAAATTAAAAAGCATATAGAGACATTTTTAAAAGAAGAATTTAGAAGAGTACCCTTAATAAGGGTTGCCAAATACCATAGCCCGGAAGATGGAAAAGAAGAAATCCTTGTGTTCATCAAAGTTGAGAGACATCCATATAGAACCATAAAAGAAATCTATAAAAAGCTCCAAGAGAAAGATCCCGAACTTGCTGAAATTGTCCAAATTCTACCGTCATTCGATTGAAGAGGGTTAGCCATGGAGCCCAAAGCTTTTCTTGAGTTTTCTAAAGAACTTCGTAATCTCTGCCAGAATCCTAATTCAGGCTTTTCTAAATCATTTCAAACTAGACAAGATTATCCTGAGATAGTGTACAGGACTATGGCAAACAGAAGTTACTACTATCTCTACCATGAAGTGAAACCTATCCTAATAAACCTAATAAAGAGTGATTTCGACATCCTTCAAGAACTCGACAAGATAGGCATAACACCAGAGGGAATAGATGAGATTTTCAGTCACCACTCAAAAATAATTAGATTCTTTGAGGACTTGGAAAGGTTATTTAAAAAATATAATCTCAAAAACCTTAAATACGAAGCGCAACAAGTAGCTAAAACACTCAAATCATATAAAACCCTTAGAGAACTCGCGGATTATTATATAAATATCACAGAAGGAGAAGTAGACACTTCAATAGGTTCACTTCAAATAAACTTCAACAAGCCCTCTCAAGCGGTCATTGACTATCTCACGGAAGATGTAGAAAAGGCAAAAGAAGATATTATTGAAGTAATAAAAGATATTTTTGAAAAAATCAAACATATTACAGATTTTTATTATGTACAAGAGATAAGGGACATTGTTGAGAAGCTCTCAAAGAGACCTTGGTTCTTAACTAAGTTCCCTTAAAGGCAAACCCTATAAATAATTAACACAAAGTTATGATATCGTATCACAATAGTGAAATCAGTTCCACGGGAGGAGGCAGGCTCTGATGGTTGGGCAGGAAGTCATTGAACCACTAGCGAAATTTCATGCACAGATAGACGGAGGTTCAATTAATGGTATGGGATGAACTAACTCCTGAACAGCGGGAATTGTTAGTAGAACAATACCTGATCCTCCTCATTGGAGTAGTAGATACCCCTATCCCCACTAATCTACATTTGCATAAAGAATTCTTCATCCTTCGTAATGTTGCTCCCGATTTATCAAAAATCATTAAGTTCGAGAAGCATATGTATGGCCCATATTCTCCAGACCTAAATGAAGCCTTGAAGAACCCGGTATACTATCCTGAAGCATTTGAGTTCTATGTTGAAGATCTTCCATTAGTGAAACGAATGATTACTAAGATATCTTTAACTTCTGAAGGCAGAGCTGTTTTCAGAAAGCTCACTGAAGAGTATTCACATGAGGAATCTTTCAAGGAGTTTTTAGCCATAGCAAAAGCCATTAGATTAATGTACGATTCATTGAGTGTTGAAGAGCTTCTCTTATTAATCTACTCAACCTTCAAGGACTGGACTAAATACTCTTCAGTTTATACGTCTCTAATGGCGCCCTCCCGCAGAAAACGGCTTGCATATGAATTATACAGAAAGGGAATAATTAGCAAGAGCAAATACCAAGAGATTTTGGAGGCAAAACCATGATAGATACAAAGGTTATAAGCGATTCAACATTCTACATCTGTTTCTTAGATGATATAAGTTATCCAGAAGGCCTCAAAAAGATAATCTGCAGTGGGAAATTTAAATTTGTCATCGGACCTATAGTGATGAGTGAAATAGAAAAATCCCCTAACTATCATTTCATTAAACCCGATCTATCAAAGGTTCAAGAAAATCCCTTACCCTTTAATTATGGAGAAATAGTGCGTCCATTTCTAGGAATTGAGGAAATTAAAAAGGGAGAACATGAAGTTATTGGCATTGCTATTGTATACTATCTCATGGGGAGAGAATTCATTTTAATCCTTGATGAAGATGGTCCCCGGGAGATTATAGAGAAAAAATTATCCGGTCTAAAATCAAAAATGACCGGGACAATTGGATTTATAAAATTATGCTATTATCCATACGCAATATACACTCGGGAAGAAGCAATAAGTATTTTAGAGAAAATTAGGAAATCTAAATTTAGAGTTACTTCCAACATTATAGACAATGCACTCAAAGAAATTAGAGGTGTAACATATGACAACTGCTCTTAACATTAAAGAATCAATCCTTGACAAAAACTCTGAATTTAACATTAAACGATTTACATTAGGAGGCATTAAGATAGAGAGACCTATCAAAGTCCTAAATGTGAACAACATAACCCTCAAAACTTATGAAGAACAAAAAAGAGGTCTTGAGAAATACACGCTCTTTTATGAGGTCTCTTCAACACTCCAAGAAAGTACAGTTAACGCCATACTCGATGAAACTGAAAATGGAAACATAACTCGTCTTTTTAAATACAAGAGATGGGCCTCTCCGCTAATCTTAACATATACCCTAAGCTTCAACCCACTCCGGCCACAAATTTTGGACGGTCTAAAGGATCTTTCGGGATTCCTCTCATATTATTACGCATACTCATCAATAGCCCTCTTAGTTCCCAATATAAAAGTCAAAAAGAGCATTCCTGTCAAAAAAGATCCTGAAACTGGAAAAGTAAAATACAGACCCATAAAAATAGCTAATTTGGATGACTATATCAAATACGTTGACTGGAGCGTTGAAAAACTTGACAGTAAAAACAACAAACCTATATTCGTCCCGGTTTCCCTCAAATTCGGAATGAGGGACCTTGCAAAACTCGCGGAGCACTATCTCAAAAAAGAATACTTCAACATCTGGATAGATTTTGAAAGTGGATTGCCCTCACCCCAAAACATAGGAAAAATCCGCCAGTTCCTTGAGGTCTTTAGAGAAAACGAGAGATTAGAAGATATCGTTGTCTACACAACCAATCTCAACAGAGAATTCGAATCAAGTCCCCAACTAACGTTAACCCCTGGAACCGACCCCGTGACAACCCTAACTGGAGCTAACTTCGTAGGAGGCAACAAAGGAAAAGGAGTGCCTGGAGACAACCTTCCAAAACCCGAAAAGCCAGGAGAACTCTTAGAATACAAAGCAAGACTCTTTGATCCCGATACCTACTATTATCTTCATCCTAAGCTAATAAATGACCCAACGCTCCAAGAGATTTTATTAATAAAGGAGTATAACATTATGCTCAACACACTAAGAATTAATGTGGAACTCATAAATCAAGCTGAGTACTTCTTAGAAAATCAAGAAATCCAACCATACGCCGAGCAAAAACAGATGCTCAAAGAATACAGGGAGGGGGAGCTATTAAAAGCCCTATTCTCTCCAATCAAAAGAGGATTCAAGACAAAATCAACTAAACCCTCAGAACTTCCAAAAGTTAACCTCCTCTCATTCCTACCCAAGAAAGAGGGGTGAGTCAATGAGCCAAGAACTTATCGAACCACTAGCGAAATTTCACGCTTTCTTTTTGGAGGAGTGTTTAGATTTGGCTTTGAGGATATTCAAATAAGCTCTCCAGAGTTCTTTGATTATGTTTTCAATCTCCATAATTTCCTTCTTGAAGACTTTAACCTCAATGACAGAGGAAAATGGAAATACTAGCCATGACTCTGGATAAGAATGGACGAAAGTGCTGTACTCGTCATATTTAGCTTTTAATCCTTTAACCCCGGACCATTTCTCAACGAGGATCATCACCAAATCATTGGCAGGATACGGTGGGATAATAAATGCTGAATTCTTATTAGCCCCGTTTCTCATTCTACCTATAGCCTCTATGACATCTTTTCCAAATGTATCAGGGTTAGGCAGGTTGAGAACTTCTCCAATATGCTCAAAATCCTTAGTAGCATAGGGCGTTATCTGTGCATGGAGGAGATAGCGTGGAACTTCTCTCGGGAGACTCTCACCACATATCTCTTTACCAAAGAGAAAGACAAATGATGGGAATGTTACCTCTGATATAACGATACTCCAGAATTTGTCCTTTCCAGGAAGATTTGGATACTTTTCTTTGAGTCTATTATAAAGTTCATTTACTATCTTTCTAGCATTTACCAAGTTAAGCATGAGCTTTTTATTGTCCCTCCATTCGTACCATTCTTTTGAGACTAATAAGGCATAACTAGGAGAAGGAAGACCATACCTTCTGTAAGCCTTGAGTAGAAGGTAATCGCCGAAAAAAGCCCAACTAAAGTCCTCTAAGAACTTACGAAACTCCCTATAGCAACTTGGAAATAGGCCACTCTTTACCATCTGACGAATTGTTTCTATAATCACTCTCGCCTCAATCATGTATGCTGGCATGGCAAGAGGGATTTTCCTCCTGTTCGAGAGTCTTCAGAGTTTCTCTCGCGTTGTTTCAATTATTTCTAGTATTCCATTTAAGCTATTGTCAATAGCTTCTAGATCGTGCTTGCATAGATTCTTAACAGTCCTCTGAACTCTCTCCATATCTCTTTGGCGTTTCTCCTGATTCCTATGCAAAAGTATTTCAATAGTTGGCAAACGGCTTGAAGAGACATAATTGTATTTTTCCCAAATTGGAGTACTTCCACTGGAGAACTCCTCTACATAATCCATAAATTTATCCCACTTTATCAAGATTTTTAAACCGTAAGGCTTTTTCATAAATTTGTTTGTACCGAAAATCTCAACCATGGGATGCCTTCTTTATTCAGTATGTCATTTACTGCGTTTATGAACATTTTTGCCCTTTCGTAAAATTCTTCTTTTGTTTTGGATGTTTCACTAATATATCCTAACCTCTCAATTACGTATTCGATTGCTTCATTTGGAAAGTCAACATAGAGTGTTGAAGATTGGCCTCGAAATAGCTTGAAATAGGGATTGGGCTTGACAACGATGGTTCCAAAGAAAGGCCACATATCTTTGGAACATTCATATAAAATTTGTTTAACATTTTCTATATTTTCATTTTCAGAAAATTATCTGTAATACCAATTCTTTCCAGAACCTTGGAAACTTCCTCAGCCTCAATTTGACGGATCCTCTGAATGATTTCATGTGGATTTTTCTCTTCGGGATACATCATTTGGATCCTTTTTACTCTCTCACAAGCATCACTTAGCAGAAACTCCTTTGATTGCCTAATTGGGTATTTCGAAGAAAGGCTGTTTTTGAGTATAACTTCATACACTTCGTCTGGATATGAAACCTCTCGAAGTATATCCTCCATTGTAATTTTACTTTTACGTGTCCAAAGTCTCCATATCGCCCACGCTACCATCCTACGGGTTGAATTCCTAACGCTTTTCCTGAGTACGTTATAAATTTCCTCAAGCTCAAACTCTACTTCTACATGACTTTCAAATTGGGATTGAACCATTAGATTTTCTTCTACAAGAAGTGTAAGTACATCATCTAAGATTACTTTCAATGCATCTAATGAGAGGCCTGAGAGGGACAACAACTTTTCAAGAAGTTCATGTTTTTTCTCCTCTTCTTGTTTGAAAAGATCCATTCGAATTGCAAGAAAAATATTCCAGTATCCGTCCAAAACAAAACGAGGAGGTAACTTTTCAAAAATATAAAACAATTCACTAGTTCGCATTGTTCCTCCTCTCCCAAATATTCTCTGTCTGTATTCACCAGAATTCCATGAGTTGTTGATATAGTGCCTTCATTTCCTTTGCAGAACCATAGAGTTGAACTTTTGTTTTACCATGGATTTCTATGATCCCTTCTTCCCAATGATACCTTGTTCATTATATTTTAATCCTTGAATTTCCTCTAATTTCCACGACACTACATCATCACTCTTAAAGAGAAGACCTCTCTTGGCATAGAGGATCAACCGCTTGTCGGTAAGTATCACTTGATACAACTTATCTCCATAACCCACATAAGTATTGCTTTGAAACCTAATTTCCTCATTTGGCATTAAATAATCTTCAAGCGCCATATATATCACCATACAAATTACGATGTTATCCCTTAAATATTTTCCGTACGTAAATATTATGCTTGTTTAGTGTTCTAATTTTACTTCCCTACACGGTCACAACTGGCTGAATTTTTTTACCTTTGCTCAAATGCCTCTCTATCCCTTTATTATCTTAGTTGCAAGATTAGAGAGAATAGCTGCGATGATAGCACTAATTGGATCTGATTGGATCTGCCAAAAGTATTAACTCATCTATATTGGCCAGATTCTAGGAGCCTAAAATGAAACTTTATTCTCTTAGACTCATAAGGGGCAAGTTTGAAGGGTTCTGAGAAAGCAGTGTTAAATTTAGAGTATTTTTCAACTCTTGCTTCAATCATAAGATACTCATTTTCCCCTAGAGGATACAAAGTACTGTCATGGTTTTCGATCTGAATTGTTACGGAAATCTCCTTACCACTACGACATGTCCACGGCATTTTGATTTGAACAAAAATAGAAGAAGGGATAGTCATACTCACCACCTGAAAACTTCTTGGTTCTCACTCATACCGATCCTAACTATTAACAACAAAAGAAGAATGAAAATGTTCAGTAGTACTGATGCAGTAGGTAATTGGAGAACAGGAATCGAAGGCATAATTTGGTGTATTAGCGAAAAACACCAATATAGAAGACCGTAACCAAATATCCTACCAAGTACATAAGCCACAGATGCAAAGAGACCTATCATTCCAAGAGCAAAAACTCCAACAATATCTAATGCGCTAATTACCAAGAGAAACAAACCCCACGTTTGCAAAGTCCAAGATGCAGCCTCTAGAACATTCAGCTGAATAGCAACGTTGACAAGAATTGTAACTACCATACCCCAAATTCCAACGAATATTGAGATTAAGACTCCCCCAATAACATCCTCAAGACTATCTCCAATTCCGGAAAGTGGATCCTTTCTCATAGTTACCACCCTTCTACAATCCATCACCTCATTAACTTTCAAAATCTTTTGAAAAAACAAAAGAAAAACATCTCTCACCTATTCATACTACCTGTTTTCCTTAATATTTTTCTATGTTTTTCTAATAAAAATTTTCTGATTAACACCTTTACGGTGATTGTATTAGTGCTCCTTTCTTGCTAATTGTTGAGAGCTAAATCCATGTTCAGAACTGAGTTTCGAATAGTTCTCCGATCTTCCCCCATCTTTACTACTATATATCCATCAAGAGGGTTACTTAGTCATCTTCGCATAAGTTTGGGAATCTTGAAGAGTTTAAGAAAGATAAGAAGACTTACCAAAGCAAGAGTTACAAAAATCGAGAGAGCAGAGTTATAAACTCCAAAAATATTAGAAAATTTTAGTCAAAAATCCTCAGTAACTTGTTTGCAATTCTCGAATACTACTCATCCGCTTGCTTAACTTTGGCTAAATAATGCATTGAACCAACAGTTATTGGAGCCCTTCCTTGAATGAAATCTGCAACGGGCTCTGGAACTCAGTTAAGAATCAAGAAGTTGTAGTTCCACTCTCTTAAGTACTTTCCCGGCATGCTAAAGATACTGTTAGGATAAGCTGTGGGGTGTCAGGTTTAAGTTACTGGCAGTACTTCAGAAAAAGAAGGGGGAACATGAAGTCTGAAACCATTATTTACTGGGTAGTCTCAGCCTTAAAACCCTTTCGTCGCAACAAAATCCCACCAGAAAAGAAAATCAGGGGAGTAGAACTATACCTGCAAGGCCTCAGTTACCGGCAAATCGCCAGAATCCTCAGAATCAGTCACGTAACAGTCTGGGAGGCAGTCCAAAAACTCGCAGAAGCAGTTTACAAGCCAAAAATCCTCGCAGTCAAAAAACAGCGAAACTTCATCGCAGTTGACGAAACAGTAATAAAAATCAACGGGAAGAAAAGATACCTCTGGGCTGCAATTGACGTTGAGAGCAAGGAGGTTTTGGCAGTCTGGATTACAACTGTTAGAAACTGGTGGGTTGCCAGGGATTTCATTTTGGTTGTTTTGAAGTCCTGTGAAGGGCAGCCTGTTTTTCTGGTTGACAGGGCGAGCTGGTATAAGTCAGCGTTTAAGAGTCTGGGGTTGGGTTATCTGCATGTGACTTTCGGGCCGAGGAACAGTGTTGAGCGCTGGTTTAGGACGTTGAAGGAAAGAACAAAGCGTTTTTGGAATAATTTCAGGAGTGAGGACTGGAGGAGGGTTCATAGGTTTGTTTTTCTGTTTGCCTTCTGGTACAATTTTGTCAGAATTCATTCTAGGTTTGGTGGTCCGCCTGGTGATTTTGCTGAATGGCTTCAGGAGGTGATACCCCAGTTATCCTAACAGTATCGCATGCTAAAAGCACAAATTCTGTTTATTATTGCCTTGCTAGTCAAGTCAATCCTCTTTGACTCTAAATCAAAATTCTAGGCATGTATGCATAGTAGACGTTCTTAGTTCCCCTGAGCATTGATGAGGATATTGGCAATGTTGTTATTTTAATTATTATTTATCATTCAATAAATTAGAGTCCTCAAAATTAGATACAAGGGCAGATGCTTCTACTATCCTTATTTCAGAAAACGCCAAAAGTTTGAATATCATCTTAGTTTCTTCTTTCTTAATTTTTCTGTATGCATTTAACACTTCCTCATCAGAGGGAACATAGTTATCACTTCCAGCTTTTGGAATCTTAACACTTTTCCTAGACTTGGCAAGAGCATGTTAGCAATTCATGGGAGTGTCTCCTATTCAAAAAATTAAACAAAAAATAAAAGATTTAACCTCCGAGCAAGTTAGTAGTGAATTCTGATTCGCTTTCAGCCAAAGTAAAGACTAACTCTCTGCCACCAACTTCAATAACTGGTTGCAAAATTACCCTAACCTTAGTTCTTTCACCATTCTTTATGTGGCTAACCCACCACTCATCAAGCATTCTGTTGTCCAATTTAGTAACAAATGTAAGCGTTGCATCAGACTTTGGCTGTATAATGGTTGCAACATTACTCGAACCTTCGGCAATCTTAATCCCATTCATCTCAACTAAATAGCGAAGTTTTGTTATTGGCACTGGTATCAAATTGTCGTTGTAGATTGTGGCTAATGTTATGATTTCCGTATAATCAGCAGTAACATCTCCCCAATGCGACTTTATTGACTCGATTGTAAGGGTAATCGGACCAATACTAACTTTTTGCGGAGTATCCGAATTCAATCCCGCTAGTATGCTAGTCTTTAGTGGACTTGAAAACTCAATTGGGAACTGAACTTTTGTAACTTTCAGATTAAAGGTCAAGAACCCCTTAATCCTCATTATTGATTTCTCTCCATTCTTTATATGGGAAACCCACCATTCAGGAATTTTACTGTTGTCAAACTTTGTTGAAATAACTATTGTTGATTCTGACTTTGCTTTAATCTCTCCAATTGTTGAAGAACCTGCACCCAGTTTTATGTCATTCATGTAAACTTCTACTAGGGCATTCTCTATTGGAATTGGGACTGCATTAGGGTTGTAGATTGTGATTTCGGTAATTATTTCAGTTGTTGAATGGGTTATTTCTCTCCATTTATGCTTTATGAGTTTTATTTCTGGCTTTTCTAATATTTGTGTAGTAGTTGTTGATGAGGTATTTAAGGAAGTTCCTTTTTGTGTACACCCAGCAAAGGCAACACTCAACAATAACACAACAACCAGACCACAAGTCAATTTCATTTTCTCCATTTTTACCCCTCCGATGGAGTAGAGAGTATAAAAAGGAAAATCAAGATTTCTTAGCTAACCACAGGAGAACTCCTTTAATAAATGGCCAATTTGTCTTGATATAAGCTCCATTCTGTTCATCACTGAGTGCCATACTGGAACCATAAGCCACTACTCTGCCATTGCCAACTTCCACTGCAGCTGCAACTATTGGCTTAGAACCCTTTCCTTTGCTGACAACTCCCGCATCAGAGACTGCATACGAGCTCTCATAACCTCTTATTAACCACACTGCACTTCCACTTATATCTAAAGTATCACCGCAGTAATAGAGTTGATGATCCTCACTAAGAAATCTTGTTGTGGGGTGTTCGAGGTTAAATTCGCCAATAAGTGGATAATAAGATTCTCCAGTGTTGTGTTCGTCATCTATGAGCTCATCATCATTAAACTTAATTCCAAACTCCTCAGTTACCTTATTAAGACTTCGGTAGTAGACATACTTGTACCAGTCCCCCGCAATCAGGAGACCACCTCCGTTCTTGATCCATTCCTTAATTGCTTGAGCTTCCTCATTAGAAATATCAGATTTCGGATTAGGTATAATTAGCACATTGTAGTTGGAGAGTACGCTAGATGTTATCGGTTGATAGTTCACATCAACTGACCATCCGAGCTCTTCTTTTATCTTGTTTATAAGCCCAGTAAGCCTCTGATCATTGAAATATTGATTATGTGATGCATCTATGAGAACTTTGATTGTTCTACTCTTTCCCATTGTCTGGTTTGAGATAATATTCTCGCCTCCGCTAGTTCCTATTTGGGGAATATTAAGGAGTTGATATAAAAGTTGATAGTAATCTATATCTAATGAATCTAGGTATTCGATGATTTTTCCCGCTGTCAGATATCTATCCTCCCCCGCAATTACAATAACGAGTTGAGGTTTTGTCCAAACGTTTGCTTTTACAAATATTCTTTGCTTTCCTTCAATTACAAATTCTTGTTCTTTTTCATCTAGAACCTCCTGAACCACCTCACCAACTCCATCATAAGCTTTTGGACCTCCGAGTATTATGATAAGTCGCTCAGTTTTATACTTGTCGAAATCTTTTGCATAAACATGAATAACTTGAAATCCTACCTTTTGGAGAGATTCTGCAAGTGTTTTTCCTTTAAGTTGCCAGTCTATATCATTAGCAAGTATGACGACACTTCTTAAAGCTGGTTTATACTCAAAACTGCTTGCCCATTCCACTGCATTCTTCAGTAATTTATGCGAATTCTCATCCTCCCCTGCTTCCACCTCAAAACTGAAATATACAGTTCTAATGCCACATTCTAAATAGGGTTCGTCTCTCACTACAATCCCTGCTCTACCATCATCAGAAACAGCTACTGCTCTCGCTAGACCAAGCTCTCCTGCGAGTTTGAGTATTCTTCCCTTTTCAAGAATCTCTTTTGGTGCTGGAATCGTTTTCTTGTTCCCTAAGATTTCAATAGTGAAGTCTTTTTCTCCGAACTGGAGTTTTGAGATCGAATCTATGAGCTCTCCATTCAATGCTCTTTCTTGATATTTTAATGATGACTTTCCAATAATTCTCTTTTGGTATTCCGAGAGTTTGTTTAGGAATTCTTGGCTCTCACTCTTAATGCTTCTCCATCTCTCCCTGCTCCTGTAGAGGATCTCGGATGGTAAGACAAATTGCCATCCGAAGAGTGTATAACCATTCTGTCCAATTTTTTCATAAGCACTTGGGATTTTAATTTTGAACTCGGTCAGCAGACCACTTAATATCGGATGTGCTTCTCTTACCTCAAGCTTACCTGAGAATGGGGCGTAAACTGGAAATAGTGGCATTGAGCCAACTACTGTAGCAACCTCTACCTGCCCGGCCATATAGAGGCCATCAGCTAGTGTTTTCTTTGCTTGCTCTATAAGTGGAGCAAGTTTAAAGCCTAGAACTGTCGCAAGAGTCTCCTTCTTTGCCTCTACTATGTCGCATAAATTTTTACTCTCAAGAAGTGCTTGGGGGAGGTTTGCATTGACATACAACACGCTTAAGTTTCCGACGTGCTTTGGAACTCCAACTTCTACTTGCTTCTCTGGAGATTCATAGATAATTGAATCATGGAGACTACCATGTGTGACTATAAGTCCTCCGTTATGCTCTCGCAGATACCTTATAAGGTTGTTCTGTTCGTCTAAGGAGAGTTCCCATGGATTAAGCCAGATATTAGAAAGGATAACTACTTTTGGCTCAAAGGACGTTATTTGTTCGAAGTCAAATTTGGTAATTATCTTAAGTTGGTAATCTTTGGCAAGAACACTCCAATAGTGTTTCGGGAACAAGTATCCTTCGTATTCTTTTGCAAGAGTCATATTTTCTAAGAGTTCTTGTATCCTAGCCCTGATAGGTGATTTTAGGGGATAATTCTCTTCAATATTGTTTAATAACTCCTGCATCCAAGGGACTAAGGACTTTCCGTACCAAGAAGGATATGAAGGGTCTACAATTAGTACTTTCTTTCCTTGTGGATTATCAACGATGTAATATCTAGGAACACTTTCAAATGAGTTACCGCTTTTGTCTGTTGCGATTATTTTGTACCATACTTCAGAACCCGCCTGCTGAGAGGGTATCTGCCCTTTATATCGGCTATAAGTCATGGGAAGAACGTTGAAAATATTAAGCAAGTCTTCTAGTCCTCCTAGTAAGCTCTCCTTTTTCATTTGGACTTCCTGCCAGTTTCCATTGTTGACCTTGTAGAGAAGAGATACCTTTTCAATTCCACTGTTATCTGCAACAAGAACTTCTACAGAATATGGACTGCCTTCATGCACTATTATTGGCTCCAATATTGTCCCTTGAATCAAGTCTTCCTCCACCACAAGAGGGGGTATATTGTCCCCAAAGATGTCAAATGCTACTACTGGATTGCTCAAAAACAGGAGACTAATCAAGAGTGCTATTACCCTTTTCATTCTTATTCCCCTCCTTTAGAGGAATAAGAATGACTTGGACAATATCTCCCTCATTTAACCCCAAAGCACTTCTTTCTTCTTCGGGAATTTTAATTCTCCCACCTTTTTGAACTCTTGCCTTGTAAACAGCAGTTTGATTAAAGAATGTTATTACAACATCGCGCAGTGTATTCTGGAGATCTTTCCATTTAATTTGGGCTAATGCTGTAATCAGATTCAAAACATTTCTAGTGTGTTCGTCTGTCATATACTTTTACCTCCTTTCAAAGACATTTATAGTATTTTAAAGTACTTAGAATATTTAACTTTTACGGAACACAAAAGTTGACATATGTATAACAAAGGTGAAACTAATGTATATAATAAGGGAAGGCTTTAACCAGGAGGTACTGGGTTGAGGGCAAGAATAGGGAATGTTCTTAGGTTTTCAGCTTCTGGAACTGATAAGTTGACAAACCAAAGCTGAAACTTTTAATAGTGAAAACCCAGTAGGCTGTTATCTTCGAGATTGTAGGTGTTACATAGGAAAAGCGTATGAAGAAAAGGAGGTCAGTGTTGCACCTTTATCTCGCTTTAGAGTATGCGGAGCAAAAGACTATTGGGCTATATTCTATGAAAGTGTGGAAGAAGGTTTAAGAAAAACCAAACATAAGGAATGACTTCCAGTTCTGGTTTTATTATAACTAGAGGATTAGAGGAATAGAACAAGTTTCAAAGGAAAAAAGATGATTGAAGAAGGAAAAATTCGTCAAAAGAAATATAAATGGATGTAAGGCACTAATTGTAGTTTAGATTATTATCAAAACTCACTTAGACTTTTTTATAAAGAAGTTTCTCGGCAGAAAGACGAGATTGCAGAATTTCCCCTGTTCCTATGACTCTTAGAACTTCTTTTATTTTTTAATACCACACTAAAAAAAGTTCACTTTTTTACTAAAGAAAAAAAGAAGTTCTGAAAAAAAGTTTATAGAAGAGAACAGTGTCGTCAGAAGTCTTACATATCTTAGGACTTTTTTTGAGATCGGTAAAAAACGTTTTGCATAGAGCAGACGATACTCTCAAATAGATAACAACACAAATACCTCTCCCTTCCTTGATGCTTAGCTCTTACATAGCAAAAAAGTATAAAGACTTTCTAGTACCCTTGCTCTATCTGTGAGAATAATCTTTGGATTGCTTTAGATGTCTTTATGTCTCTTTTTGTTAGTTAATGTAGCTATATATTAGTACAAAACCATAAGAATAGAGTATCCTAAGTTGGTACTACTAACAAAAAATATTTGACTCTTTGTTACGTAATTTTAAATGACAGTGACAATGTGTAAAGTTATAACGGGTGGTGGATATGGCTAGGAAATTTATCACAACTAAGGAATTCGCGGAAATGTATGGGGTAAAAATTGGAACGGTTCAAGCATGGTGCAGGAACAAACGGCTCAAAGCCATAAAGCTTGGGAAGGAGTGGAGGATTCCACTCTCAGAACTCGAGAAATTAGGTATAAAAATCGATACAGGGAAATAAGGTGGTTAGAATGTCAGACAACGAGGTAACTTCAAACTTACGCGACCTTGCTTTCGAGATAGGAGAACTTAAGGGTTACCTGCAGGCCAACTTTAAGTTCCTCAGGGAGATAGTTGACGAAATGATTCAGATTCTTGATGATCTCATTCAATCCAACAACTCCCACACTAGTGTGGAAGGTGATAAAAAGACGAAGAACAAGGGAGAAAAAGTTATATACAAAAAGGAAAAAACTCTAAATAGGGATTGGGAAAATGACTGACTATATTCTTGCTCTACCTCCACGCTCAGGCGGAACAACTATGTCCCTAGCACTCGGAATCCATCTTGGCAAAGTTCTCTACCTTAATAACCGATATGCAAATATTGAGCAAGCTTGTCGTAATTTGGAAAAACTAGACTTAGATCCAAACTTCAAAGGAGTTCTTATCATGGGGCAAAATAGAATTGAAGAAATTAGACAATATTATCTAAAGATGCCTATATACAGTCAAATTTTAACGCCAGCTGACGCAATTGCCTTCGGCATGTTGGAAAATAAGCATCCCTATTATCTACTTTTGGAATGGGCTAAAAATTCCAGCATCACCCTTACTGTTCCACAAATAGCATGGAGGGATCTTTCACCAGACCAATATGATGTGCTAATTATTGATGAAGATAGAACTTTGGACACATTTTATCCAGAGGACGTAGAGCTAATTAAAATAACAATTTCAAAATTTCAGTTCTCCATCGAGATTCCAATTTTGGGACTTTTGGATTTTATTCCCAACAAAATCAAAAAAGAGTATCCTGAATTCTTAGATTGGCTCAACGAACTTGCGGAACTAAAACAAAATAACAACTTCTGGGACTACTATAATGAAGCCGTCCAGAATGGCTCCAGTGAACCTATTATCGATGCATTGGAAAGCCTAATGGAGGACATTCCAGAACCACCATTCACAAGCTGGGCGTTAGACGAAAAAATCAGAACAGCAGAAGAGCTCCTAAGAAAAGGCTGGAAAGAAGAGGAGTATGACGTTATCAGGTTCTTTGTTGCGTCTTTGTTCTACTTGGGATATTACCTTGAACGCCACAGAAAACCACCTAATGGGAAAATCATCTACTTAGTAGCCGACAGGGTTTTACTCTTTAAAGATTGGCTGAATGGGTTCAAGCATATTATAATCAGGGGTAATGACCGTGGGAAAGCAGAAGCATTCTTTAACGCTCTTGGCAGAACTAAGGTAGGCATAATTGAAGATCAAAACTTCCGTTATGCTCGTAACTTCATAGTAGTTCACTCAGATATTTTCGAAGTAGGAAAACTGCTTGATTCTCAAAACGTTCCGTTTCTTGTCTTCGCTGGAACTAAGGAGATAGCTGAGAAAGTCCTTCAAAAGTTCAGGGAAATAGGCATTCACAATATTGAGTTAGTGGATAACTTAACGCCCTACGAGTATATAAAGGAATGCTACATGACAGGTCGGTCACTTGTATTCTACGCAAACAGCACAATTTCCAGAGGGGTGGATTTACCATTCTACGATGTAGTTCTGGTGTATCACTTTGGTTTCGCAACGCCTTTTGAGGAAATAACTAACCCTGACTTAGCTACAGAAACACTGATTAACGAACTAGAACAATCAATCCTTAGAATCTCACCTATTCCGTTTTATCGTGAGGAAAGTCCTAAACTCGTAATCTTCCACTCTAACATTCCAAAACTACGTTACTTAGCAGACAGAATCTTTGGAGTCGTAGAACCGAGTAAACTAAAAACAATTATACCCTTTTTGTCTAAAGTAGAAAAGAAGGAATTCAAGGAATCTTTAGGAAAATATCTCGGTTTTAAGGAGACTAAAATTTCGGGTAGATTATACTTATTAATCAGTCCGAAAATTAAGTCTCTGAATATCGGGGAAATTCTGTTTTACTCGGTTCTAATGTCCCAAAATCCAAAAATATTCAAAAGGGTATTTTTGTTAGGCATTAGACCTGAGGATTTGGAGCTTTGGTTTAGACACATCGAGGGCTTTGAATTCAGGAAATGGAAGGAACTCAGGGAAGACCTGAGGAAAGTCGAGAAGAAGAAGGAGAAAATTGAATGGTTCATCAGCTTCCTCAAAGAGTTGGATGCTTTTGATGAAGTTGGGAGCGGTGTCAATCTTAGAACGGGCAGGCATTACAGGATCCTCAAGGTCAAAAAATTTGACAAGCTGAAGGAGGGTGCCCTCCTGCTTTTGTAGTGAGTCATACATAGGTGAACTTGCGAAAACTATTTAGGTCTAAAGAGGACTCAAAGTATGGGGAAGTAAAGTTGATAAGGGCTCTGGTTAAACTCATGTTTTCGATTTTGATACGTGTAATGTTGTTATTAGCGCTTCCAGTACTTGCCTTTCTTAAGCTCGGATGGGGTTCAGATTTCCTAATGGTTATTATAATTTATGCTCAATTGCTCGTTATCTGGAGGCAGGCTGAAATTTATGAGAGACAAAATCTTTTGTTGCTTAATCAGTTTGAACCATCATTTAGTGTTAGAATAAACGATAACATGCTAATTATAGAGAATGTGAGCCAAAATCCTGCTTATGATGTTGGAATAGTAAGAGTATTACGGGAAGACGGTAAGCCAATTCCTCCTGAAAAATGGAGAGAGTATATAAGTTTCCCCGAAGAATATCTCATTCAATGTTTAAGTCCAAAAGAAAGTGGTATTCTTAGTGATTTTATAGATGAAACTTATTTTTTTTGGAAAGAGTATTGAGGTTTCATATCGCACAAGACTTGGTGAAGAGAGAAGTTTTTTCATAATTCCATTACCTGGAAGACATCCCCTAGTTGAATATCCAAGACAGAAATTACCTGGTTTTCTTTATAGATTATTTGAAACATTGGAGGTATTTGCAAAACTCCTTGATTACTCTTGGAAGTCAAGAAAATATAAAAAGAACAAAGAGAAACCTAAGTCTAACTAGGCACGAACCATCAAAAAGCGTCCATCATTTAGTACTTTCGCAAGATCCCATCCGTTGAGCAGGTAGAACTGGAGTTCATCTTCATCCACAATGGCGTATTCCTTCTTTTTGGCAGATTTACTGATTTCTTCTTTGATTAGGTTGCCTATTGCGGTGGCAATGTCGTAGAACCCCTGACCTCTGTGCTCTTCAAGGACTGTGTCCAACCTTTCTTCGTTTACACCGAGTGCTTTGGCTATCAATTTCAGAATTTCCATCTTGTCAGCAGTTGTTTTCTCAAAGATGGTGAGTCTGGGGATTGCTATTTGTTTGTATTCTTCTCCAGCCCTTTCAACATTTTGACGTAGGTAGCTCCTATCTAAGTATCCCTCGTGCCCCATCAAAGCATGGGTTAGAGCGTCGGGAAGTCCGCAGTTAGACCTGAAAAACTTACGAGTGCTATGGATGTGAATGAGTCTCCTGCCTGTCCTTGGATCCCTTTCGTCGAGTCCAGCACGCTTGAGAGCTTCCCAGAGGATAGCTTGAGCTGTAGAAACTGAGATTGGCCAGACTCTGTTGTCGTCTTTTTCTGTGTAGTATGCATATCTACCGTGCTTTGGAATGTAATAACGTTTTGGAGCACGCTTGTTGAGTATTAGTCTTAGCTTCAGCCATTCTTCTATAGCATCCCTTGCCTCGTATGTGAAAAAGACTACACGTCCACCGTAACCTCCCTTCGTGTACTCGGGTCGGATGTAGGCACGGGGTGGGTCTTTTTCAAGGTCTAAATCCGAGATTTTCAACTGTAAGGCTTCTCCGATACGGCAACCAGTGCTTAGAAGGAACAGAAACAGGCTTCTCCCAGCTAAACTCATATGGGTTAGTATACGTTTCCACTCATCGTGACTTCCTGCTTTATCAAAGGTTGAGGGTTTGCTTGGTGGTAGAATTCTCCTTCTAATTCGTCTCCATGTTTCCTCAGGAATAACAATTCCCTGATCCCGATAATAAGACAGCACTGCAGTTACGTAGTTGTTGATGGTTTTTGGTGTATAGCCCTCGGTTCTAAGGTCACGAATCCATGTTGTTATAGCATCCAGAAGTTCATCTGGAGTAGTCATGTAACCAAATTTGTCGTGGAATTGCCTTAGTGCAGATAGGTATGTTTTCTGGGTGTGCTCCGACGTAAAATATGTTTCGATCCATTTTTCATAGTGTTCCATATTGCATCACCTATTAGTAATAACGTTACAATTGTTCTTATCGTTTACGCTAAACAAAACATAAGGTTTTTAAAGCTTTTTCTAAACAAAGCTTTTAAGCTTCCTTGCTGCAAAGGACAACATAACTTTTGGAGGTTTTGACATGGCAAAGTTCATCTTTGTAACCGGTGGGGTTGTGAGTGGACTTGGAAAGGGAATAACGAGCGCTTCACTGGGCATGCTCATGAAATCTAGAGGATTCAGAACTACAAACATCAAAATTGACCCATACATCAACTACGATGCCGGAACAATGAGTCCATACCAACATGGAGAGGTCTTCGTGCTCGACGATGGAGGAGAGGTTGACCTCGACCTTGGAAACTACGAGCGCTTTTTGGACACAAACCTAACATTTGACCACAACATTACAACTGGAAAGGTATACTCCACGGTTATAGAAAAAGAGAGAAGAGGAGACTATTTAGGCGCAACCGTGCAGGTTATACCCCACATTACCAACGAGATTAAGGAACGCATAAGGAGAATAGCCGAGGAGTATGATGTTGTCGTCGTTGAAATAGGAGGTACAGTTGGAGACATAGAGAGCATGCCCTTCCTTGAGGCAGCCCGTCAGATGCAGCTTGAAGAAGGGAGAGAAAACGTTGCTTTTGTTCATGTAACCTACGTTCCAAAGCTTAAAGTTGTTGGAGAGCAAAAAACAAAGCCTACACAACACAGCGTTAAAGAGCTCCGCTCCCTTGGAATTCAGCCTGATGCAATAATAGCTAGAAGCGAGGATCCGCTGGAAGAGGGGGCTAGAAAGAAGATAAGTCTCTTCACAAACGTGCCAGAAGAGGCGGTAATAAGTGCCTATGACGTTGAAGACACCTACGAAGTTCCTCTCCTCCTTGAGAGGGAAGGGCTTGGCAAATACTTGACCAAAAGGCTTGGACTAGAAGAGAGGGAGCCAGAGTTAAGGGCATGGGAAGAAATGGTCAGGAAATACAAGGGATTGAAAGATGAGGTGGAGATAGCGATTGTAGGGAAGTACGTTAAGCTTGCCGACTCATATCTCAGCATAAAAGAAGCATTGAAGCATTCAAGTGTTGCCAATGATGTTAAGGTAAAGATAAGGTGGATTGAGGCAGAGGACTTAGAAAAAGAGGGCTTCAAGCTCCTTGAAGGGGTTCACGGTATAATAGTGCCCGGCGGATTTGGTGCAAGGGGAAGCGAGGGCAAGATTATGGCCATCCAGTATGCGAGAGAAAATGATATCCCCTTCCTTGGCATCTGCTTTGGATTCCAGCTAACCGTTGTGGAGTTTGCAAGACACGTTCTCGGTCTTGAAGGAGCAAATTCAACCGAGATAAATCCGCAAACGCCGTATCCAGTTGTTGACCTCATGCCGGAGCAGAGGGGGCTTGACAAGCTCGGCGGCACGATGAGGCTTGGGGCATATCCAATCAAGATAAAAGAGGGTACTCTTGCCCACAGGCTCTACGGTAGGGAGCTTATATACGAACGCCACAGGCACCGCTGGGAGGTAAGCCCTGAGTACATCGAACGGCTCGAAAAGGCTGGTCTTGTCTTCAGCGGCATAGCTGGAGACGATGAAAGGAGGATGGAGATCCTTGAGTTGCCGGATAAGCGCTATTTCATAGCGACTCAGTTCCATCCAGAGTTTAAGTCAAGACCTATGAAACCTGCACCTGTGTTTAGAGGATTGGTAAAAGCGGCAAAAGAAATGAAAGGCTAAAATTCAAACTCCAATAGTTTTTCTTCTTTTTCCTTCTCCGAAAGCTCAAGATAGAGCATCAAACCCCCAATGGCTACTAAAGCTTGAATTATCGCCTGGAATGGAGCTTGTAAAAGGTTGGCTATTAAATTCGCCATAAAGTCGGTTCTCCCAAAAAACAGCACACCAATGAAAGATGCTGGAACCGCTAAAAGGAAAAAGATCGATACAGCAAGCAACGCTCCAAAAGTTACGGAAGAGAGTTTATTTCTAAACGCCAGTGAAAAACAGGCTAAGGAGGCACTGATGGAATTGCTCATAACATAGATAGGCACTGCCATCGAGCTTGCCCCTATCACAAATAAAACGAGTGGGATTTCAACTAAGAATAGGAGAAAGACTAATGCCGGATTTCCTCCAGAGATGAAGAGCAAAACTCCGAAGACGAAGAGGGGGATTGAGAGTACTGCGAAGCTTATAATTCCAACGATCAAAATCGTCAAAAACACCTGAAAGACGTGCATTATTCCCTCGTATATTAGGTCAACGAGGGAGTATTCTCTTCCTTCCTCTGCCATTAAAGCCCCTTTTATCATGGCATACTCACTCAACGCCTGGAGGAGAAGGGAGATAACCATGAAAATCAGTAAAAACTTGAAAAAATTTGCAAACTCAGCAAGCATCTCTTCAGAAAACGCGCCATGCTCCTCAAAGATAACGCTCTCATTGCCACCTTCTTGAAATTCAGAAAAGCTTCCAAACATCGGCATCTCCTTGACAAGGTAAGCTGAAACCGGGCTTAAAATAATCGAGATAATCAGCGGAATTAGCAAGAGCTTGGGATTTTTTGTAATAACTACAATGGTTCTGGCGAAGGCATTTACAGCTCCCATTCCTACCACCAAGCGAGATAGGGGGTCATGGTTTTAAGGATTTTGGAAAGGGAGGGCGTGTTTAGTTTCACCCCCTGTTATTTAAACAGTATTTGACTCTGAGGAGGATTTTCAGACCATAACACATTACCCCAAGCAAAATTCGGGTTACAGTAGTCTTTTTCAGAAAACAGGGGATCCTACTGCCAAACCACGTTGTAAACGCACCCCAGAACCCCTCATGAGGATTCCTATACCTGTACTCTTCTTCAGAAAACACTCTATCTCTCTTCTTACTGCCAAAACCACCTGGAAGGTTCTTAGTCTTCTTAACAATCGGCCGATAACCCTTTTCCACCACAGTGTTCAGAACTTTCTTTGAATCATAAGCCCCATCAGCATAAAAATTCCCAGAACCCTCCGGCAGGAGTTCAATCAGCTCGTTCTCAGAAGTCGTGATCTTCACAGCAACCGGATACAGTAAACCCGGCAGGATTCTCGTTATTGCCTGAACTTCTATCCTGTCCTTTTTTTATTTGTGATAATGGTTGAGTCTGCTTGAGTGCTGGCGTAGGGTAATTTCTGGAGTTTTTTCAGGAGGTGGTTTGTCAGTTCTTCGAGGTTCAGCTTTTTCTCCCAGTTGTGGAGGGTTGAGTAGTGAATGTTTGCTCCGAAGAATTTTCTGCCGTAGTGCTGGGCGTCTCTGAGGGGTAGGTTGTAGTATTGTTTAAAGAGGAGTATTGCCAGTATTGTTTTTACTGGAAATTTTTTGGATTTTGGCAGGTTCTTCAGCTTTCCTTCTGATTCAAAGTCTGCTAAAACGTCGAGGATTATGAATGCCACGCTTTCAGGGTCTTTGAGTCTGTGATCCCATCTGGGGATCACGACAACCACCTGAAAGAATTCAGCAAAAACCCTAATAAAGGTTACTATAAACACGCCCTGGAAAGGGAAAAGATTTATAAGCAAATCCCTAAAATGCCCATAGGGTTAAGATCATCATGAGGTGAGAGTTATGGCTATCTGGCAGGGAAGATCACTCAAAAAGCCTTCAGGTGGAAGGATTATACTCGCAAGAAAGAAGAGAAAGAGGGAACTCGGAAGAGAACCAGCCTTTACAAGGGTAGTTGAAGACAAAGAAGAGAGGAAGATAATCAGAACATACGGCGGCAACAGAAAGGTCAGACTCGTAAAGGCACTCTATGCAAACGTTTTCGAAAACGGAAAGGGTAAGAAGGTAAAGATAATCAGCGTAGTTGAGAACCCAGCCAACAGGCAGTACGTAAGAAGAAACATCATCACAAAGGGTGCAATAATCCAGACAGAGATTGGAAAGGCAATCGTTACCTCAAGACCAGGCCAAGATGGTGTTGTAAACGCAGTTCTCATTAAGGAAGAAAACGCATGAGTTCTTCTCTTTTTCTGCGAACCTTTTATATATTCTGAACCCCTATTTATTCCGGTGTGAGTAATGGAATACTCGCGCATTGAAAAGATACTCGCAAGTTTATTTGTCGTTTTTCTTCTTCTGGCGAGCATAAACTTTCTCAGGGAGCTTGAGAACATTCCCCAAAGACCAAATTATGAATATTATCAAGAGAAGTATGGGATAAAGGCTCTTCTCGAAAACCAAAGCCGCTTAATGGAACTTGACAGACAGCTATTTGAGGTATATCAAAAGGCAGAGAGCAACCTAACCGAAGCTGAGAGAGTTTACCTCTTCAAAAGAGAAGAATATAGAGTTGCACTCGAGAGCGGGAACGCAACAGAGGAACTAAAGACAGAATACCTAAAAGCCAAAGAAGAATACGAGAGAGTCTACTTCCAATACCTTGGGGCAAAAAGTGCATACGAACAAACGCATGAAAAACTGGAAGAGCTTAATTCAAAAATCCAAGAGCTCATGCAGAAGGCAAATGAGGAATATAGAAGAGCTTACAACGCCTACAGGCTTAAAGTTCTAATTTTAAAGCTTTTATTTGCCGTTCCGATTTTCATAGCATCGCTTTTACTCCTTCGGAGGTACAAAAACATCTACACTTCATCTTTGATAGCGTATTCTTCGCTGTTGCTTATCTATCTCCTCCTCTCTGCAATATGGAGTACAGTTCAGCTTATAGGCTTAAGTCTCTTTGGAGCATTTGCAACGCTTTTAGCACTCTATTACTTGAGAAAGGAATACTTCAAGCCTGAAAGAGTGTATAAAAGGAGAATCGCCCAAAACAAGTGCTACAACTGCGGCTTTCCTGTAAAGGATGATTATCTCTACTGCCCCAACTGTGGAGCAAAACTAAAAGAAAAGTGCGAGCACTGTGGAGCCCTAAAGCCTATTCACCTTCAATTTTGCCCATACTGTGGGCAATAGCTTCCATCTCCGGTTTTAGTATTTTTATTACCCTTTCCTTTAGTTCTTCTATTCCAATTCCCTTTTCAGCAGAAATCCTTAGGGGTTCGATTCCCTTAGCTCTGAGGAATTCCTCGATCTTCTTTATCTTTTCCTCATCTGCAATGTCTATTTTGTTGAGCACCACTATAAACGGGAACTCCCCAAATTCCTCGTAGATTTCCTCAAAAAGGTGCATTTGCTCCTCTATTGGGAAACCACAGTACTCACTCGGATCAAAGATGTAGATTATCAGCTTACCGAGATGCTTTAACGCTAAAATCGCCTGCTTCTCTATTTCATTTCTCTCGCTCAATGGTCTGTCCAAGAGACCTGGAGTGTCTATAACCTGATACTTCATCCAGTGCTCCTCGAACTGCCCAACGTTTATACCCTTCGTCGTGAAAGGATAACTCGCCACTTCAGGCTTGGCGTTTGTGAGTTTTCTAAGCAGTGTGGACTTTCCAACGTTTGGGTGACCGGCTATCACTATAGTAGGAAGGCTGAGGTCAATTACGGGCATATCTTTGAGAACGTCCCTGGCTTTGTTTAGGTATTCGAGGTTTTCGGCTATGTCCTTTATAACGCTTGCAACCCTGCCGTAAAATTCCCTTCTCAGCTGTGCAATCTCCTTTGGATCCCTGGAATACCTAATCTTTTCTACGTATCTCTCTTCAAGTGTCCTTATGGTCTTTATCGCCCAGTTTATTGAAGCAAGAGCCTTATGGAAGGTTCTCTTATCAACCAGCGTGTCAAGAAGCTCCTGATAAAAAGGAGGTAGCGTTGAAACCCCCGGAGTCCTGTCAAGGACTTTCTTTAGGTTGTCCCTAATAACGTTTGAGACGGTTCTTATTCTAAGCTCCTCCCTCTGCCTAGCTTTACTAACTACACCCCCCCTTGGATTAAAGGCAGAGGCAACTTTCTCAGCTCGCCTAAAAGCCTTGTCAATGATCTCATCCGCAAGAAGTATTGTTGGCATCTTTTCAAATGGATTTTTCATGATCTCTCACCTTTCCTATTTTTCTCGCCGTTAGTGACTTTCTCAATAGGTTTTTAAAGATGTTGATCAAATTTTTTAAGAGGGAGAGAAATGCGGGAAGATATTGTTCTTGACAACTACCTTGAAAAAGTCGTGAGCTCACTTGAGAAAAAGTCCCAAAGGAGATTCTAAGCTATGCCATTTTTAATGAAGAGGAAGAGGCTAAATACTATGCCGAACTTTCCAAGAAAGCCAAGAGGGGGAGCATTAAACTCCTGTTTATCCAGATGAGCGAAGAGAGTGAAGAACACAGAAACAGACTTTACACCCTTTTCAAAAAGCTTTATCCCAATGATGAACCGGTTAAAGTAGAGGCTCCTCCTATTGAAGTCCTTCCATTCTACTCAGAGTTTGAAACTGTAGATGATTACCTGAAAGCTCTCGAGTACTGCATGGAAAGTGAGCTCTTCGCAAAGAAGGCTTACGAACTGCTCGCTCAAAAAGCCGAAGATGAGGATGTCAAAGCCTTAGCCCTACAGCTGGCACTCTTTGAAGAAGGTCATTACGAAAGAATCAAAAAGGCTTACGAGCTCTTTACAGCCGTTAAACAGGGGAGTATTGACTTAACAGGTCTTTCTCCCATGGGTTATCTTTTTAGTGACAAAATAAAAGCTAGATATTTGTTTTTGGAGCTCTTAAATGATCTTAAAGGGGTCATTTTTTCAAGGGATTCACCAGAGGAAATCAAAAGATGGATGAAAAAAGAGATAATCTCTTTTTGGATAACCTCCAAAACGTGCCAGCAGTGCATAACGCCCAGAAAACTGCTGGAGTCTTTAGAAGACATTCCCAAAGAGGAAAATCTTGCGATCTTGATAGAGAATATAGAGACACTTAGAATAGCAGCGGATAGCTTTGAAGAGTTCTACACAAACATATCAAAGCTTAAGGACGAGGCGACAGCAAAGAAGTGCTACGTTATTTTATGCGGAAACAAAAGGGCATTTGAAGATAAAGAATGGGCTATACTGGAATCGGAGTTCAAGTACGTCTCATAATCTCTCAAGTATTTTTGGAATCTCTTGAGGCTCTAGGGCTGTCTCTACAATGTAGCCCTTTTCCACTAAGATTTTGTTGAAAAGTCCTTCTCTCTTCCAGCCATCTAAAGTGAAATCTCCATAAAACATGACCTCTGGGAGGAAAATTACTCCCAAATCCACCTCTGGCAGTTTTTCAACTTCTCTAAGGACGTCATGAGCTGTTAGTAATCCAGCAGTGCCTATGTTTCCTCCGAAGAAGTCGTTCTTAACCATGACAACCTTGATTTTTGGGAAGAGGCGCTTGATTTCTGGATAAGCGAGCTCTCCGGTGAGAATGTAAGTTGGTAAAGATGGCTCAATGTCAAAGGGCTCCAGTGGAGTTTTGAACTCCCCAAGCAGAGCCTGGAATATAGGTGGGATGACTATCTTTAGGCTCAGCTCTTTCTGCTTCTCAAGGGCGACGTTTTTAACAAAAAGAAGCTCCTCCCTTGTTAAAGCTCTAGTCCTCGAGTACTTCGTAACCCCAATTGGGAAGAGCCTAACTTCATGGACACCAAATCTATCCAAATCATCCAGAATCTCACCTATATCGGAGACGTTGTAGCCGGGAGTTAAGATTATGTCCGCTATGACCCTAAAGTTCTCCACGACCTTTGGTAAAAGATCAATGACTTTTCCGGCGTTTCTGTTCTTCATGAGCTTAATCCTAACGTCCTTTTTTGTTGTGTGGAGAGATATTTGGATTTCATCCAGCCCAGCTGAGTGGAGGCTTTCGATCCTCTTTTCGTCAAAGCGGACGTTTGCACTTGTATCTGTAACCCTTATCCACAAATCGTAGTGCTTCCTTGCATAGGCTATTCTGTCCTCAAGCTCCGGATCGTTGAGGGTATCATGTTTGGAAACTCTGTATATCATCTGGGGAGGATTTTGCATAAGGTAACAAAAAACGCAATCATTACCACATGAGCCCGCCTTAGAGGACGGAGGAATTATCAGCAGGTCTTCCCTCTCATCTACCATGTCAAGCTCATATTTGGTAATCTTCCTGAGCTTGTAATCCTCTGTTAGCTCATACATGTGGGAAAAATTAAAATGAGGGTTTAAAAAGGATTGGATGGATAAATTATCCTACTTCCCCGCTATTCTAACGTTCTCGAAGGCCATAGCAGGCACAACCATGCTTCCTCCGAAGGGCAGCACTTTTTGCTCTTTGCTTACCGCGTAGAGGTCTGGCAACAGCTCATAGACGTTGCCGCTCATCATGAACACTGTAGCACCCTTTACCTCCCCATTCTCAATTAGGAATGCTGGATTAGCTACAACGGCAAAGTTCCCATTATCCGGGTTGCTTGAATGAGCTCCCTGGAAGCCATCCACAAGATAGCCGTGCTCTATTTCCCCGATAATCTCTTCGAGGCTCCTCTTTCCGTTCTCAATCACGACGTTGTGGAACCCTATGCTTATTCCTCCGGTAGACAGGTTCCTCTTTCCATTTCCAGTGCTTTCAACTCCGTGAATCTTTGCCCAGTAGTTATCCCATATAAAGCCTTTGAAAATTCCTTTCTCCACTATTACATTTCTCCTCGTTGGAACGCCTTCATCGTCCGCTATAACCGGGTTTATGCTGAGCTCGTGAAGCGGGTCGTCGTATATTGTAAGGAGGTCGTTTGAAACCTTCTCGCCCACTTTGTTAGCTAACGGAGTTGTGCCCTTGACAAGTCTCTCTCCGCTGAATGCCGGGAATAGTGCATAGGATAAAAGGCTCGAAACTGCCCATGGTTCTACTACTACTTTTGCTTCCTCTGTCTTGCTTTTTTCGGTTTTAAATGCCCATTTAACTTTTTGCAAAGCGTTTTTAACGACGCTTTCTACATCAAGCTTGAGGGAAAGCTTAGCATCGAAGTCAAAAATGCCGGGGGTCACTTTTCCTTCCTTCATCCCAACGAGTTCAATGTAAAAGAAAGCCCCTCCGCCTTCTTGAAATACGTTAACGCCGTGGGAATTCATTATCAAGCTTTCTCCCCATTCTGCTCCGCCACCGCCACCTGCAACGACAATTCCCTCTTCCGACGCCATTCCAATGCCTTCTCTCGCGAGCTCCACGAAGTAGTCTGGAGAAACTTCTCTAAGTTCTTTATCAACTTTTCTTGGCTCTCTGTACTTTCCAGGCTCTGGGAATGAAACCCACTTTTCATCGGGCTTGTTGAGCTTTGCCATTTTATATGCTCTCTCTACAGCCTCTTTGACTTTCTCTTTATCTCCAGTGTCAACGATGGCAACTCCAAGCCTTTTGTCTTTAATACCTCTAACAACGGTAACAACTCTCTCCCTCAAGGCTGAAGTGGAGACCTCATTGAGCTCAATTTGAACACCTGCCTCCCTGCTCTTGTACATGGCAATCTCAAGCTCATCAAAGAATTTTTCTCCAAAACGAATTAGCTCTTCCATCTTTATCACCCTATTATTATTCCCCCATCAAAGCGCATATGTGGCCCACCAGAACTTACAAAAGCCGTCTGTCCTTTTCCACATCTCCCCATTTCGAGACCAAAGTCATCTCCTACGGCACTTATCTTCTTTAATGCTTCGATGGCAATTCCGCTTATCGAAGTGTCCCTTATGGGCTTTGTTATCTCACCGTTCTCAATCATGTAGCCCTCTTGAACTCCTACTTGGAAGGCTGAGTTGAGCTGTGCCTGGCCTCCTCTGAAATCAACTACATAATAGCCGAACTTGATGTCCTCTATCATTTCCTCAAACTTCCAGTCTCCCGGCTCAAAGATTGTGTTACGCATTCTTATTATTGGGGGATATGTGTAGTTTTCAGCCCTCGCGTGGCCGTTGGGTTCCATATTCCACTTGTGGGCATATCCTCTGTTGAGCATTATCTCCTTCAAAATTCCGTTTTCAATTATGTGAATGTCTTTGACCGGAACGCCCTCATCGTCATAGCGGTCGTTTCCAAAGCCCCCTTCAACTATGCGCTCGCTCATTGTAACGTATTCCGGAGCAATCTGCTTTCCAACCAACTCTTTAAACGGAGAGTTTATTGTCAAATCCGCCTCCGCAAGGTGTCCAAGGGCTTCGTGAGCTATAATGCCCACCACTATCGGCCCGGCAACTATCGGGAATTCTCCCCTCTTTGGCGCAACACCCTCTAACTGTGCATGAACCTTTCTAATGACCCTCTTGGAGACCTCTTCATTGGGCTCTTTTTCTTTGAAAAGCTCCCAGCCATAATCCACTGCTCCAACCTCATCTCTTGCAGCGGCAAGCTTTTCGCCTTCTTTGCCAGTCGCCCAGACATACTGCCATACGTAGTTCAAATCCCACTTTATCTTTGTACCCTCGTTTGTTATGAGGATCTTTTCCCCGCTTGCGTCTTCATAGCGAAGCCACGTTGATTTTATAGCTTCGTCTTCTTTGAGAAGAGCCTCCAAGTCCATTAGCCTCTCAACTTTTTCCTCTATTGGGACTTCTCTGGGCTTTATTTTCATCTTGCTCTTCACTACATCCTCGTGAGTCTTTATCTCTGCAAGCTGGATTTTCTCCTTTTTGGCTTTTGCCGTTGCTTTTGCAAGTCTGTATGCGCTTTCTATGGCTTTTTCAAAGTTTTCAAGTCTGTTTGTTGAGGCAAATCCCCAAGCTCCATCTGCTAGAACCCTAATAGCAACCCCCATTTGTCCCTTGCCTGCAAAAGTCGTGAAAGTTCCATCCTTGAGCTCCAGAGTGTTCTTGCTGATGTTTTCATAGCGGATTTCTATGTAGTCCGCTTTGAAGTTTTCGAGGGCCCAGTTAAGGGCTTTTTCTAATCTATCTTCCATGCATATCACCCACAATCTAAAGGTTTAGATAATCATTTAAATTAACACCCAGGACTATAAAAGCGTTATCTCGAGCAAAGATGTATACAAAAGAACGTTTAGAGGAGAAAAATATAAATCGGTCAAGCGGGGAAGATGTTAGAGGTGAGAGAATGTTTGATGTAATTGCAATAGGAAACCTCAACTATGATATAACCCTCCTCGTGGAGAGATTTCCCGAGTTTCACGAGAAGGTAATTGCCAAGAGAGCCCACTTCGGATTGGGAGGTGCTGCAGGCAACACCGCTTCTTGGTTAGCCCATATGGGAGTTAAGGTGGGATTTATTGGAGCAGTCGGTAACGATGAGATTGGCGAGGCACACATAAACTACTTTAAGAAGATTGGCGTTGATGTGGGGGGCATTAAAGTCGTTAACGAGCACTCGGGAATAGCTATCTCCCTGATAAAAGGAGAGGACAAGAGGATAGTAAAGCACCTCGGTGCTAACGCATACAGAGACGTTGATTTTGAGTACCTTTCCAAAGCTAGGCACATCCACATGTCATCAAACCCAAAAGAGCTCATTGAAAAGACTGCTAACTTTGCCTTCGAGAATGGAATTTCCGTTTCGTTGGATATAGGTGAGGCTGAGGTACCAAAGTCTGTTGAGGACAGAATAACCTACCTGCTGATGAACGAAGATGAGTTCAAGCGAAAGTATGGAAGCCTGGAGAAAATCCATGATGTTAAAGCTAAAAACGTCATCATAACATTAAACGGCGGTGGAGCGATGGTTAGAGATGATAAAGGGAAGGTTTTTGAGATTAGAGGGCTGAGTGCTGAAGTAGTAGATTCCACCGGAGCCGGAGATGCCTTTGATGCTGGATTTATTTATGGGATTCTTAAAGGATGGGAGCTGAGGGATGCGGCAAAACTTGGAACTCTACTAGCATATCTAACGGTACAGAAAGTTGGTGCCAGAAGCGCAATTATCCCACTGGAGGAGATCAAAAAAATAGCAGAAGAGCTGAACTTAGGACTTCCCTTTTAGTAGCTCTTCAAGCCTACGGTTTTTGCTTGCTTTTCGCTCCACTTGTATCCCAAGTACCCTAAAAGGGCATAGAGCAGAGAAAGGACTATAAGATAGGAAATCTCTCCAACAGCTTTTTCATAGCCATAGGCAACAACTTTTCTTACGGCTTCACTAGTTGGGGCATAGGGGAGGATTTTCGCCATTATCTGTAATCCCTTAGGCAAGATTGAAATTGGATACATCGCACCGCTTAAAGCAAAGACCAGCATTTCAAGAATCGTTATAAACGGACCCGGGTCTTTTAAATAAAGAACGATGCCAGCGGCAGCCATTCCCATCCCTATCATTCCCACCGTACCCACAAGCAACACTGGAAGGGCTTTGATAAAATTGAAGAAGTTAAAGCTAATGTCAAATATCACGACAAAAAGGGGAATGTAAATTGCCATGTAGATTAGTGACAAGAAAATTCTGGTAAGAACGCTGCCCATGAAAAACGTCAGCCTTCTTATTGGGGCTGCAAAGGAGTACTCAAGAGTGCCCGCATAGAGCTCATCAACAACGCTCCACACAAAGCCGCTTAGAAAAGTCAAGCCAAATCCCAATACCATAAATCCCAAGACTGCAAAAGTCACGTAGTCTGAGTATCCAGTAAGCTGTTGAAGTGCGGGGGAATTTCTCTCTCCGGTGAGACCTATTCCTATCAGCAGAGCCTGACCCACGAAGAAAAACCCCAACATGACATCGCTGATAAACCACACCCTATAACTCAAGAAGATTCTCCAGCTCTTAACTGCAACACCGTAAAGCGCTCTGAGTTCGTTAGTAACCTCCATAACCAATCACCCGGGTTATCTTTTCAGCCCATTTGAAAATGATATATCCACTCATCCAGTAAAGGGGAACTAAAAAGAGAAGCCACGCTATTTCTCCCTGTATTTCTGCATAGGTTTTTCCAACAAAGATTGCCCTAACAGCGGAGGCAGCATGGGTAAGTGGGAACACCTTTGAAAAAGCAACCAGCCATCTGGGCATCACGCTAAGGGGAAAAAAGACGCCGGAGAAAAAGAGCATTCCAAACTCAAATATCTGAGCAAAAGGCCCTATGTTCTTTAGAAGCATCACAAGCCCAGCAAAGATGAACCCAAATCCCAAAAAAGCCAATAGTGATGCCAGAATAATTGGAATAGACTTCAGGATTATTGCAAACGTGAGAGGAATATCAAATATCAGGGCACCAATTACAAAGACGATTCCCATGAGGGCAGAATCCATTAAAAGCCAGCTAAGGGCCAATCCGGAGAGGAGCTCTAAAATCCTCGCTGGAGAAAGAACATTCATCTCAAAGGTTCCCTCTGGAGCTCTCTCCTTACTCCCCATACATAAGCTTCCATCGGCGAAACTGAAACCCACCACAAAACGTAGCCAATCAAAGCGTACGTTGGATAATCTCCCATGCCCGTAGAGCTCGCCAAAAGCTGTGAATATCTCCCTCCAAGGACAGCCTGTCCAAAGAAGACAAACTGAAGAAGGAAAACTAACCCAACGAGAATAGAGCTTATTACCCTCAAAGGATACCTGAAAAACATCCTAAATTCCTTCTCTATTACAGCGGACAATATCAATCCCTCAACCCCCTTCCGGTGAGCTTTATAAAAACGTCCTCAAGAGTTGGCTCCTTCTGCTCTACGCTTATTATTTTCGCTCCCTTTTTTACAAGCCACTCGACTAGCTTGGGAAGCTCTTCCTCATCCACCTGGCCTCTTAAGGTTATAATTCCCCTTTCGGAATCCTCATCTACAACCGCCATTCTCCAAGGTAAGCTATCAAAAGTACCCTCCCATTTGAGGCGTATTTCCACGGCATCTTCGTCTTTAACAAGCTTTTTAAGCCCATCCGGAGTATCGAGGGCTATAATCTTACCGTGGTCTATTATGGCTATCCTATCACAGAGCTGCTCCGCCTCGATCATGTAGTGGGTCGTTAGGAGGACGGTTTTTCCTTTCTCGTCAACAAGCTTCCTTATAAATTCCCTAACGAATATAGAGCTCTGCACATCTAAGCCTAGGGTAGGTTCGTCCAAAAACAGGACTTCCGGGTCGTTTATCAAAGCCTTTGCTATAGCCAGCCTCTGCTTCATCCCCCTTGAGTAGTTCATAACCAAATCATCTTTCCTCTCCCCCAGTCCAACCAATCTGAGGAGTTCTTCAATTCTTTCCTTTTCCTCTCTCTTGGGGACATAATAAATCCTCGCAAAATATTTCAGGTTTTCGTACGCACTCAAACGCCAGTAAAGAGTTCTCTCTCCCTCTGCCACAAGGTTTATTCTCTTTCTAATTTCCCTTGCATCTTTCCTTATGTCATATCCCAAGATTTTCGCTTCTCCTTCAGTAGGCTCAAGCAGAGTGGTTAGCATTTTTATTGTAGTGGTTTTTCCAGCCCCATTGGGCCCAAGAAGGCCAAAAAGTTCGCCCTTTTTAACCTTAAAGCTGATGCCTTTAACCGCCTCAACCCATTCTACCTTTCTTAACGGGAGAGGAATATTTTTAGGATACCTCTTCTTCAAATCAAAGACTTCAACTGCATACATAACTGTTCCCCTAAGATACTCATGCTGATCAGAATACATAAAGATAGTGGTTTTTAACATGCAAAGGCTTAAAAATGGTAACAGAGATAAACCATAAAAAAGACTACAAAAGGCTTAAAGGGCAACTGTATCATGGAGGTGGCTTCATTGGAAATAACAATTGAGAAATTCAAGCCGAAAGTTACCCGGCCTTTTAAGAGGAAAAACGAATACTGGGTAAAGCTCATAGATGAGAGTGGCGAGTATATAATGAAGTTCAAAACCCCTCTAGAGGCTGAAGATGCAATATACGGGCTTCTTGATCTTCAGGTTTATGGTGGCAAGGTTAAGCTGAAGCTTAGAGAAGGGAACGTCATAGAAGACATCCAAATTCTTGAACTCTATAAGCCCTCTGCAAAGGAGCTTGTTGATGAGTATTTTAGCGAATAGCTAAAGTCCTTTTTTGTACATTAAGCTTCTTTTTTCGACAAAAACCTATATATACTACGGAGCCCAAATCTATAATTAGTGGGTTCATACAGCGTTCACAAAATCAATTTTCAAGATAAAATCCAAAGACTTGGAGGTCTTACTTATGGCCAGAAGAAAAAACAAAGAACTCCTGAAATTCGCAGAGGAGATAGGCGGAGAAGAGGCGATTGAGGTAATCAAGGCTCTCGAAAAGAAGAAAGAGGCAACCGATGAAGAGATAGCGGAGATGACTGGAATTAGGGTAAATACCGTCAGAAAAATCTTATATGCCCTCTACGATAATCAGCTTGCAGAATTTAGAAGGGTTAGGGACAAAGATACGGGATGGTACTACTATTACTGGCGCCTCGAAACAAAAAGATTGCCGGAAATCATAAGGGCAAGAAAAATGCAGGAGCTCAAAAGATTAAAAGAGATGCTTGAGGAGGAAACTAAAGAAGTTTACTACCACTGCGGAACTCCCGGTCATCCAAGACTGACTTTTGATGAGGCAATGGAGTATGAGTTCAGATGCCCTCTGTGCGGTGAAATGCTTATGCAGTACGACAACAGCGAAATAGTTAAAGAGCTCCAAGAAAAAATCAAGAAGCTTGAAAAGGAACTGGGAATAAAGGCGTGATTTTTAACTTTAATGAACTGCGGGGATGATAAGATGGAGATTGTTATTCTTGAGAAGATATATGGCGATAGGAGTGGCTTTGAAAAGCTCAATAAAAAGCTTAAATCTCTTATTGGAGATCTGGAAGTTTCGTGGAAGATAAGGATCACTCAAAAACAATGGGCTAAAATATCCCTAGAAGGAGAAGATGAAGAAGTTTCTGCAAATCTCATACGGGAGGAGTTTGGAGAAGTTCCATATAAGCTAAGCAAGGTAAAGGAAGGGGAAACATACAGGGGAAAGTTTATTGACCTTGGAAAAGTAGGTTATGGAGTCTACGTTGACATTGGAGTATTCTCGCCGACCCCAAAGGATGTTTTGATTCCCCTTTATTATCTCAAGTCCACCTTTGGAGACAAGCCGGCTAGACAGCTCATAAGAGAGTTTGGCTGGATAGATCATTTGCCGGTAGAATTAGAAATCACAAAAGTGGAGTTTGGGGCTAGAGAGATGGAAGGAAAATTCAGCGAAAGACAGCTAAAACAAATAGAAAAGTGGACAACCGATGGATATGACAAGATATTCGTTGCCGGCACAATAAGTGAAAAGGTCGAAGAAGCACTAATAAAAACAGGACATTCAAGAGATGTAAAAAGACTCGAAGAGCTTGGACTTATGGAAACTCTTTTGGTTCTTAAAAAGGGCACACAAGCCCCTGGAATTATTAAAGAGATAGGGCCCCATCTAAAAGCCGCGGTGTTTGGGGCAATTAAGTTTGAAGAGTGAGCTCACATATCAGTCTAACTGCAAGAGCTGAAGAGATGTACTGAACCATTGGGAAAAGCTGAGAAGAGTAAGCCAATAACGGAATAAAGACAACTAGAAGCCAGAAGAACAATGCCTTTCCCCCTCTCATATTTAATACTGATCTTCTGAAGTTAAACAACAGATAGGATATTAAAATCAGTTGAAGAATGCCCTCCCTCAAAAAGACGAGAAGAGAGCTAGGATCAAAAGATAGGGAAATAGTTGGAATTGAAAAAACATTTATTCCCAAAATAAAGAAGGTAATGCTCAGACCAACGTAAATGGAATTTCTTATAGACTTTGTTGGAAAGACAAAAAACGTGAAAAATGGAAAAACAATCAGATAAGGCCACACCAAACTGCCCGCCGCAACTATAAGTGAGAGGAGAAAGACGTGCCCTATTACCTTAGGGCTTTCTTCCGTGAATTTTGCATTTAGTGTAAGCGCCGCAACAAGGACTAAGAGAAACACGCTGATACTCGTGGAAAGATCTGTAATAGAGCCCCTGAAAGAGGGAGACGCAAACATAAGTCCAAAAACTAGAAAGCCGAGCTCCCTATATGGCTTTGGAGCTGTAAAAAATATCAGAGTGGACGTGAAGAAGAGGATAAATAAATGAAGAACAAGGAGGGCTTCTTCCGTCGGAGAATAGACTTGGAAATATGAATTGAGAGCAAAAGATAGAAGCGAGCCTTTATTCCCTAGCAGGGCACTTTGAAAGGTATTCTTAAGGAAGTCTTCGCCAATAGTAAAGGGCATCGAGTTTGAAATCCAGAGTGCAAAGAGAGACATCACAAGAAGGTAGAAAAAGTGAGTATACGTCCCATGCCTGGAGAACAAAAACGCAAAGAAAAGCGATAAGAGAATACCTGCGAATAAGAGAGTATATTCCTCTCTGTTTCTGAATCTGTAATGCTGTGAAAATGCCTTTTCTATAAGATATATGTTATTTTCATCTCCCGTGAGGAACACGAGGTTGTTGAGAACTATAACGGATGGTTTCAAGGAAGCCTCTGGAGGTAATTCCGTTAAATTCCAGAGCTTTTTCATCTCTGGATTGTCGTACACATTTCCAACAAGAACCAGAACTTCATCCCCCTTATCTTTAAACCGAGAAAGCTTCTCATCAACGTACCATCCCCATGCTTTAGAATAGTCGCTCTCTCCGGTGATCACATAATATGTCTTCCCATCAGATAAAAACTCTTCAAAGGCATTTTCATTGGGATAGAACTCTAACTGAGACGCAGAAGCAAGGGGAAGCATAAAGAGGAGCATCATGATTAAAAATTTCTTCATTTCCTCCACCGGATAAAATTATGTAGCCAGGTCCAGCGCGGCATCATGGTTTCGGCCCATGCCGATCTCAGCCGCGCATCGATAGATAATAATTCAAAAGAGATTTAAGCTTTACTCTTTTTTCTTCAGCTCTTCCAGTTTTGTAACAAGTTTTTGGGCTATTTCCATAAATTCTTTTGCCGCCGGAGTGTCTTCATAGAGGACTATGGGTATACCGTTGTCGCTTGCTTCTCTAGCCTTCAAATCTATGGGTACTTTTCCAAGAAAGTCAACCCCTTCCTTCTTTGCTAACTTTTCTCCGCCGCCCTCTCCAAAGAGATCTATTTTGTTTCCACAATGGGGACATATTAGATAGCTCATGTTCTCAATGACCGCTATGTAAGGAACGTTCATCTGCTTCATCATATTTACCGCTTTACCGGTATCAAGCAAAGCCACCTCTTGAGGGGTGGTGACTATTATAGCAGCATCGAGCTGGATTGTCTGGGTAACCGTTAAAATTTGATCTCCCGTTCCTGGAGGAAAGTCCACGATCATGAAGTCCAAGCTTCCCCACTTTACATCACCGAGAAGCTGTTTAATAGCCTTTGTGACGAGAGAGCCTCTCCATATTATTGGCTGGTCTTCAGGAACCATGAGCCCCATACTCATGACCTTAATTGGAGTTGTTTGACCCAGAAAGTCGTTCATTGGGGGTATCATTTCAAAATGTCCATCCTCAAACTCCTCTGCAAGAACTTCAGCATTTTCAACACCAAGCATTTTTGCCACGTTTGGGCCATGTACATCTGCATCCAAAATGCCCACGAAATAGCCCTGCTTTGCAAGGGCCGTCGCTAGGTTTACCGCAACTGTAGATTTTCCAACGCCCCCTTTTCCACTTAGGACCGCTACTTTGTATTTCCACTGCTTCTCTTTTTCCTTTATCCTCTGGGTGAGAGGATCAACACCCAATCCGGGCACGTTAAAACTAGGTGGAGTTTTTATCGTCATTTCTATCACCTCTGGTTTAGGCTAGTCTAAAAATGCTTATAAGTTTTGCTCACAAAATACACAATATTACACAAAAATGGGTAACAAAAAAGGGGAAAATTCATGGAAGTTCGACTTCTTTACCGAGAATCCTCCATAGCTCCTTTATCTGGTTCTTGAGCTCCTGTATCGCTTCGGGTCTCTTGAAGAGGTGCTTAAATCTTCCTTGCAACCTAAGGTAGTCTTCAATTGGCTTCTTGAACTTTCCATCCTTGGGGAACCTCTGGAACTTTATGTTGTGGAAGTCTCCGTTCTCAATCTCAAATAGTGGCCAAAGACCTGTTTCAATCGCTAGCTTGGCTACTTCAACTGTCTTCTCCGGTGGAATCCTCCATCCGGGGACACATGGCGCCAAAACTTGAACAAACGCTGGCCCATCAACACTAGCTGCCTTCTTCATCTTCCTGTAGAAATCATATGGGTCCCCAATGCTAGCCGTTGCAACGTATGGAATTTGGTGGGCTGCAGCTATTAATGCCACCCACTTCTTTGGCTTGTCCTCACCAATTGAGTACTTCCCTGGAGGTGAGGTGGTTGTCCATGCTCCATATGGGGTTGAACTTGATCTTTGAATACCGGTATTCATGTAAGCCTCGTTATCATACATGAGGTAGACCACGTTGTGCCTTCTCTCAAGCATTCCGGAGAGTGCTTGGAGACCAATGTCAGCTGTACCACCATCTCCACCAATAGCAAGTATCTTTCCTTTTCTGCCGAGCTTCTTCCATGCAGCTTCAACACCGCTGGCTACAGCAGCAGCGTTTTCAAAAGCTACGTGAATCCACGGGGCTTTCCAAGATGTGTATGGGAAAACACCAGAGACAACTTCCATACATCCCGTGGCGTGAGCTATTGCAAAAGCGTTTGGATCACCGTACTTTTCTTCCATAGCCTCGCTAAATGCCTTTGTGGCAAGCCTCATGACTATGGCCGGTCCACAACCGGCACATGCAGCGTGACCAGGTGCCCAGTATTCGCGAGTTGTGATAGGGGGCTTTCTAACGGCCATCATAATCACCTCACAAAATCTCCTTCCTCAATCCTATCCAGTTGATTTCCTCAACTTTCTCTCCTTCAAGGGCTTTCTTTGATATTTCAACGACTTCCTCAAGGTTCTCGAATGTGACGTCTCTTCCACCAAGGCCGAGTATGAAGTCAAGCATTATTGGCTTCTCTTTCTCATTTATGAGTGCCCTGCTGGTGTCTGCAAAGACCGCACCGCCAATTCCAAAGCTGATGTCCTTTTCGAGAATTGCAAGAACCTTTGCCTTCTTAGCGAGGGCTCTAATTTCCTCAATTGGGAATGGTCTGTAAACCGTCATCTTTGCTGCTCCGATCTTTATGCCCTCTTCCCTCTTTTTATCCACGAACTCTTTGAGTGTTCCGGCAAGTGAGCCCATAGTGAGGAGAATTATCTCAGCATCGTCTGTCTTGTATTCCTCAATCATGTGATACCTTCTACCAAACTTCTTCTCGAACTCGTCAAATACTTCCTTGATAACTTTTCTCGCGTTTTCCATAGCCTCCCAAACTGTGTATCTTGCCTCCATGTAGTGAGCCGGGAACCCAAGGGCACCCTGAGTAATTGGTCTAGCCGGATCAAGGTAAGCGTGCTTTGGAACGTACTCCCCAAGGAACTCGTCAACTACCTCTTGATCTGGGATCTCAACTGGCTCTACTGTGTGGGTCAATATGAACGCATCGAATCCAACCATTGCTGGGAGCAAAACGCGTTCATCTTCTGCAACCTTAAAGGCGATTAATATCAAGTCAAGTGCCTCTTGGTTGTTCTCCGCATAGAACTGCATCCAACCGGTGTCTCTCTCACTTATCGTGTCCTGCCAGTCGTTCCAGATGTTAATTGGGGCTGAGAGAGCTCTATTACCAATTGCCATAACAATTGGGAGCCTCATTCCTGCAGCTATGAAGAGAACCTCATGCATCAAAGCCAAACCTTGGGAAGCAGTTGCTGTAAAGGTTCTAACTCCTGCAGCAGAGGCACCAACACATGCAGAAATTGCTGAGTGCTCGCTCTCAACTTTTATGAACTCGGCATCCATTTCTCCATCGGCGACGAATTCACTAATCTTTTCGGGAACGAGAGTTGATGGTGTAATTGGGAATGCAGCCACAACCTTTGGCTTTGCAAGCTTAGCTGCCCAAGCAGCAGCTTCATTACCCTTCATAACTTTCTTCATTGGCATTCACACCACCTCACTTAGATTCTCTAACCATCTCAATTGCTTTGGTTGGGCATTCGTTTGCACAGATTCCACAACCCTTACAATAGTCGTAATCAAACACTGGATAGCTTTCTTCGTCGAGATAAATTGCAGGCTCTGGACAGAGTGTGTAGCACATGAAACATCTGACGCACTTATCTTTGTTAAACTTTGGCATGAAAACTCTCCAACCACCGGTCTTGTTAACGACGCTGCTTCCGGGAATATAGACTATTGCACCTGGTGTCATTTTTTCGCTATACTCCTTTTGGACTCTTTCAATATCAGCCTTGAAAGGACTTTCCGCCATACATACCACCCCGAGTGAGTTATCAAACTTTTCTTTAAACTTTTCGCAAAAAGAAATAAAAATCAGCCGAAGAGCTCAGCCTTCTTCTTAAGCTCTTCCCACTCCTTGAGCACCCATTCTTGGAGTATCTCCATATCCTCCTTTGTCATGTACTTAAATCTTCCCTGGAGCTTGAGGTACTCTTCGAGGGGCTTTGGTTCTTTGTTTGGTGAAGGCATGTTTATCTTGTATTTTCCGTTCTCGTATTCAAAGAGGGGGAAGTATGCAGTCTGAACCGCTAGGCGAGCAAGTTCTATTGTCTTGTCTGTTGGGCTTCTCCATCCGGTTGGGCATGGGGCAAAGAGCTGAATGAAAGAGGGCCCCTTAATTGTTTGGGCCTTTTTGAGCTTTCTCATGAAGTCCTCTGGATAGGCAATGCTCGCAGTTGCTGCATAAGCCGGCTTGTGGGCTATGACAATATCAATAACCTTCTTCTTTGGCCTCTGCTCAAGGAAGTGCTTCTTTCCACCCGGAGTATTGGTTGTCCAAGCACCGTATGGGGTTGAGGAACTCCTCTGGATACCGGTATTCATGTAAGCCTCGTTATCGTACATGATGTAAAGGGCATCGTGCCCCCTCTCAAGGAAACCGCTCAAGGCCTGAAGACCAATGTCAGCTGTACCACCATCTCCAGCCCATCCAATGACCATTATTCCATCTTCGCCCTTTACCTTGTATCCTTTTGCCTTTAATGCCGCCTCAATACCACTAATTACTGCACCCGTTGTCTCGAATGCAGTGTGGAAGAGAGGAGCATTTAAAGCAGTGTAGGGCCATGGGCCGGCTATGATTGTAGAACAGCATGCTGGAATTGTGAATATTGCTTTTCCTCCATAGGCTTTAAGGACGTATCTCAAACCCAAGGATGCACCACAGCCTTGGCAAGCAGTGTGCCCAGCGTAAAAGTGCTCTTCAAAGGGAAGGGTTAATCTTTTCTTAACATCAGCAGGAAGCTCCATTTTTCTCACCTCTTCAAGTGGTACCATTCAATTTCCCTATCGAGCTTGCCCTTTTGGATTATCTCCTTCATGTTCTTGGCTATTGCTTTCACATCGTTCACTGTAAGGTCTCTTCCACCGATTCCAACGATGTAGTTCTTCATTATTGGCTTTGCATCAGTGTTGTAGAGGACACCCTTAGCCTCGTTGAAGAGAATTCCCTCTTGCCCAAAGGAGAAGTTCCTATCGAGAACTGCTATTCCTTCAACGTTCTTTGCCAATTCGTAGAGCTCTTCCTTCGGGAACGGTCTGAACCATCTAACCTTGGCTGCTCCGACCTTATAGCCCTCTTTCCTCAGGAGGTCAACTGCCTCTTTTACGGTTCCCATAAGAGACCCCATTCCCATGAAGACTATCTCAGCGTCGTCGGTCTTGTAGAGCTCTATCATCTGACTGTAATCCCTTCCAAATCTCTCGCCGTATTCCTTTCCAACCTCTTTGATTACCTTCTTTGCCTCTTCCATTGCCTTGGCTATCTTGTACCTAAACTCATAATAGTCAGCTGGAGTTCCTAAGGCACCAACTGAGAATGGGTTTTCAAAGTCAGTAAGTGTGTATAATGGCTTCCTCGGTGGGAGGAACTCATCTATCTCTTCCTGCTCTGGCATGTCAACTACATCGTAAGTGTGACTGAGGATGAAGGCACTCTCAACTACCATTACAGGAAGGTTGACCTTCTCATGTTCCCCAATCTTGAATGCCATCAATACTCCATCATAAACCTCTTGGTTGTTTTCGGCGTAGAATTGAAGCCATCCTGTGTCTCTCTGAGCTAAGGAATCAGTTTGATCATCCCAAACGCTCCATGGAGGAGCCATAGCTCTGTTAACATCGACCATGACAATTGGGAGTCTTGCTCCAGCCGCCCAGTGGAGCATCTCGTGCATTAAAGCTAAACCTTGGGCTGAAGTAGCGGTAAAAGCCCTAGCACCTGTCGCTGAAGCCCCTATACAGGCAGCCATTGCAGAGTGCTCACTCTCAACGGGCACATATTGAAGGTTTTCAACTTCCCCATTAGCAATGAACTCGGCTATTTTCTCAATAATTGAGGTTTGAGGTGTGATAGGATAAGCGGCTACAACCTCAACTCTAGCATGTTTAGCAGCATAAGCAGCTGCATAATTACCACTCACAACTTTTTTTGGCATTTTACCACCTCACTTCTCTTCTCTTACCATGCTTATTGCCTTTGTTGGGCACTCGTTTGCACAGATTCCGCAACCCTTGCAGTAGTCATAATCTACCGCAGTGTATCCGTCTTCCTTGATGTATATTGCTGGCTCCGGACAGAACTTCCAGCAGATGTAGCACTTTATGCACTTGCTCTCGTCGATAACTGGCATGAAAGTTCTCCAATCGCCTGTGAAGTTTGATAGTGTCGTCCCTAGTGTTATTGGAGCTTCCGGATACTCATCAACGGACTTAAATACCATTTTTTCAGCTTTTGCCTTCTTCTCCCCGAATAAAGTATTCAAGACGTTTCACCCCTAAATGGATTTTAAAGGAAGGAAAAATTAAAGCTCGTAAACAACAGTCTTCTCAAAGGCTTCCCTTGCAGCCTTGGCGTTCTTTTTGCCAAGCTCTCCGGAGAAAGTATCCTTGATAGCCTCTTCCACGCTTTCTATCTTAACTATCCCAGTTGCTTTTGCAACAGCACCGAGAATTGAGGTATTTGTAATTGGCAGGCCAAGAATTTCAAGGGCTATTGTTGTAGCGTCAACGAGTGCCAGTTTGGCTGGCTTCTTCTTGAGCTTCTCGAGGACTTCCTCCTTGGTTTTCTCGGTGTTTACAATTACCATTCCTCCCTCTTTAAGACCGGCCGTAACGTCAACCGTATCCAAGAGAGAGGGATCAAGGACAACTACAACATCTGGCTCATAAATCTGGGTCTTGATTCTAATTGGCTTGTCGTCAATTCTTGTGAAAGCTGTAACTGGAGCACCTCTTCTTTCAACACCAAAGAACGGGAACGCTTGGACGTACTTGCCCTCTAAGAAAGCTGCCTCGGCTAGAATGTTTGCGGCTGTAACTGCACCTTGTCCACCTCTACCGTGAAAACGAATCTCTATCATCGTCTCTTCCTCCCAAGTTTTGTCGGTATTATTTCACCTAGTGCATTTATTTAGTTTTCGGTATGGCAAGAAACCTCTTTCGGCATCTGTCTTTGAGTAAAAGTGAACAAATAGTATGTTCAATGGATAATATGATACACCAGCAGACACAAAAAATACCTTTACGTATGTAAAACATGGAACTAGGAAAGCACAAGAGTTAATTTTTTTAAGCTCTCCTCCACTATATAGACTATATAGATGGTGAAGGCAATGGAGGCAATAGTAATAGCGGCAATTGCAATTACATTCTACATAGCATGGAACATAGGAGCCAACGATAGCGCAAATGCAATGGGAACTGCAGTAGGGGCTGGATTGCTAAGCTTCCATCAGGCAACATTAACCATAGCAATATTCGTCATGCTTGGGGCTTACCTGAAGGGTTACAAGGTCATGAAAACAATAGGCAAAGGTATTGTTCCTCCAGAGTGCCTCACACTCAAAATTGCCATAATAGCCCTCCTTGCGGCTGGTATTTGGGTCACTATAGCAACTATAAAAGGGCTCCCCGTGTCCACCACCCAAGCCATAGTTGGAGGGGTTGTGGGGTTGGAATAGCGGTAAATGCTCCGATAAAATGGGAGACTCTATTGAAAATAGCCGGAGCCTGGGTGTTTTCCCCTATTTTAGCGGGTTTATTTGCCCTGATACTCTTTAGGTTTTATGGAAGGATAATAAACAGCATTAAAAGCTTGGGGAGAATTGAGTTTCTTTACAAGTGGCTTGCTGTTCTCGGAGGATCCTACATGGCATTTAACTTTGGGGCAAATGAGGTGGCAAATGCAACGGGTCTTCTCGTTGGGGCAGGCTTCTTTAGTCCAAAAACTGCTGGGATGTTCGGGGCGTTAAGTCTAGCCTTGGGTTCTTTAACGTTCAGCTACGCCGTAATGTACACGGTGGGTAAAAAGATTACATCCCTCGGCCCCATCTCGGCTTTTTCAGCCCAATTCGGCTCAGCTATAGCGGTTAGCTTGGCGAACATGTTTGGGCTCCCAGTTAGCTCAAGCCAGGCTATAGTGGGAGGAGTTGTTGGGGTAGGACTTGCGGCAGGAAGGGGAGTAGAGAAGAAAGTTATATGGGAGATAGCGTTTGGATGGATCGCTACACCAACAGTTAGCATAGCCTTAGCCCTCGGAATCTTCAAGCTTTTCCAATTCTCAGGATTAATTTAAAAAAGAAAATTACCCTCTTCTCCTAAATCTTAGCTTTGCCGTGAGGATTTTTTCTGTTGTGAAAAACCTTGCGGTTACAAAGAGCGTCAGTACTGATATAGCTCCTAAATAGATTGCACTGGCATACATTGTGGAATATTCTCCCATAAGCATTGCCCTAGAAGCCAATATCGGGTGGCTGAAGGGGATTGCTAGCAAAAGATACTTGATTGCCAAAGGCAAAGTTTCTATGTCTGCAAACATGAGTATGAACGTAGGAAATGCCAGCGGCATTATTCCCGCACTTACTACGGTGTTTGCGCTCTTTGTGTCCTCTGCAAAAACAGCAAGCAGCATCGCGAAGCTCAAGGCGAATATCATCGCTAGGAACATTATAAGAACAAAAAGTGCCGCCCCTTGTGGAGTAACCGTCAGTCCAAGGTCTTCAAGGGAAATCCCAACTTGGGCTGAAGAAGTCAAGCTCCCGAGATAGTTTCTCATACCTATCATATAGGCTATTGCCGCTATTATGCCTATTACAGCCGTTCCTACCATTTTTCCAGCCACAATAGTTATCCTTTTCACGGGCAGAGTTAGGAGGGTTTCGAGAGTTTTGTTCTCCTTTTCCATAGCCATGCTCCCGGCTGACATTTGAGCAACCAATATTATCATTATGAATATTACGATAGGCATAGAAAAAGACTGAGATGCTATAATGTTCGCTACCAACGAGGGTGGAACGGCAACAATGCGCCCCTTAATTACGGTGAAGCTTTTTGCGTCTATTGGTCTTAGAATAGCCTCCGGGTCACCTTCTATGTTCTGCTGTATCTTTAGCTTCGCGAGATACTCGTTGAGAACTGTCAGCACAGCGTTTATTCTACCTTCGCTTACCGCTTCCCTCATGCCTCCACTTATCCCCTTGATTATGCCGTACACCTCAACTTGAGCTTTTTGGTTGTTTTCTATAGCCTTTGAAAAGTTCTTCGGAATTATTACAATCATGTTGTAGTTTTTCTCTTGAGCTTTCCTGATAGCTTCATCAATGCTCAAGGCATCTATCTTGGTTAAAGTCACATTGGGGGCAGTTTCTAAAGCTTTGATCAGCAGATCGCCGTATTGACCTTCATCAAGGTTCACCAATACAACTTTAGTTTCCTCTTGAGCCTGTTCAAAACCTACCTGCATCATCTGTCCCAAGGCGGGATATATGATTAGAGGAACTATTATTATGCCAAAGATGAGCCCCTTGTCCCTCAGAAGGTCTTTGAGTTCTTTCATTACAAGTATCCAGAAGTCGCTCATTCAAACACCTCCACCGCCCGTTTGGATTATGGACATAAAGACCTCTTCGAGGTTTTCCGCTTCGTATTTTTCCTTCAGCTCTTTTGGGGTTCCGATCTCAACTATCACACCACGGTTTATCAGAGCAACCCTATCACAGAGAAACTCTACCTCAAGCATGTTGTGACTCGAGACTAGAAATGTTATCCCCTCCTCTCTTGCAAAGCTCTTTATCGTCTGCCTTATGGAGTATGCGTTTATTATGTCCAGCCCGCTTGCCGGCTCATCCAGAATGGCAAGCTTAGGCTCAACCATCAAAGCCCTCGCAAGCAAAAGCTTTCTCGTCATACCCTTTGAGTACGTGGAAATTTTGTCGTTCAGCCTATCTCCAAGACCACTAAGCTTTATACCAAGCTTAAGCATCTCTTCATGGCTCTTTCCCGTTTTAGCATAGAGCTTTGCCATGAACTGGAGGTACTCAATCCCCTTGAGGTTCTTATAAGCCCCGGCTTCCTCCGGAAGGTAGCTTATGAGCTTCCTTACTTCATCCCCCTCTTTAACTACATCGTGGCCAAAAACTTCAGCCCTTCCTCCCGTTGGAGTTAATAAAGTTGCTAGAATCTTGAGCGTTGTGCTCTTTCCAGCGCCGTTGGGGCCAATGAGACCGAAGATTTCTCCCTCTTTAATCTCGAAGCTTATTCCTTTGAGAGCTTTGACTTTTCCGTAGTCCTTCTCAAGGTTTTCTACGAGAACTGCCTTCATTTCAATCCCCCCAGTTTGTAAAGAATTATGCCCAGAGTCGCAAGTGCCGCCCCGAAAATGACTATCCCCTTCAGCCCGGCATAGCCTCCAACGAAAGCTATTCCAAGCCCGCTCGCCACTCCAAGCCACCCATTAAGTTGGCGGGCGTTTTTGAATGGGTAGCCGAGAGCAACGAAGAGAGAGCCCGCCATCACGAGCCCGACTTCGAGTGTGAGAAAGAACGGGTTAATAGCTTCGCAGACTTCTCCACCCGGAAGCACCGTGCATGCGGCCCTATCCATGGGAGGTCTCAAAATTGCAAGTATTAATCCAAGGGCATAGAGCACTCCGCCTGCAACCTTTTCACCTATCCTCATTTTTCCCACCCTCGTAGATGAAAATATCTTCAATCTTAACGTTAAAAAACCTCGCTATCTTAAAGGCTAACCTTAAAGATGGGTCGTATTTTCCCCTTTCGATTGCTATTATCGTCTGCCTCGTGACGCCAAGGGCTTTGGCAAGCTCCTCTTGCGTTAGTCCTCTCTCTTCCCTGAGCTCGCGGAGACGGTTCTTCATGCTCACATCCTCCTAGCGTAATAATGCCTTAGAATGAAATGTAGGAAAAGCATTCCAGCAAGTGTGAGTCCTATGGCAGCAAAAGCCCCCGCAAACTTCGGATCACTCAGCTTTCCTGTGAGAGCTATCATAGCGATAGCCAAAGTTACTTCTACAATTTGAATAGTTCTTACTGCGGCAATTTCGCTTATCCTTTTTGTACGCTCGTCCTCGAAGACATGACCTCTCCTTTCAAGGATTGAATAATAACTGTGAATGAAAAACGCTCCTAAGACAAAAACCGCCACGGATACTTCAACTTTTCCCTCTGGGAGTGCCCAACCCATTATCCATCCCATTGCCATAACACCAACTAGTGGTGGAAGATGGACAAGCTTGCTCATCCTCCTCACCATGTAAAGTTTCCTTTACGTAAAGTTTCCTTTACATCCTTATAAACCTTTTCTCCACACACCTGTTCCCAACTTCAATATTTCAAAGCCTTCCTACTTTTTAAGCCAGTAATAGAGCCTTGCAGCTAGAATAGAGTATACAAAGAGTTGAACCACAACAAAAAAGTATCCACTGAGGATTTCAAACTCCTTTGTCCCATAACTGCTCGCTAACTTCCATACGGAGAATGCCGTTATTATCGGAAAGGAAATCTCAAAGGTTAAAGTTAAAACTTCCATTTCCTTAATTCTCTCATCTTCGCTCCTTTCAATTCCTGCAAGTTTCATTCCCAAATATATGGAACAAAACGCCAGAATCACAGATATCGCAGCTTTATCGGGATTTTTAGATTTTATAAAGTGAACCGTGAGAATTACAAATAAAATCATGAAGACAAAAGCAGATATCCAAACACCCCAGCGCTTAACCTCCATGCAATCACCAGATGATTCTCAAAATTAGAAAAAGCAGAAAGGATCAAGGTCTTTGAAGTCTCTCCTTTATCATTGAAATCCTTCTTAGCTTGGACTTTACAGCGAGTTTGCTGTGATCAATAACAATAAATTCTCCGATGCTCTTAACGGCTTTCATCGGTATGAGGAGAAGGCCTTCATGATCGGTAACAAACTCACTCGTGTCTAGGTCTTCATCCGGCTCAGCAACAATCACCAAAATTTCTCCGGTTTCCTCATCAAAACTCAGATCGTAAAGCCATCCGAGTCTTACTCCAGTGTCAGTTATAAGTTCCATATCCCTAAGCTTTGATGCCTTGATTTTCACCATCTTAGTCCCCTCCAATTTTTGCCTACATAAAAAATCGCCTTTTTTCTATAAAATCTTTTCTGAAAATGAAAGATCAAAGGGTGAAGTAATCAACCTCCTTACGTTTTCCTCCGGTAGCTTTCCTGCTCTCCTCAAATTGCTTGTAATAATCGAGCATATACCTTGTTATACTCGGCTTAATTTTTTTCATTGCCTCTTCAAAGTCCCTCTTTGAAACACGGAGCTTCTCAAGGAACTCTTCAGCTTGTTCTTCTATTAGCTCCTTAGGAGTTCTGGAAACAGCCCTTCTAAGGGCGATCAAGGCTGCTTCTCTAACCAATGCAGCTAAATCTGCACCGCTGTATCCTTCGGTTTTCTTTGCGAGCTCTTCTAAGCTAACATCACTTGCAAGAGGAACCCTCCTTGTGTGAACCTTGAGAATCTCAAGCCTTGCCTCTTCATCCGGAGCTGGAACAAGGATGAGCCTATCAAAGCGCCCCGGCCTGAGTAAAGCCGGATCAAGAATGTCAGGCCTGTTTGTGGCAGCAATAACCACAACACCACTGTTCTCCTCAATCCCGTCCATCTCCGTGAGCAGCTGGTTAATAAGCCTATCAGTAACTCTGTTAATGTCGCTTCCCCTCATTGGGGCTATTGCGTCAATCTCGTCAATGAACACCACCGTAGGAGCGGCTTGTCTTGCCTTTCTAAAAATTTCTCTAACCCTTTTTTCGCTCTCTCCAACCCATTTGCTAAGCACTTCTGGCCCTCTGATGCCAATGAAGTTGGCCTCACTTTCGTTAGCGACGGCTTTAGCTAATAAAGTCTTACCAGTTCCTGGGGGACCATAGAGGAGGATTCCCTTCGGTGGGGTAATGCCAAGCCTCTGGAAGGCCTTAGGATACTTGAGGGGCCACTCCACTGCTTCCCTCAGTTCCTGCTTAACGTTCTCAAGACCTCCAATGTCTTCCCACCTAACGTTGGGAACCTCTATGAGGACTTCCCTTAAAGCCGAAGGTTCAATCATCTTCAATGCCTCATAGAAATCATTCTTTGTGACCTTAAGTTCCTGGAGCACCTCCGGTGGGATCCTTTCTTCCTCAGGGTTTATCTTCCCTTCTGTTATTAGCCTCCTCAGGACAACCATTGCGGCTTCTCTCGCTAATGCTGCCAAGTCAGCACCAACGAAGCCATGAGTCTTCTCAGCAAGCTCCTCAAGGAGAAGGTCAATCAAACGATGCCTAACTTCTTTGTATATCTCGCCGTCCTCTTTTAGAATCTCCTTGATCTCGTTTTCGTCCTTTGCTCCCTCAACTTTCTTAATAATTTCATCGAGCTTTGCCTTCTCGAAAGAGGATTTCCTTTTCAGCTCATTTAACACCCTCAAGACACTCTTCTTATCATAATCTGGCTCAAGGGGCATTCCTCTTGTGTGGATTTGGAGTATTTCCTTTCTTCCCTGCTTGTCTGGAACNCCAACNTCAATCTCCCTATCAAACCTACCAGGCCTTCTAAGGGCAGGATCTAAAGCATCGGGTCTGTTAGTAGCGGCTATTACTATGACCTTGCCCCTGCTCTTCAAGCCGTCCATCAAGGTTAAAAGCTGAGAAACAACTCTCTTCTCAACTTCGCCTGTAACTTCTTCTCTCTTTGGAGCTATTGCGTCAACCTCGTCAATGAAGATTATGCTCGGAGCGTTTTCCTCTGCCTCCTTAAAGATCTCCCTTAGCCTCTCTTCGCTTTCTCCGTAGTATTTGCTCATGATTTCTGGACCATTAATCGCTATAAAATGAGCATTAGCCTCATTGGCAACAGCCTTAGCCAACAAAGTCTTACCAGTACCAGGAGGGCCATAGAGCAAAACACCCTTAGGCGGCTCAATGCCAAGTCTCTCAAATAGCTCCGGATGCTTAAGAGGAAGCTCTACCATTTCTCTAATCTTTTGGATGGCTTCTTTAAGGCCTCCAATGTCCTCATAGGTAACTTCAGGTACTTTTTCCTCTTTAACCTCTACCGCCTGTGGAAGAACTTCTATTTCGGTGTTGTAGGTTATCTGAACGATCCCTTTTGGATTAGTGTTCACAACGATGAACTTAAGCTCGCCAAATCCCAAAGGAAGGCTCTCAAAGAAGCCCCTAAACAGCTCATCAAATGGGGAGCCGGTATAGAATTCTGTCTCCCTTCCACTTGCCACGATTAGGTCTCCTTTAACTACTGGCCTTCCGAGGAGGTTTCTTTTAACGAGCTCACCCGGAATCTGGAGATAGACCCCCTTTTGTGCCGGCGCCAAAACGACCCTCTTTGCTTCTTGAACCTCCGCTTTCCTTACCGTGACGTAATCCCCTATGCTAACTCCCGCATTTCTCCTAATATAGCCGTCCATTCTTATTATGTCAAGGCCTCTATCGTCAGGATGAGCATTTTCAACTATTGCTGCGGTTTTCCTCTCTCCTTCCAGCTCCACTATATCTCCGGGTTCAACACCAAGCTGCTTTTGATACTTTCTATCAAACCTAACTATCCCCCTACCAACATCTCGCTTTAACGCTTCAGCAACCCTCAATTTTATTTCTTCTTTGGTTTCTTCCTTCCCAAAAATCATTTTTTATCACCCTTTTTCTTTTTATGAATTTCAATCGCTTCTTCCAGGGTCAAATTTCCCTTAGCCACTTCTCTCGCAAGCTTCGACGAGATTGTTATTTTACCATTACTCAATTCTCGGCTCCGGGTTTTTATATACTCAATTTCACCCTTTGTAGGTTCACCAGCATGGATGAGCTCCCCCAATTTAACCTCTCTTCCATCTCTTAAAGCTATGTTTATCGAGGCAACTATATCCTGCACCTGAGAGATTTCTATCCCACCAACCTTTGGGGTTGTGCCCCTCTCATTCACGAGTATAATTGGAAAATCCTCACCAAGCACTGAAGCGAGGCTTTTAAGCATTAATATTCGATGTCTTTTTGCCCCATGTCCTATCTTAATCTTTGCCTTGGGATACTTCTCCAAAAGCTCTAAGATCGTGCCAACGTCCTTAGGATTTTTGAGATGATAGACCTCAATTACCCGGTTGTCTGCAACAACGGCCACTCCCGGCCTCTCCCCGGGATCTATGGCAATGTATATGTTCTTAAACCTTTTTCTCCCTTCAAGCCTCGCCAGCAGTTCGTCTATGAAGTTCTCATTTACAACCGCTATCTTGACCGGGAAATTTATTTTATCGTACTCCTCCAAGCTCGTCAGAACGACCTCAACATCAAAGGGGATCCTATCTGTAAGCTTAAGGCTGTAAAAAGGGATTTTATACTCACGTAAGACCTTTGTTGCAAGGTAGTACACCCTCGCATTTTCAGTAACAACCGCAACCCTCATGATTGATAAATCACGTGAGGACATTAAAAACATTAAGGAAAACACAAAAAAGCAGGAAAACTGGTTGAATTTGGAAACAAAGCTGTAAAACTTGAAAAATTTTTTGATAAAGTTTATAAACCTTGGCTGCAGAGATAAGAATGCCCCTAGAGGGGGCGGAGGTGATAAACATGCAACCTCCCAAGAAAAAGAAAGTCGAGGATTATGAAGAGGAAGAGGAGCTCTTCGAAGAGGAAGAATGGGAAGAAGATTGGGATGAGGACTGGGATGAAGAAGAATGGGAAGAGGAAGACTGGGAGGAAGATTTTGAAGAGGAGTGGGACGAAGACTGGGACGAGGAAGAAGAGTGGTAACCCTCTCATCCAACAATTTTATTAATCCTTTTCTCCTTCTTTATCCGGGTGATAAAATGGCATTTTTGAAGGTTGTTCCTCTTGAGGAAGCACTAAAAATCATTAACTCCCTACCGCTCAAGCCGAAAATTGAAGAAGTTGCCCTGGAAGAAGCTCTTGGAAGGGTTCTTGCGGAAGATATACACTCCCCCATAGATGTTCCGCCCTTTGATAGGGCAACGGTAGATGGATACGCGGTTAGGAGTCAAGACACCTGGAACGCGAGTGAGAGCAATCCGGTAGTTCTTAAGGTAATTGGAGAAATTCATGCCGGGGAAGAGCCCCAAATTGAGCTCGGCGAAGGAGAAGCCGCATACATCTCAACCGGAGCGGTGTTACCAAAAGGAGCCGATGCTGTAATAGAGTTCGAGATAGTGGAAAGAAAAGGAGACGAGGTAATAATCACCAAGCCTACGTATCCCCAAGCGGGTGTAATGAAAGCGGGGACAGATATTCCAAAGGGAACTCTTCTTTTAAAGAAGGGGACAAAACTTGGCTTCAAGGAAACTGCCCTTCTCTCTGCCGTAGGGATAAGCAAGGTGAAGGTCTTTGCAAAACCCAAAGTTGCAGTGATCAGCACAGGGAATGAGGTCATCTTACCCGGAGAAGACCTCAAACGGGGAAAAATTTACGATATTAACGGAAGGGCTGTAAGCGATGCCGTTAGAGAACTTGGAGGCGAAGCATACTTCCTCGGAATAGCAAGGGACAATGAGGAGAGCTTGAAAGAGAAAATACTTGAGGGGCTTAAGTATGACATAGTAATCCTCTCTGGCGGAGCAAGTGGAGGGACGAGGGACTTAACGGCATCAATAATAGAAGAGCTTGGGGAGATAAAAGTGCATGGAATAGCCATACAGCCCGGCAAACCAACAATAATCGGGGTTATAGATGGAAAACCTATTTTTGGACTTCCGGGATATCCAACTTCTTGTCTAACGAACTTCACCCTTCTCGTTGCCCCACTGATTAGGAAGCTCCTAGGCGGAGAGTTTGAAACCCAAAGAATCAAAAAGAAGTTGGCCCATAAGGTGTTTTCCGTCAAAGGTAGAAGACAGTTTTTACCGGTTAAGCTAGAAGGAGAAATCGCAAAACCGATCTTAAAAGGCAGTGGAGCGGTCACAAGCTTTATAGAAGCAGATGGGTTTGTTGATATTCCAGAAAACGTTGAGATACTCGAGGAAGGGGAGGAGGTAGAGGTTATCCTGTTCCGCTTTTAATTTCCAAATAACTTTTAAATGATCTCCTCATTATTAGGGTAGGTGAAAAGGATGCTCGATATAAAGCTCATCCGTGAAAACCCGGATCTGGTAAAGGGTGACCTAATAAAGCGTGGAGAATTAGAAAAGCTCAAATGGATAGACGAGATTCTTGAACTCGATGAAAAGTGGAGAGAAAACTTAAAGAAAATTAATCTCCTCAGAAGAGAAAGAAACAGGCTTGCTGTGGAGATAGGCAAGAGAAAAAAGGCAGGAGAGCCTGTGGAAGAGCTTTTAGCAAAGAGCAACGAAATAGTGAGACAAATTGAGGAAATCGAGAAAGAAAATAGGGAAATCAAAGAAAAAATCGACTATTATCTCTGGCGCCTTCCCAATATAACCCACGAAAGCGTCCCCATAGGAAAGGACGATACAGAGAATGTTCCAATAAAATTCTGGGGCAAGGCAAGGGTATGGAAAGGTCACTTAGAGAGCTTTCTAGAGCAGAGCCAAGGAAAGATGGAGTATGAAGTGATTGAGTGGAAACCACAGCTTCATGCTGATCTTTTACCTAAACTTGGAGGAGCGGACTTTGAAAGGGCCGCAAAGGTAAGCGGTTCAAGGTTCTTCTACCTCCTAAACGAAATCGTCATCCTTGACCTTGCATTGATAAGGTTTGCCCTCGACAAGCTCATTGAAAAAGGATTTATCCCTGTAATACCGCCGTACATGGTCAGAAGATACGTGGAAGAAGGAGTTACCAGCTTTGATGACTTTGAAAACGTGATCTACAAAGTAGAGGGAGAAGACCTCTACCTAATACCAACCTCAGAGCATCCACTTGCTGGTCTTCACGCAAACGAGATTCTTGATGGGAACGATTTACCTCTCCTCTACGCTGGGGTAAGCCCATGTTTCAGGAAAGAGGCAGGAACTGCTGGAAAAGACACTAAGGGAATTTTTAGGGTACACCAGTTCCATAAAGTTGAGCAGTTCGTATATTCAAGGCCAGAAGAAAGCTGGGAATGGCACGAAAAGCTCCTCCAGAATGCGGAAGAAATCTTTCAAGCCCTTGAGATTCCATACAGAGTTGTCAACATATGTACCGGAGACTTAGGCTACGTTGCGGCAAAGAAGTATGACATTGAAGCGTGGATGAGTGCACAAGGAAAGTTCAGAGAGGTTGTAAGCTGTTCAAACTGTACAGAATGGCAAGCGAGGAGGCTAAACATAAGGTTTAGGGACAAGCCAAACGAAAAGCCGCGCTTCGTTCACACACTCAACTCAACGGCAATAGCTACATCAAGGGCTATAGTGGCAATAATAGAGAACTTCCAAGAGGAAGATGGAACAGTAAAGATACCAAAGGTTCTCTGGCCCTACACAGGGTTTAAAGAGATAGTTCCGGTAGAGAAAAAGGAGAAGTGCTGCAAAGGTTAATCTCTGCTTTGGCTTTCCTTTAACAATTTCATTCTCTCTTTTACATCAACTTCGCCTTCAAAGCTATCCAGCTCAAGGTTCATGGCTTTGAGAACCTTAAATTGAAGAACCGAGCCACGTTTGCTTACCCTTACCACGGTTGTGGCAGCAAGAAGCAAATGGCTTTTGAATTATTAAAGCCAAGTTTTGAAATTGTAAGGGGATTGAAGAGGTTTCTTTAAAAATCCGAAGAGATAATGAGTGGAGAATGGAGAAGGCATCAGTGTGATGCATTGGCATCTTTCTTTTTCCTCCGTTCTTTCTTCTCTCTCAAATAAGGGTACCTCATTATATGCCCACATTCCAAGCATTTTATAACAACGTGAGGCATTCTTTTCTGTCTTAACCTAACCCGAGCATTAACGCCGGGGACAAGAAAGGAATGACACCTCTTACAGTACCTCCTTTTCCATTTCCTCGGCATTCTAACCTTGGCCTTTTGTTGTACCGCCAAGGCTACCTCAACGTACCGATTTGCCAGTTCTTTGTAATAGGGAAAGACTCTCTCAGCTAGGCTAAAGAGGATATCTATTCTTTCGAGGGCTATCCTTTTCTTTTCCCTCTGTTCCCTGCGCTTTATGAACTTTTTTGACATTTTTCCACTACTCCGGCTTTATCATCTTTAACCTACCTATGAACGGCTCATAAAGGTATCCATCTGCAATAAGGCGTTCTATGACCTCCTCTGCATAGGAAGGCTTGAATCCATACTCCACCAGTGCCTTGTAAAACTCCTCCCTGCTAACAGTGCCATCTATTGAAGTAGCCTCCAAATCCATAAAGACTCTCAAAGCCATTACCAAGCGTTTGTTTCTAAAGTCCCGCTCGATGTATTTCTCATAAATCTCCAACACCTTCAACATCTCTCTTTCTGAGATTTCGTTTATCCACATGTCCACTATCTCTTGGTTCATATTTATAACGGCGCTTATGATGTGGGTGTTTACCTCGCCTTCAAATCGTGCCATTGAGCCGAGGAGGCGGAGGCTTAGGAGGTACCTCGTGTTTGTTTCGAATATCATCCCCTTAAGCCTTAAAGCATCGAATTTTTCCCCATATTCCCGAACATTTCTAAAGATCCATCTTTCAAATCTTTCTCTAAACTTCTCTATCATTTTATCAGAAGGGTTAAGCGAGGGTATTTTTTCTTTTTCCAGAAATATTGTGGCTAGGAGATTGGGGATAAGTTGCTCCAGCTCCCGGTTTTTCTCCCACCCTATGGGTTCATTCACAATAAAAGGCGTTTCGGAAGTGTAAGCCAAAGGATCCTCTGGAGAAATCCGTTTGTACACTTTTGGGGTCAGAAATACTGCTTGCTTTTTCTCAAAATATCCTCTAGCCCACTCTGCAACTGGAATTTCTTTTTTGAGTAGACTTTTGGTCGAAGGGGAATAGTACCTACCCCCTTCAAAGAAGAAGGGAAAGTCAAGATCAAGATTATCATCTACAAAGGATTTTGCTTTTCCTTTTTTCAAGATAAGCTCTTCAGGAAAAAGATTGATTAAGTATTTCGAGGCTTCCCAAAGAGATTTTACAATTTTGAGGTCATTTTTGAGGGCAGAAAACGTCACGCCCTCTCCCCAGAATCTTCCACTACCAACTACCGAAGGAGAGGCAAAGAGAGAATAAAGAATAGCCTGCCTGAGCTCGTAATTGGCATTGATTGTCCCCTCTATGAGATTCTCCAGCTCTTCCTTTTTAAGGGCAAGCTCCTTATACTGAAGCCAGTAATTCTCAACACTGGCTTTTTCCAGAGAGATAATATGTATAAGGCGCATGTTTCCGAAGGGATACGCATCCATAATTCCTTCAATTTTAACGTACTCCCCACTTTTCAGTTCTGCATTTATCCTGCTCTTTTCGGTTATCTTTATAGCCACGTAGGGTCTAATATCGCTCTTTGAGAGCTCACTTGGAGAGAGGGGAGAGAGAAGATAGTATACACCATCTTTCGGCACATTTGGAGGCGGTCTTAGGATCAAGAACCCCTCTACCTCTATAGGTTCCCCATTTTTATAGGATTGAATAACCCTCTGAAAGTCCCTAGCCCTCTTTGACGGGCTTATTGCCAATCTCTCAACACTTCTAAGCAATGCGTAGATCATCAGAGGAAATTCAACCGTAAACTTTATAAAGCCTGTGCTGAGAGTTAGTATCGGTACGGCGGTCATAGCGGCGGGGTCACACCCGGACTCGTTTCGACCCCGGAAGTTAAGCCCGCCAGCGATCCCGGGTGTACTGCCCTCCGAGAGGGGGCGGGAAACCGGGGACGCCGCCGGCCACCTAACAAACTTTTCTGAGAGTTCTCAAGAACAGATGAAACAAATTAGAAACACGGTGTTGCTTTTTGGAAAAATTGTAAAAATTAAAAAGAAGTCACTCTTCTCTTTCACAAAGCTCAAGTAGAACTCCACCAACACTCTTGGGGTGTACAAAAGCTATCTTAGCGCCGCCTGCTCCTATTCTAGGCTTTTCATCAATGAGTCTGAACCCCTTTTCTTTGAGCTTCTCTAGGTGCTCCTCAATGTTGTCAACGCCGAGAGCAATGTGGTGTATGCCTTCCCCTCTCTTCTCAATGAACTTCGCTATTGGTGAGTCCTCTGCAGTTGCCTCTAAGAGCTCAATCCTCGTTTCACCGGCGTGGAAAATAGCCGTCCTAACTTTTTGATCCGGAACTTCCTCAATCTCCTCAACCTTTAACCCGAGATTTTCCCAAATCTTAATAGCTTCCTCAAGGTTCCTAACGGCAATTCCAATATGGTCAACTTTCTTTATCATACTTTCACCCCCAAAGCTTTCTCTAAAACAAGATCAGCAGCAGAATAAGGATCAATCTCTCTGTTGGCAATCTTCTCTATGAGCTGAGATATCTCATTATCCCCCATCATTTCCCCAATTTTCCTTGCGATAGTGCTTGAAACAATTGCTTTGATCTCTTCCTCCACTCTGAATTTTATTTTCTTTTCGATTTCTCCACTCTCCAACAAAAAGTCCCTGTGTTTGTTGATGGCTTCCCAAAGCTGATCAATCCCTTTATTGGTAAAAGCAACGGTGGAAACTATTGGCGGTCTCCAGCCCCTTTTCTCCCATTTCCCCTTTTCAAGATCGAGCATCAGCTCAAGTTCGAATATTGTAGCCTCCGCGCCTTCTTTATCAGCTTTGTTGACCACAAAGATATCCGCTATCTCCATAAGGCCCGCTTTTATGGCTTGAATGTCATCTCCTAGGCCTGGAACGGTGACTAAAACTACCGTATCGGCGGTTTTTACAATATCCACCTCAATCTGCCCCACACCAACGGTTTCTACAAAAATGACATCACAGCCGTAGGCATCAAGTATTTTTATAGCATCGTTGGTTGCCTTTGCCAATCCCCCGAGAGAACCCCTTGTTGCCATGCTCCTTATAAATACACCCGGGTCTGTGGAGTGCCTCTGCATTCTTATCCTATCTCCAAGAAGAGCCCCTCCAGTGAACGGAGATGTAGGGTCTATGGCTATAACCCCCACTATTTTCCCTTCGTCCCTGGCTTTTTTTATGAGCTTATCAACTAGAGTTGACTTTCCAGAGCCAGGGGGGCCGGTTATTCCAACGATATAGGCGTTTCCGGTGTATGGATACACCTTCTTGACTATTTCCCTTGCTTTTTCTTCATCGTTTTCTACTAAAGTTATCAGCCTTGCAGTTGCCCTCTTATCTCCTTTAAGCATTCTCTCAATTAGCTCGTCTATCATATTTATCACTTGGATTAATTATCCAAAAAAGAAAATATAAACCTTAGCTTTCTCCCCTGAACTTCTTGAGCTTTGGAACGTTCTCATCGATGAACTTGATGATCTCTTCAATTGGGCTTCCAGGGCCGAAAACCCTTGCAACGCCCATTTTTTCAAGCTCTTGGGCATCGTCAGGGGGTATTATCCCGCCAGCAAGCACGAGTATATCTTCATTCGGTTTTATGCCTTTCTCCTCAAGAAGCCTGAGAATCTTTGGGATGAGAACCATGTGTGCTCCGGAAAGAATGCTCAACCCAAGAACATCTATATCCTCTTGTATGACGCTTTCTACTATCTGCTCGGGCGTTTGTCTTATTCCAGTATAGATGACCTCAAAACCCGCATCCCTAAGTGCTCTAGCTATAACCTTTGCCCCTCTATCGTGACCATCCAGTCCCGGCTTTGCTATTAGAACCCTAACCTTAGAACGCTCGACCATATTCACCACCGACTTTCATTAGAGTGAAATAGTATTTAAAGGTTGTCAAACCTAAAGGTTGAGGTTTACATTGGATATTTTATCCAAAAAAGTGCAAGGCTTTTAAATTTTTAAGCAGATGAGATACGGGAGCTAAGATGATGGACCTCCACACCCATACAAGGTTTTCTGATGGAATCGGCTACATAAGAGACAATATTGCCGAGGCTGAGAAGAAAGGATTGAAGATTGTTGGAATCAGCGATCACGTGCATTTCTTTACTCCCCATCTGCTCAACTCATACCTTTCCCTTATAGATCAAGCCAAAAAAGAAAGCGAGATAACTGTTCTGGCTGGAATAGAGGCCAATATTCTCCCGGAAGGGGTTGATATAAACGACGACTTTAGAAAAAAGCTTGACTATGTAATAGCCTCCGTTCACCTTTACTTCGATCTAGGGAGGTATGATGAATATCTCGAACTCATAAAACTCGCCCTTCAGGATGAAAACATCGATATAATAGGACACTTTGGGAATGTCTTTCCCTATGTAGGATATCCTTCGATTGATGAATATAAAGAGATAGTCGAGCTGGCAGAAGAGCATGGGAAGGCTTTTGAGATAAGCTCCCGATACAGAGTGCCGGAGTTAGACTTCATAAAGCTGTGCATCCAGAAGGGAGTAAAACTAACCTTCGCAAGCGATGCCCATCAGCCGAGAGATGTTGGAAACATAAGCTGGAGCTTAAAAGCGTTCAAAAAAGCCGGAGGCAAAAAAGAGGATTTACTCTTTTCAGAGCTCTTATGATCAGTTAAGCCTGTCACAGAAACCTTAAATATTTTTCCCCGCAATAGTATCTATAAGGTGAGGGAATCATGAAAGCTAGGTTTCTTCTTATAGTACTCATTGTAATAACTCTCAGTTCTGCCTGTATTCAAAGCACCGAACAAGCAACTACTCAACAGACTATAACTTCCCACTCTCCATTAATTGAGTCTAATTCCACTCAACCAGAAGACAATGATGGGTTAACCTTTGAAGAAGAACAAAAATATGGGACAGACCCCTTTAATCCAGATACAGATGGGGACAGAATAAACGATGGAGAGGAGGTCAATAAATATAAAACAAATCCTCTCAAATTCGATTCAGATGGGGATGGACTATCAGATTGGGAAGAAATTTTTAGTTATAACACAAACCCTCTGGAACCCGATACCGACAAGGATAGTATAATTGACGGGGAGGAAGCCAACCTTTACCAAACAAACCCACTATCAAAAGACACAGACAAAGACAGCCTCACAGACTTTGAGGAGTTATTCACGTACAACACAAGCCCCACAAGAAAAGATACTGATAACGATGGTCTTTATGATGGAGAAGAACTACAATTAGGAACTAATCCGCTTAAGGAAGACACTGACAGGGACAGACTTTGGGATGGAGAAGAGCTCATAAAGTATTTCACAGATTCTCTAAATCCCGATTCTGATAATGATGGACTATTAGACGGAGAAGAAGTGATAGATTTTCTCACGAACCCCTTAGAGAAAGATACAGACAAAGATTATTTACCAGATGGATATGAGATAGAAATCGGAACCGACCCCACCTATGATTGGAGAACTTACTATAACTCAGAAGCATTCAAAGCAGGACTGAGTAAACTCCTTAGAAGCAAGATAAGCCCCCTTTCAGAACAATTCACAGAATACAATAACACACTAGAAAAAGTTTGGGCAATTCTTGAATGGATTGACAACACTATACAATACAACGATACAAAGGCCAATTATGTCGATATATTGGTAACTAATTGGAGCACTTTATCGGATTACCAACGAGAACTTTATGACAACCTGACAAAATTACAAGCGGCTAATGATACTATATACTACAAAAGCGGAATTTGTGGTGACTATGCAATCCTTACGGCGAGCTTACTTCTAGAGTCAAATATAACTCCTATCTATATGCTTGACATTACTTTTAAAGATAAGAAACCAAGTCATGCGGCAGTAGCTGTAAAGATTGGTAGCGAATACTTCGTTATAGACCAGCACATTCCTCCAATTCATATAGGGAGTTATTATTGGAAATGGGTAGATGATGATATGGAGATTTCAAACATAACCTTTTACGCAATTAGGCTTAATGAAAATGGAGAACCAATAATCTACTCAAACTGGACATGGGCGGAGAATCAAATAAAAGAGAAAACATACTACATGAACGAAAAAGATATCGAGATAATTACTGAAATTGTAAAACAAAAATTTTTGGAAATATATCCAGGATACACAGAAGACGACAGATTGAAGAAACTTGCTGAAAAAGACCTAGAAGCTATAAAAACAACCAACCAGACTTCCAATGCATTCCTACCCTATGGATTTACAAAAGGATTGGTATTATGGTGGCACAGTGAATATTTAGGACTATACTATCACCCCCAAATAGCAAGAATTCTTCTGGAAAGATATTGGCCAATTCCAGGTTTCTTTAGAGATGACTGGAAGGATGTTATTGAGCTATGTGACAAGTTTTATCTTGTTGTAGATTTCGATGAAAACAATAAACTAATTATTCGGGACTCTAGCGGAGATACATATGAAATCCCAAGAATAATCATGGTACTAGAAATCGCTAATTAACCTCCAACTTTATTTTTTGTTTTATGTTGAGAGCTTAAATCCAAGGTTTTTAAGCTCAAGGATTATTTTCATCGGAAAGCCGACAACATTGTAGTAATCCCCTTTTATCCATTCTACCAGAATTCCTCCTTTTCCTTGGATTCCATAGGCACCTGCCTTGTCAAGGGGTTCGCCTGTAGAGACGTACCATTTTATCTCTTCTTCGCTGAGCTCCCTAAACTTAACCTCCGTGACCACATGACCTGTAATCTCCCTCCCTTCATGGATAATGCAGTAGCCAGTTATAACCTTGTGTATTCTTCCGCTTAAAGCTCTGAGCATTTCTTTTGCTTCTTCCTTATTTTCTGGCTTTCCGAGGATTTTGTTGTCCAAGACGACGATGGTATCCGCCCCTATTACCGTGCCTCCATATCGGGAATAAACATCACGGGCTTTTTTCTTTGCCACCTCTACAGCATGCTCTGCCGGGTCTAAAGCTTTAGAGTCCTCACTAACGTTGCTCGGGATGACATCAAAAGCATCAAAGAACTTTGCAAGTATTTCCCTTCTCCTTGGACTTTGAGACGCTAAGATTAGCCTCATCAAAAGGCACTTAAAGGATGAAAATATAAAAATTTCGGGCGATGAGGACAATTTCGCTAGCTGACTGACCTCCTCCCCGCCTTGAAAGGCGAAGGTTAAGCTTTAATCCCTCGCTAAGGACGGGAAGGTTTACGGGCGACTCATTCCCTACTCCCGTTGCCGGTTTCGGTTCAGCCCGAGGGGACGGTCTCGCCCCCGTTACCCCTACCGCAAAGCGGTTCGGGGTTATGGTTTCAGAGGCTAAACCCTTCGTTTTTAACTGCTCAAGGTGGTTTTTGAAGGACGCCTGTCGGCGTCCAAACCACTCCAAACGGAGTGGTAACGTGAAACCCCTGCTTTGGGCTTGTTTTCAGTGGCCTCTTCGAGGCCTTACTACACTATGAAGTTTAAAAGGGTTTTGGTTTAAAGGGCTGAATTTCCGAATACTGCATCCCCGCCCTAAAGGGCGAGGCTTTCAGAAGAGAAAAGTAATGATGAGTACTCTCGCAACCGAGCCAAAAAGAGAATTAAAGAGAAGCCCAGAGCTCTATTCCTGCATCTAGTACTCTCTTGAGTTCTTTACCAATTGGTGTGTTTTTGTTAACCTTTACAAGCCCCTTTCTTGAAGGCGTTGCGGTGAATATGTACTGCTCACCTGCAAAGAACTTAAGGGGTTTCTTAGCAAAATCGGGTGAAACTCTAAGGACTATTTGCTTTTTCTTTTCTTCTGCTTCCACAGGTATCTTTTCTTTGGGCATTTCCGCGAGCTTTTCGTCAAAGCTTCTTACATCGATACTTATGCCAAGCTTTTTCTCTATTTCGCTTATTCTCTTGCCCTTCTTCCCTATTATTGCCGGGATGTCAAACTCATCCGCGTATATTATAGCCTTGTGTGGACTTGCAAGCTCAACTTCCGTGTAAACGTCGGGAAGGAACTTCTTGATCTCCTGTTTAAGCTTTTTCTCCGCAAGTTTCATTGCCGGTGGCTTCTCTTTTTTCTTTACTGGAACAACGCTTATCTCCTCTCCATAGGTGTAAATCTCGTATTCAAGTTCACCCGTCATGAAGTCCCTGACCTCTATAACCGGTCTCGCTAAGTCCTCTTCCGTCATCCCACTTGGCACCTTAACCTTATACTCCAGAGTCAGTACTTTATCAACATTCCCCGCTTTTATGAATATCACTGTATCAACTATTTGAGGGATCATTCCAAGCTCCACCCTTCCAATGAACCTCTGAATGGCATCTATGGGCTTTGTAGCGTGTACAACGCCTATCATTCCAACTCCCGCAAGCCTTAGGTCAGCATAGATCTTGAAGTCACTCGTCTTTCTCATCTCGTCGAATATGGTGTAATCTGGTCTCACAAGCAATAGAACATCTCCAGTTTTCTCCATTCTTCCCCCAAGTGCTGTATACTGGGTTATCTCTTCACTAACCTGAAGGTCTCTGGGTTTTTCCATCGTCTTGACTATCTTACCCATGGAGGCATAGTACTCAGCTAAAGCTTGAGCGAAGGTGGAATTGTGGACTATCACAGGGAGTATACCAGCAATGAAGTTGTGATTGGGCACAGTTACGTCATAAACGTCGAATTCTCCTATCATGGTTTCAACAGAGGCAACCTTGTCCCATAGAATATTGGAATCAAGCATGAGCAGCATGTGTGCAAGATGTTCTTCAACAAGCTCTGCTTTATGATAATACTCCGAGACTACTTCTTCGATTAGCCTTAGCATGCGATCCACATTAAGCTCTGCACCATTCAGAAAGAGGCTTATCATTGACTGAGAAACCGTACTCTGAGAATTCTGACCAAGGAGCGCAAAAAGAGATTTCATGAGTTCTCTGATTTCTTTTACTGCCTTATTCCACAACTCTGACTCCCTAGCCAAAAGCCCTGTTTCATATGCAAACGCTGAAAGCAACTTAGCTACTGTTGACATCATGGGCTTTCTCTTACCCTCCAGCCAAAGTTTAGGAGCAACATGATCTATATGGTTTCTTCTGTAAAATTCGATATTAACGTTTTTATCAATAAATTCCACGAGTTCTCTCCATTTTGAGATATACTTTGAGTACTCGACTAGTTTCTTGACGGTTGGTTCGAGGGCAAGGTATTCTCTGTAAACACTCAAGAAGTTTTGATACACTTTTGAAAGTCTTTCACGAGAGTAAGTAGTTTTAGTAGCCCCCTTAACTCTATATCCCGTTAGAACACCAAGAGATTTCACAAGTTCTCCAGCAGGAATAGTATCAATATTTGGATTTGAATTTTTTGTTAGATGTTTTTCAAAGCCTTTAACCTTGAACCTCGGCTTTACAACCTCGTAGAACTTTCTTATCGATCTAGAGTCCTTTAGAACAACTTTATAGTAGACCTTGCCATTTATTGTTTTTTCTTTGAAGAGTGCCTGGATACCTAATCTAAGGAGAAGATATTGTAATCCAGCTGCGAATTCTTCACTAGCAGTTGAAATTTCCAGTTCTTTCCCAATATAACCATCACCTTCAAATACCCCCCTAATAAAAGCCGCTATTCTTTTCTCGTCCGATTTCATAACAATTTCAGGTACTCTTAATGAAGATGCTTTGTTCCGCTCTGGATATCCAAAAGCACGCAGTATTTTTTCTATTGTCTTCGAATTCCGGAGTCTTAGTCTTCCTGGAGCAACAAAGTAAAACTCCTCGCTCTTAACCCCAAATATGTTTGAAACCAGATTTTTGAAGTGTTCAATAAGTTTCTCATCGAAGTTATTAAACTCGAAGACACTCCCTGATCCCTCAGCCCACATAAGGCCTAGAAACTCAAAGAACTCTTCGCTAAGAGTAAGATGGGCAGGCACATCTCTAGACTTTCTGTGATTTCTGCCCTTGTAAAACACTGTCACTGTGTCTTCAGGATTGGCCTTCACAAGCGGAACAATGTTACCATCTTTGGTTGTTGCAAAGAATCCTTCTTTTACTAACTCTCCGATCCAAATACTTTCTGGCAGGTTGCCCTTAATTGGTAGCATTCTAGGAACCGCTATTGGATCACCTTTTTTTAGAGAGCCTGCATCCATCCACATAACGAAGCCGTTTTTTATCGTGAGAACTGGGTGGTTGGGGGTGAGAATTATTTTTCTTCCAGTAGCTGTTTTTAGCTTTATCAAGGCAGTTTCATTTCTCTTATAAACTCTGAGGATGGGTTGGACTTCTACCTTCTCGTGTGAAAAAGTAACAACTTTCATTCCGGGCTTAACATCTTTAATCTGAACAAACGAACCATCTCCAAGAAGAATGGGGGTTTCTGGGGGTAAGCACTTCCCCTCTCCAGGCGCACCAGCTATAAGTATTCCCTCGGCTTTGTCGGTTAAACGTTCTAAGAGCTTTTCTGGGAGGTCGTAGTCCTCTATGCTCAATTTGGTTATTGGCCTTACAGCTGTAATCTCTATTCTATCGGCAAACGGAGGCTTTGCTATGACTATACGATAGTTTCTCAGCTGAACAACAGTAGCTCCTGGTTCATCAAGCTCTATAAACGACTCTGGGTCTCTCTTAGCCCTCTCGACTATGTCATCCGCTATCTCCTCAAGCTCCTCATCCGTAAGCTCCTCATCCCTTATGGGAACAAGCCTCCATTGACCGGGCTTTCCTTTCTTTGCCAATGGCTTTACTCCGGCTTTAAGGTGAACGCTCATCGTGTGCTCATCAAAAAAGTCCTCAAGTCTGTGCTTGACCTCTTTTCTGCTCTCCAAGTAGATTACCTCAATGCCTTTGGCTATGGCGATGTCCCTCTGCACCTGATCACCGGTTATAAGGATTGCGTTAAGCTCTCTGGCAACTTCCCTTATCATGTGGTCAATTTCTCCAGCCTTTGCCCTTCTAATTTGCCACAGATCCGGCCTTTCGCCATAGAATTCTAAAAGGATCTTATCTTCATCGGCAAGCTTTCTAAGTTTTTTTAACTCTTCCAATCCAGTGTGCCCTATAGCCTTGCCTTCATTTGCCTGATGCTCAATCTCAGCAACGACAGCCTCAGGAATAATCACCTTAACCTTTTCGTTAATCCTATTAAGGTATTGGGTGAGCCTCCCATCAACTATAACACTCGTGTCTGCAACAAATACCCTCATTTTTCTCACCTTCCCATTGCTGGTCTCTCCACTTATAACCTTTTGGTAAAAGTTCATAAAGGTTTAGGAGAATTATAGTGGGGAATAAACATGGGGAGAATAATCTCAATAGCTTCTGGAAAAGGAGGTACCGGAAAAACAACCATTACAGCAAACCTTGCGATTGCTCTAGGAAAGTTAGGGAGAAAAGTGTGTGCAGTTGATGCGGATTTGACTATGGCAAACCTAAGCCTGCATTTTGGATTAGACGATGCTGGAAGAACTATCCACGATGTGCTAATTGAAGGGGAAGATATAAGAAAAGCTGTCCATACCACGAGGTACGAGCTCGTGTACGTAGTTCCAGCTGCAGTGGACTGGGAGCACGTTGCTAAAGCAGACCCCAGAGATCTACCAAAGGTGATCCCCAAGCTAAAAGAAGATTTTGATTACATCCTCATAGACTGTCCAGCGGGGCTACAAATAGATGCCATGAGTGCCATGCTAAGTGGGGAGGAGATTATCCTAGTAACTAATCCGGAGATAGCAAGCCTCAGCGACACAATGAAAGTAGGGATAGTGCTGAAGAAAGCTGGGCGAGAGGTTTTGGGGTTTGTACTTAACAGGTACGGTGGACATAAAAACGACATACCCCCAGAAGCCGCCGAAGAGGTTATGGAATTCCCGCTTTTGGCAGTTATTCCTGAAGATCCAAAAGTAAGGGAAGCAGCACTGGAAGGAATGCCCGTAGTGGTATATGCTCCAGATTCAAAAGCCTCAAAAGCATTTTTTGAACTTGCGGAGAAGATTGTAGGGATGGAATCAGGGAGACAATGGTGGATGGAGTGATAGTGGTATTCGTTGGAACCGCTGGAAGCGGAAAAACCACTCTAACAGGAGAATTCGGGAAGTTTTTAGAAAAGAACGAAAAGAGGGTAGCATATATAAACCTAGATACGGGAGTCAAGACCCTTCCCTACACCCCCACGGTAGATGTTAGAGAGCATATAACCGTGGAAGAGCTTATGAAAAAGGGTTACGGACCCAATGGAGCTATTGTGGAAAGCTATGACTTTTTGATGGACTACCTCAACGAATACGTTGAAAAAATACTAGAGCTGGAAAAAGAAAACGACTACGTTCTTATAGATACCCCAGGCCAGATGGAAACATTTCTCTTCCATGATTTTGGGGTTAAGCTAATGGAAAATCTCCCAAGTCCGCTTGTTGTATACTTATTCGACCCCACAATACTAAGAAAACCCCACGATTACTGCTTTGTTAGGTTCTTTGCCCTTTTGATAGACCTTCGGCTTGGTGCAACAACCGTACCAGCTCTTAACAAGGTGGACCTTATCAGAGATTTGGAAAAGATAAAAAGGTATCTAGAGGATGTTGAATATCTCTCAGCTCGTTTAAAGCTTGACAGTTCAATGCAAGGGCTCTTGGCATACAAGCTATGTAAATTTTTACCCGAAGTCTCACCTCCGGTTAGGGTGCTCTATTTATCAGCAAAAACGAGAATCGGATTCGATGAACTTGAGACGGTGGCTTATGAACACTACTGCACCTGTGGGGATTTAACATAAGTTCAGCAGAAAAAATTAGAACAGAACTTTCATTCAAGAAATTTTTCCTAAAATGAATTCTTCTTCAGGAAGAAACCGGGAAGGTTTTTATTGGCAGATAAACAAGAGATTCTGGTGAGAAAAGTGTGCCTCATCGCGGGAGGGATAGGAAGGCATCTAAAACCCAAGCTTATAGCAATGATGCGGTCTGGAAAACATAGGGGTAGAGACTCTTTTGGTGTGTGGACTGATGAAGGGGTGTTGAAGAGCGAGGATTTTTCTAAAGTTGGTGAAATTCCAGACGGCAGTATAGGGCTCCTCCAGTGCCGTTTAGCCATGACAGGTTCAAAGAGCTTTACTCAACCATTTTTCAATAATTTTGTCCTAGTCCACAATGGAGAGATATACAACCACAGGCAAATAAGGGAGTTTTTGGAGAGAAGGGGGGTTGGATTCGAGAGTGATGTCGATACGGAAGTGATTCTGCGCTTCTTGGAGTTTCAAATTGAGAGAGGCAATTCCATAGCTGAGAGCGTGAAAAGCTTAATGAGAATCTTAAACGGAGATTACGCCTTAGCATTTTCCGATAAAGAAAACATATATCTTTTTAGAGACCCAATTGGGATTAGACCCCTCTATTATTCTCAGAACGGCTTCTTTGCCTCGGAAAAGAAAGTTCTTTGGAGCATAGGAGAAAGAGCAATCCCCGTAAATCCAGGAGAACTCGTTAAAATATCTAGGAAGGGCATTGAACGAGTTCAGCTCTTTACACTCTCAGAGCTAAAAGGAGAACCTTTTTCCTATGAAAGGGCAAAGCTAAGCATAAGGAAAAGCCTAGAATATGCAGTAAGAATTAGGAGTGCAAAAAAGGTAGGGGTGTTGTTTTCAGGAGGGCTAGATAGTTCTTTAATAGCCCTTCTTGCTTCAAAATACTCAGATGTCACCCTTTACACGGCGGGGGCAGAAGGGAGTCAAGACTTAGAGTGGGCTAGAAAAGTTAGTGAGAAACTTGGCCTGAAGCTTAGGGAGTACGTATTTGATCTCGATGACGTAAAAAACTCTCTTGAAAAAGTTATGTTTGCCATAGAAGAGCCCAACCCCATGAACCTCGCGATAGGAATCCCAATCTACTTCGCAACAAAACTTGCCGGTGAAGACAACACCAAAGTTCTTTTAACCGGTCAAGGAGCCGATGAACTTTTTGGAGGGTATGCAAAATACCTTAGAGATCCTTCGCTAATGGAGAAAGATATTTTGGAGATGGGGGAAAAGAACCTCGCCAGAGATGACAAAATTGCCATGTTGAACAGCGTTGAAGGAAGGTTTCCGTTCTTAGATCTCAACGTCGTCAGAAGCGGGCTAAGAACACCTTTAGAGTACAAAATCCACAATGGGGTAAGAAAAGCCATCCTGAGGGAAGTAGCCATTGAAATAGGTCTTCCCAAAGAAGTCGCATACAGAGAAAAGAAAGCCTGTCAGTATGGAAGCAATGCACAGAAGATTCTCGAAAAGATAGCAAAGAAAGAGGGCCTGAGGTTATCTCAATTTGCCGAAAAAGTCTTTTATGGGGTATTTGAACATACATAAACGGTTTTAAACTTTTTTTAACCCTCACAAAGTCAAAAAGAGTTTTCATGGCATTTGGATAAACAAACAAAGACAGAACAAAACGATTTCATGAAAAAAGCTTAAATAGGAGTTTTTCACTATAATAAAGTGAGGTGATAAACCATGGTGGCGAAAAAAGTGTTTGCATTGTTGTTTGGTGCCTTGCTCTTAGCGAGCATAATACCACCATCACAGGCACAGAGTCTTGCAATAGTTATCCTCGTAAGCGACAACGAGGCAGATTCAGTACTTGCAGAGGAACTTGCAGAAGTGTTAAACGCAACCGTAGTAGTCACAACCTGGGGAGTGCATGATCCCAATGTCACGGCAGAGATTATGGAGAATGCCCCAGATAAAGTTATAATCATAGGAGGCTCCGATGCTGTGCCAAAAGACTACGAAACGGACCTAGGCGAGCTAGGAGTTTCATATGTTAGGTGGTATGGTGAAAACAGGTACGAAACCAATTTAGAAGTGCTTAAAAAGGCTATTGAAGAGTACCCAGAGCTTTTTGAAGGCGTCAAAATAGTAATCGCCCACGGAAGAGACTTAGGAGCAATAAAACAAGCTAAAGGCATAGAAGGGAAGAAGTTTGTCCTATACGTGGATAACAATCTAACAAACACAACTGAAATAATCGGCACTCTGCTCAAAACCAAGAGCGTAATAATAATCAAGAGCCCATTAATGGACAATGAAACTGCCGAGGAAATAAGAGAACGTGTTAGGGAGAGGATCAGAGACGGAAACGTAACCGAAGAAGACGTAAACGTGACAGCTGAGATGGCATGGGAGGCAATAAAATTGGCTATTAACAGAACCGAAACGGCAAAAGAAATGCTCGATGATCTTCCAGTTCCAGCCGCTAAAAGACTAATTGAAATTGCCGAAAAGAAAATACAAATCGCAAACGAGAGCTACAACGAAGGAAACTATGGAAAAGCGTATGGACAAGCAATAGCCGCAAAGGCTCACGCAGAGGCGGTGATTAAGCTGGCCAGCAAGGAGTGGCAGAAGGTGATTCATGCAAGCCCTAAAGTCCAGCTCGAAAAGGAAGTACACAGGCTCGAAGTTAAAATAAAAGTTCTCGAAAAAGCTGGAATTGATGTGACTCAAATAAAAGAGAAGATAGATGCCGCAAAAGCCGCAATCCAGAATGATGACTATGACACTGCTAGAGAACTCATCGAAGATGCCAAAAACATGTTAAGGGAAGCATTTATGCAAGGAAAGGGCAAGATAAAGGAAAAGCATCTGCCAGTAAATCCACCACGTGGAAAAGGTAGAGGCAGACCATAGAAAGGCTTTTTACTTCTCTTCTACATTTTTTATTCATGAGAATTTTGATTGTGGGACACTATCCTCCTCACAAAGGAGGGGTTGCAAATCATACTGATAGCTTAGTTAAAGAGCTCAGAAAGCGGCATGAGGTTTATGTTCTCACATATGGGCCCATAAAACCCAGAGAGTTTGAGAAAGAGAGAGTTTATCAGGTTAAAGTTCCCCCGATCTTTGGTTTGAGAGGAATCTTATTTGTTCTCCTAGCTTTCTTGAAGATAGTTAAACTCCACAAAAAGCTGAATTTTGAGCTCATCCATACCCACTACATTGGAACAACCAGCTACGCCGGGGTTCTCGCAAAGAAGAAACTGGGAATCCCCCTAATTGTAACGGCCCATGGAAGTGACCTCGACTTTATGTCAAACCTTCCGTTGGGGAGGTACTTTGTTAAGGATAGCATAGCAAAGGGCGATGTTATAATAGCTGTGAGCCACTACCTGAAAAAGAGAGCCCTCTCTCTTGGAGCAAAAAGGGTAAAAGTCATCCCAAACGGAATAAGGGCACTAAAGCTAAGGAGAGCAGCAAAACGATACATCACGTTCATCGGGGCACTAACCTCCTATAAAGACCCAAAAACGTTTATACGCCTTGCAGAATACTTTCCGGATGAGAAATTCCTAGTGGTTGGCGATGGTCCACTGATGGAAGAACTGAAAACCATGGCCCCTCCTAACGTCAAGTTTCTCGGTTATAGGGAGGATATTGATACCATACTCGCGGAGAGCAAAATACTAATAGTTCCTTCCCTGAGAGAGGGATTTGGGCTTGTGGTTGTTGAAGCTAATTCCCTTGGGGTGCCCGTAATTGGAAGGGCTGTTGGGGGAATAAAGGAGCTCATAAGGGATGGAAAAAATGGGTATCTCTTTAAAGACTTTGACGAGCTTATAGAAAGGGTGGAGCTTTTGCTCGATAACAAAAAAGCTTTAAAAATGGGTAAAATTGGAAGAAGAATCGGTGAAAAGTACACGTGGGAAAAAGTCGCTGAGAGAGTTGAGAGGGTTTACACGGAAGTTTTAGGTGAGGGACATGACGATAGTGATAAACATGCGAGAAGGCGTTGACTGGGAGAAAATCAAGATAGCTGCTAGGTTTATTAGAGAGGGGAAGCTTGTTGCGTTTCCTACGGAGACGGTTTATGGATTGGGTGCAGATGCTCTAAATGAAAACGCTGTCAAAAGAATCTTCGAGGCAAAGGGGAGACCTCCGGATAATCCTTTGATAATTCACATAGCCGAGTTTGATCAGGTTTATGAGCTCGCAAGAGAAGTCCCTGAGAAAGCTAAAATGCTTGCAGAGAAGTTCTGGCCGGGGCCGTTGACAATAGTGCTCCCCAAAGGGGACAAAGTTCCCTATGCAACCACAGGCGGGTTAGAGACTGTGGCGATAAGAATGCCCGCTCATGAGATTGCCCTTGCGTTGATAAAGACAAGCAAAAGACCCATTGCTGCGCCTTCAGCCAATATAAGCGGAAAGCCAAGCCCCACTCTAGCGGAACACGTTGCCGACGACTTTTATGGAAGGATAGAGTGCATAATAGATGGGGGCGAGACAAAGATAGGGGTAGAATCAACGGTAATAGATCTAACCACAGAGCCTCCGATGCTCTTAAGACCTGGTGGGTTGCCTCTTGAGGAAATAGAGAGGGTAATCGGAAAAATAAAGATTCATCCAGCCGTAAAAGGGAAACCGGTAAAGCTGGCAAAAGCTCCCGGAATGAAGTACAAACACTACGCCCCAGATGCTCAGGTTATAGTCATCGAAGGAGAGCGTGAGAGGGTTAAAGAGAAAATCAATGAGCTCATCAAGAGGTATAAAGCCCAAGGTATGAGGGTCGGTGTAATGGCCACCGGGGACTTCTACAAGGCAGATGCATATTTCAACATGGGCGAAAGCGAGGAAGAGATAGCAAGGAACCTGTTTAAAGCCCTCAGAGAACTCGACAAGTCCGGAGTAGATGTAATATTGGCCGAGGGGATTGAAGAAAAGGGACTGGGGCTTGCAGTTATGAACAGGCTTAGGAAGGCGGCGGGATATAGAGTGATAAAAGTCTAATTTTTTCGAAATTTTTTGAATTTTAGTGTGCTCTGTTGTTCATCAGAGAAAGCGTTAAATACATCGAGGTAAAATAAACATTCGTTAAAACCAAGTGGGGTGGCCCTTTTGATAGCGGGTATAATAAGGTCCAGTCCAGGTGAGCTTGAACTAGCTGGGAAAAGCTTGGTGACTAAGGGAGAGCTGAAAACCGGTATAAGACTTCTTATAAAGTCCGCGAGAGAGTATGAAAAACAAAAAAGAATTTTAGATGCTGCTCGGATTTACAGATACATTGGAGACCTCATTCTTAGTGCCAATCCACAGGCTTTGAAAGATGCCAGACCTTTTCTCCTTAAGAGTGCGTATTATTATTTGGATATTCTGGAAAGAGAAGTCGAAGCTGAGGATCCCAATTTAGAACTTCTTGACGAATTTTGCTCCAATATCCTCAGAATATTTGAAATTCTCGGTGAGAAAAATAAATTTGAAAAATACGCAAAGGAATTCGCAGTGATGTACAAATCCATGGGTGACACTCAAATGAAAAGGAAGAAAATCCAGAAGGCAATTGAGTCTTATGAAGCAGCATATAGATACTACAAGATAATTCACGATTCAGCTGGCATTGAGGACATGGCAAGTATTTTGCTTGACCTCTATGGAAAAGGAGCGGAAATATTTGTAGCCAAGAAAGAATATCAAAAAGCGGGGGACACCTTTTTCAAGCTCGCCTTTATCGTCAAGGACGTTTTTGGTTATGATGAACACTTCATGGAGCTCATGGAGAACGCGGGAAGAAACTACGAGAGAGCGGGAAGGGAATGGTACGCTGATGGAAATCTCTACTATACTTCAAAATCTTTTCTTAGCGCTGAGTATTCCTATTTATTGGCAGGGAACTCTCAAAGAACAAAGCTCATAGGTTTAAATACCACAAAAATGCTCTATCAGCTCGCAGGAGAATATAGAAAAGAGGGCTTCATGGAGGAACTTGGAGACACCCTGCTAATGCTTGCTCAATCCCTCTTCGCTCTTGATAAGCTTCTGGAAGGCTTAAAGACTTACAAGAACCTCATCTTGGAGGTGGAAGCAACACTAGAACACAGATACAGAATAAGAAAAGCCCTTCTCCTCTATCTAGCCGCTAAGGAAAGAAGCAGAAACTACCTAGAATTTGTTGAACATATGGACTTCTATGCAAAGAGAGAGGCTTACGCACAGGCAATAGAACTGGCAGAGCTCATCTTCGAGACGAGATATCCAGAAATTAAAAAAGGATTGCAAAAAGTAGAAGGATTCAGCCCAGAATAACTTTCCTTCTGTAGCCCTCTTTCTGGCATCCCTCAAGAAAAATATCTCTTCAACAAGCTCTTTCTCCTTAAGAATCTTCAGAGCATAGCGAACAGTTCTTTCAGAAAGGTTTGTTTTTCGTGCAAGCTCTTTAGAAGATACTGGTCTGTCTTCTAAGGCATTAAATACCTGAAGCGCTGATTTTGGCAAAGCAAAGTAAATCCCCCCTCATCACAACCACCAAAAAAGGAAGGAAAAGAGAGTTTATAAGAGTTTTGATAGAGGCAATTTCAAGTCTGCTGCCTTATGGTTACTCTTGGAAGAGGAATTGGATACGGAATTCTCATTTCTTTGGAAATTACCATTATCAGGGGGGTTATTTCATTAGTTACAAAGTTCACTATCTCCGCAAACATTTCTGGAGGGATTTTCTTTTCTTTTTCCCAACCATCAAGGATTTCGTCTATCTGCTCTTTTTTGGGTGGTAGGTAAAACACCGCTCCCTTTATTAGCGCCCTCGCAATCTCAGGGTTGTATCCGATCTGATAAGTGAAGAACACCTCAATACCGTTTACTTTCCCAGAAGGAGTCTTTACTTCTCCCAATCTAACCTCCTCAATTTTTGGAGAGAGATTCACCTCAACCTTGCCAAGTACTCCTCCCTGCTTTTCAACTTCAATGTTCGTTATGTTAACACCTACAACTGGCATTTTTCCACCTCCTCCTAAAGATAAACATTGCCCTATTAAAGATTACCGATCGAATTTAAAAAGAACAATGACAAAAAGGATATCATGCCAAGAGAAAAGGTCGTCAGAGTGTGGGACGAGAGGGAAGTTGTGTATTCACCCAAGCGATGGAGAATCTTAAAAGAAAAGCGTGAAAAAGCCCTAAAAATAATGGAGAGACTGGAGCAATTTGAGCCTCATGTTTACGGGAGTGTGGCAAGGGGAGACGTCAGGAAAGATAGTGATATCGACATCGTGATCCCATATAAGGTTCCCAGCTTCTTAATCGAGTTGAGCTTGGAGGGAATCCCATTTGAAAAGCGGAGAATTGTTATGGCTACACCCTGGCACTTAATAAAGGGGCATATAGAGATCGACGAAGAAACCACGATAACGTTTCCCCTTGTTGAGCCCAAGGATAGAGAGATCGAATTCTATAAATGGGGGGGTATGGTTGACCTCTGGGGGCTCAAAACAAACCTCCGGGTGCCGGGAGTTAACAAAAAGCTAATACTAATAGTTCCAACAGAAAAAGGACACATAGAGAGGGAAGTCATTGGGAGAGAGAGCGAGGTTGCAAAAATTCTTGGAGTGAGCATAGATATAGTCCAAGAAAGGGTTAAGATCCTAACCAGAAGGGATTCCATTGGGAGAACCGGAATCTACCTCAATGAGGAAGTTCCCGACTGGATGAGCTTTGAGGAAGCATTGAAAAGGATAGCAGATAGAGATCCGAACGTTAGGAAAAGAGTCAGGGAAAGCGGTGGAATTTAAAAACACCTTGGCGAAAAATTTATAAAGCGTCTGCAATTGATTATCTACCGGGCTTGTGCGGTGGTAGTCTAGCCTGGCCTAGGACAGCGGCCTGCCACGCCGCGGGCCCGGGTTCAAATCCCGGCCACCGCACCACAAACCAATTCTACCTCCCCCAAAACCCCACTCTGAAAACAAGACGCCTAAAATTTGTGTCGTTTTGTTTCTATTATGAGTGTTTCGTAAATGCTAATCTCCCTTACTTCTCAATGTCGCAAGCTCAGACATCAGCACATAAGAGGGTTCTAAAGCCTTGGGACAATGTTCTACCCCTTTGGTACAACCGCCATCTCTCCCTCATGTAAAACCATACCTTCCTTGTACGCATAGAATAGCTCATCTCATTTGTGTGCTTAGACCAGTGATACTCACTACCGAAAAAGTGTCTTACCTGATATAAACTCTATCAACCTAATTGGATTTCTTCTACAGAGCTTGCAATTCTCTGCAGTATGACAAGTTCCTTTTTCTCCCATGCATTCTCATCAAGAACTCCAATTACTGCGCCATTGTATAGAAGAGCGTAATCTCTCAAGGACGACAAAAACTTTGCGATAGCTTCAAAGCCGTTATACATTTTCAAATATTCAAGACAGTCAAAGATGACAATACCCCGTGTTCCTTTTTCTTCGGCCTCTTTTAGATACTGCACTACCCTAGCACTCATTAAGGGTAATGCCGTCGGGAATATTATATCAGACTCATGCTCATGTATTGATGTAACAAAAAATGTTTTCCACGTTTCTGGGAAGTTTTGATATCTCACAAAAGCCAACACAGGGAAATCTTTTAGTAACTGCTTTAACTCTTCATATTTTTTTGGAGAGATGAACAAAAGACCCGGTTTCATTTTAACTTTAAGAATTGGAATGTCCCGTGTAATGAACTCTCTTGACAGTGTAAACTTCCCCATTTCATAGATAGCCAGCGCCACAAGAAAGACAGAAATTACAAAAGTGAACGGGAGAAGTTTAGTAGCAACTCTCGTAAATGGGTAAAGCATTTGATGAAACCCATAGAACAAAAGAAGTACCCCCAAAAATCTAGCTTTTTGGTTATATTCCTCCCTCAATAGCGAAAAAATGAAGAAACCGGATAAAACAATAGCAAATCCTGAAATAGCATATGGTATACCAACACTCACAAACCAGTCTTGAGAATACCCAAATACCCTTCCAAGTTCTACATAGCCTGTTACAATGAGAGGAACCAACGACAGTATCCTGAAGTGTTTACTTAATACTATCTTTTCCTCCTCCAATAATCCAATAGTGCCATAAAGAACCAACATCCCGAATAGTGCTCTTGAGAGTACCTGAACATCCACCAGGTTTATAGTTTCTGAAGCGAGAGAAACAAATAATAAAAGCAACGCCAATCCCCACCATAAAGCTGGATCCCGTTTATATTTTATATACACATAGGTCAATAAAAAGAACCCAAATAGACTCATGAATATCATCCAAAATTGGGTCGTTGTTAAAAAAACCGATGTTCCCATCCCACTCCCAGTTATTGTTTAATGAAGTCATAAATTAAAAACATTTCCATTAGATAGCTACTGTCAGGATAACTCTGACCTCCTCCTCGCCCTAAAGGGCGAGGCTTTCGAAAGAAAAAAGCAAAAGCTCTAATACCAAAATTGGGTAGCAAATAGTGGTTTCTAGTCCTATATTTTCTCTTCTTGTTCTGAAGTTGTATCGGAGATTTAAATCTAATGCTCTCACCACCTAGTTTTAATAGTATCTGCAAAAAGAATTAAACATCAACAAGCATACTTGGCCTAACTTCCAAAGAAGTTTTGGAGAGCAAAAGGAGAATAAACTCAACCAGTAGCACCTTTTAGAGCATCCTTACATGCACATCTCCTGACCTTTGGAATGTACTCCACAGCCTTCATCAAAAGGAGCTTAATCTCCTCGCTTTTTTGTTGCATGAGTTCCACAACTTCCGAATGGGTGAGCTTGGTCTTACTTATGCCAGCGGCATAGTTGGTAACAATGGCAACACTCGCATAGCACATCTCAAGTTCTCTAGCCAAGATCGCCTCAGGAGATTGAGTCATCCCTACCACATCAGCACCGAGGATTTTCAGCGCTCTAATCTCCGCCCTTGTTTCAAATCTTGGTCCCTCCATAGCAGCATAAGTTCCCCTTGGGTGATAGCTAAAACCTAGCTCCCTAGCAGCTCTTATTAAAGCTTCTCTAAGCTCCGGGCAGTAAGGGTCAGTAAAATCAATGTGGGCAACAAACTTCCTTTCATGGGGTGAATCCTCTCCATCATAGAAGGTATAAACCCTGTTTTTTGTAAAATCAATTAGCTGATCAAGTATAACAAAATCTCCCGGCTTCATAGTCTCGTTTAAAGATCCTACTGCCGATGTCGCGAGTATTCTCTCAACACCCAACTTATACAAGCCCCATATGTTGGCACGGTAGTTTATCTTATGTGGCGGAACGCTGTGCTTCTCTCCATGCCTTGCTAAAAACGCAATCTCTTCGCCCTTATACGTTCCAATTTTTACCTTAATGTCCCCATAAGGAGTCTCAACCCTCTCTTCCCTAACGTTTTCCAGAAGCTTTGGATCGTAAACCCCAGATCCACCTATTATCGCTATCCTGACCACAAGCATCACCAGAAAAAGTTGGAAGAAAAGAATTTAAACCTAATGTCCTCCTTCAGATTCCTCTTTGGCTGCAAGCCTTAGAACCTTAATCAATATCTCTGCCAAAAGTCTTGAATTCCATTTTAGGTCTCTGACATTCTTTACGGTCTCTATGGCTTTATCCAGGTCGTCTTCCTTTAGGTAACCCAAGGCAATTTCTCCGAATGCCAAGGAGCGCAGATAGCTGTCTTGTATTTTGTTTGCGTATTTTAATGCTTTCTCTTTTTCCCCAGCCCTCGTTAAAAATGAAACCACCTTTACCTGCACGCTCTCATCAGGTACTTTTTCTGCAATTCTCTCCACTAGCTCGATGTACTCTCTCCTCGGGGACTTTATTAGAATGTCGAGCAATTTCTTTGCAGCACTTACCAGTTCTTCCTCTTTTAGAAGTTCAAAGAACTTTGAAACGTGTTCTGGAGAGTCAACAAGCTCTTCTATGATCTCGTTGATGAATCTCTCCCTGTTTCCCTCAACAGTGTTAAAGATATCCAGGGCATTCATGACTTCTCCGCCCTTGATGTAGTACTTTATTATCTCTGACTTTGCAATTGAGCTCCAAGGTTCTTCGAGCAGTTCTTTTGAAACTTTGATTGCTTTAGCAAGCTGACCTTCAGATAGGTATCCTCTAATAATTGGAATAAGCATGCTGTTTCTCACTCTACCGTCTTTGATTTTCATTGCATAAGAAACAGCTAAATCATAGAGCTTGAGTTTTAGTGCAGCTTCTATCATCTTTTCCAGAGCCCTATTCCGGATTTTAGAAGGCATGCGTTCAACCAGTTCAAGAACTCTATTAAAAAACCCTCGCAGCAGCGGCTTTGTTTGTTTCTCCCAGATAAGTAGCAAGTTGAATAAGCAAAAAAGCGAGCTCAGCTGCATCTTCAATTTCTTCTGCAGTCTCTAACGCTCTTCTAAAGGCATCCTTGTACTTTTCGTTACCCATGCGGAAAAGCTCAACTCCAATATTGGCATAGGTGAGTGCCCTAATTTTCGGGTCTGCTATTATATCGACGAGATCGAAAATATCGTTAATTGTACTCTCTTTCATTGTTCATCATCACAAAAAATTTGATAAAGGAATATTTAACCATTTTGACAATTTTATTTTATACTCATAAAACAAAAGTCGGAAAGGAATTCGTCAAAAAACGAATCAGCTGAGTTCATCATAAACTACACTGACGACCTCACCATCGTCCAATGAGACAAAGCTCACTTTTATCTTTTTGCCAGTTTTGGGGTCCACTACAACAAAATCGGGCTTCTTAAGGTATTCACTTGAGGGAACATGCCAGACATCGTCGTAATGAAGTTTTAGTTCCTTCATGAATTTTTTCAAATCCTTTTTAATCATCGTCGGCATAGGTACCACCATTATATTCTACAACTTTAAAGTATAAAAGCCTTTCTAATCGATGCTTGTCAAAAATAATATCGTCAAATGTCTATATACACAGCATGCTCCCTTGAGGCACCCCCAACTCCCTCGCTACCGGGCGGCATTTAGCCTTTAGAAGATAGAAAACGCGCTCATCCTTAATCTCGCTGAGAGTTTCAAAGTTCCCCTGCCCTTTTGCTATAATGACATCCGCTCTTCTAAAAATATCCATGAATTCCTCCGAGACTTCTCCAAAGGGAATACCCACAATTCCAGAACCCGTTGAAATTATTGTTCCGACCTCATCAAATTTAGCAGCTTTTAAATCCTCTACAGTTGCATCGTTTATTATCGGGGCTTCCTTTCCGGCGATGTAGATATCTAAGTGAGGGAAATTTTCCCGAATCTTTTTCAAGAAGAGCTTATCAAAGTATATCTCACCACAATTATCGGTAAGGTACAGTAAAACTTTGGCATTTTCAAGCTTTTTGAAGAGCTCTTCAGAGCAGTCTATGTAAAGGTCTCCTTTAATGAGGCTCATTATGTCTTCTTCAATCTTTTCCGGGGAGTATCCAACGGCAAAATCAATCACGTTACCCACTATTGCAAGCTTTAACGCTGTTTTAAGGTCAACTTCCATGATAGCTTCAATCTCATTTAAGACTCTCTCCGCCAACTTGTTGGAGGACTCTTTGTAGGCTTTAAACGGATCACGAACTCCAAGGAATTCGTAGAGATCAAAAAATATCTTGCTGGACACTATTGCAGGTATCGAATCTTCTTCAAGCTTTCCCATAAGCTTTGCACAGAAAACAGCGGCTTTCTTTCTTTTTGCTAAGTCTTCTGTGCTCATTTCAATTATCCTCTGGCACTGATTCGCGATACATGTGAAACATTCATAGTGGATCTTCATACCTATCCCATTAAAGTTTGCAATAGATTTAAAAAGGATTAACCGAACATTTGTTCGGTGAGGACGATGGAGGTAATAGACAAGGCAAAACTCGGAAGGTTTCATTACATCCTTCTGGCAATCCTCGGAACGGTGTGGGCATTCATAGCAATAAACACCCTCTCTGTTAGCTTTGTGATTCCTTTACTAAGCAAAGAACAGGCGTTTCAGGGAAGCCTGAGCAAGCTCGGAGCCATGGGATCCGCAGCACTATGGGGGATGCTCTTCGGTGCATGGTTTTTCGGGACAGTTGCCGACTACATAGGAAGAAAAAACGCCTTAACATTGGCAGTTTCGCTTTTTGGGTTGGGAAGCATTGCGAGTAGTTTCGCTAATAGCTTGAATCAGCTTATAGCACTTAGGTTTATAGTTGGGCTTGGTCTAGGGGGAGCTCTGCCGGTTGCAAGCTCCTATTTTGCCGAGTTCATGCCCGCAAAAATTAGGGGAGCTATGATATCTATCCTAGAAAGCTTCTGGGCTATTGGTACTATGATAATTGGAATAGTCGCAATCCTCCTAAAAGCCAGCTGGAGAAGCATTCTCCTGTTTGGGGGAAGTGTGTTGCTGTTGCTCCCAATAATACTCTGGCTTCCAGAGTCCCCGAGGTTTTTGGCTCTTAAAGGAAAAACAAAAGAAGCTAAAAGGGTTATAGAAAGAATACTTGGGAGAAAAGCAGAGATCAAGGTGCAAGAGGGCAAGCAAGCAAAGATAACAATAATAGAGCTCTGGAAAAAGTACGGCAAAATAACTTTAATGCTCTCAATTGCATGGTTCAGCATAGCCTTTGCTTACTATGGCTTTTTCATATGGCTTCCAAGGTTCTTAGCAGCGACTTTGAAGATAACTGTCTTCAAAAGCTTCCAGTACTTTATAATAACCGCCGTAGCCCAGCTACCGGGATACTGGAGTGCAGCTTATCTTCTCGAGAGGATAGGGAGGAAGAAAACCCTCTCTACATATTTGATACTCTCTGGCTTGGCTGGAGTTATGTTTTACCACTATGCAAGTTCAGGAAACGTTTACATGATACTGACAAGCGCGGTCCTCTTCAGCTTCTTCAACCTCGGAGCATGGGGGGCTATATACGCCTATACCCCCGAACTCTATCCAACAGAAGTTAGAGGAACTGGAACAGGATGGGCAGGGGCAATGGCAAGAATTGGAGGAGGATTGGCACCAATATTGGCAGGAAAGATCATGGAGACTTCAACCGTTGGGGTGGCTGTGCTTGTAATTGCTGTGATCTCAATTATAGGAGCCTTGGATGTCCTTACTCTCGGAAAAGAGACCAAAGGAACAGAGCTAGTATAGGTAATCAAGGAATGCAAGCTCCTCAACTACAGGCTTTCTTTTTCTCTTTTCGAACTCCCTCATGTAAAGGTAATCATAAAGCTTTGATATCATCTCCATTTCTCTCACCTCCTTTCTTTTTTGAGTTTTCACTCGAATATAAATAAATTAATTCCCTTTAAAAACATTTTCAGCCCTTTTTTAGCTATGAATGAGCAGAAGAATGCAAAATTCTCAGAAAAACGGCTGAATGACCGCGTTTAAAGTTTAATGTACATATATGATCAGTTAAAGCGACTTTCCAAGGGTTTCTTTTCTTAAATGGACACATCAGTGCAAAGATCAAAGAGCTAAGGATTATAAACCTAGGGACAGCTCTACATATGGTGGAGGAAAATGGTATTAGATAAGCTCGGTCAGTCACTCAACAACGCCCTAAGAAAACTTGCGCGTGCAAGTACCGTTGATGAAGCTCTTGTAAGAGAGGTAGTTAGGGACATTCAGAGGGCTTTACTTACGAGTGATGTTAACGTTCGTCTAGTTCTTGATCTCACCAAGAAAATTGAGAAGAGAGCTTTAGAAGAAAAGCCGCCCGCTGGAGTTTCCAAAAAGGAACACATAATCAAGATAGTCTATGAAGAGCTGACCAGTTTTTTGGGAAAAGAGGCAAAGCCCATAGAGATAAAAGAAAAGCCGACTATTCTCCTAACGGTTGGTATTCAGGGATCAGGGAAAACCACAAGCGTGGCAAAGCTTGCGAGATATTTCCAAAAGCATGGATATAAAGTAGGGTTGGTATGTTCGGACACTTGGCGTCCGGGTGCTTATTTCCAGTTAAAACAATTGGTAGAGCCGTATGGAATTGAGGTTTTTGGAGACCCCGAAGAAAAAGACGCAGTAAAGCTTGCTAAAGAGGGAGTGGAGTACTTCAAAAAGAAGGGCGTAGATGTGATAATAGTGGACTCCGCAGGAAGGCACAAGGAAGAGAAAGGGCTTATAGAAGAGATGAAGCAAATAAGCAATGCTATAAATCCCCACGAGGTTATCCTCGTAATCGACGGAACAATTGGACAGCAGGCATATAATCAGGCATTGGCTTTTAAGGAGGCAACTCCCATAGGGTCGATAATTGTAACCAAGCTGGACGGTTCAGCCAAAGGTGGAGGGGCTCTTTCCGCTGTTGTAGCAACTGGAGCCCCAATAAAGTTCATTGGTGTTGGTGAGAAGATAGATGACTTAGAACCTTTTGATCCAAAGCGCTTTGTTTCAAGGCTCTTAGGATTGGGGGACATTCAAGGGTTGCTGGAGAAGTTCGAGGAACTTAGCAAGGAGACTGAATTCACAGAGGAGGATGTTGAAAAGTTCTTGAGGGGGAAGTTTAACCTCAAAGACATGTACGCCCAGTTAGAGGCTATGAGAAAAATGGGGCCACTCCAGCAGATACTGAAGATGATCCCGGGAATGGGTTATTCTATCCCAGACGAAGTAATTAAGGTGAGTGAAGAGAGACTAAAAAAATTCAAGGTAATCATGGATTCCATGACTGAAGAAGAGCTCGAAAATCCCGAGATAATAAACTACTCAAGGATCAAGAGAATAGCAAGGGGTTCTGGCACTAGCACAAAAGATGTAAAAGAACTGCTCAACCAGTATAAACAGATGAAAAAATTCTTTAAGGGTATGGACAAAAGAAAATTGGCTAAGATGGCCAAGAAGTTTAACTTTGGAGGGTTGGGCATATGATGGAGGCATTTGTTTTAATTATTGTAAAGCCCGGAAATGAAGACCTGGTATATGAAAAGCTGAATGACATCCCCCAAGTGAAGGAGATATACAAAGTCTATGGAGAGTACGACATAATTATACGGATTGAAATTGAGAACATTAAAGAGCTAGACAGCTTCCATGACGAGATTTTAAGGAAAATAAGGGAAATCGAGATGACCGAAACATTAATAGCAAGCTCTTACAGGAGCTGAGGTGATAAAAAAGTGGAGAAGAGGTGGGTAGCGACAATAAATTTAGAAACCCTGCAAATTAAAAGCGATCCCTCTTTTAAATTTAAATGCCTCCAGTGTGCCAGCTGCTGCATAAACCTTGAGATACCCCTCAGAGATGAAGATATAACAAGAATAGAGGATTTGGGATTTAACGCGTGGGAGTTCGTGGATTATGAGAAAATGTTCTACAGGGGAGATAAGTTTTTGGGATACGGACTTAAGAAAAGACCGTTTGACGATGGCTGTGTCTTCCTTAGGGAAAATGGAAAGTGCAAGATCTACTCCAAACGGCCATTGGCATGTAAGCTTTACCCCTTTATTCTAATCAAGCACGGACTCGTTATCGAGGTGTACGTAAAGGAAGATCCATTCTGTAAGGGGATTAATCATCCAGATGGAGAGCATATAGATTTAGATTTTGTCATGCGGTATTTTGGTGAGGTAATTTCGGAATACCGGCAAAAAATGGGAATCTCCAATCACCAGAATAAACCAGCAAATCTTATAATTTGACCATAAACCGAAACCTATTTATACATTTTCTTGTCAATATTATCCCACCAGCAGGAGGTGGGAGCTTGAGTCAGATAGAGGCAGTTAAAGAGAAACTCCGTGTCATCAGGATTTTAAGGCTCTTAAAAAAGAGCTATACATATGAAGAACTCTCAAGGATCACTGGACTTCCAATAACGGTGCTCAACAGATACGTGAGGGGAAAAGTCCTTCCAAGCACGCAGCGTGCCAAAGAGCTAATAAAGGTTCTCTCCCCATACGTAAACCTTGAAGAGGAGGTTAAGAAGAGAATAGTTTTTGATAAACATGGATTGTTTGATAATTTGAAAATTCTCAGCGATACAGACCTAATGAGCCTTATTGCTGAGAGTGTTGCCTCAAGGTACATGGAGATGGAGATAGACAAAATACTAACGGCGGCTACGGATGGAATCCCTCTGGCAATTCACATCGGAAACGAACTTGGGGTGGATGTGATCTACGCAAAGAAGAAGAAAGAAGTTGGAGTAGAAAAGTTCTACGAGGTAAATTATGTCTCAAGCTCTTCAGGAAGCGTTATGACGCTGTACCTCCCTTCTTGGGCAATTAAAAAGGGAGAGAGAGTTTTAATAGTTGACGATGTTGTGAGGAGTGGAGAAACCCAAAGGGCTCTCATAGAGATGTGCAAGCAGGCAAATGCAACACCTGCAGGAATGTTCTTCCTTATAAGTGCCGGCAATGCAATAGACAGGATAAAAGAGGAATACAACATCCCCGTGGACGTTATGGTAAAGCTTTGACCTTTATTATTTATTTGGAGGACTTAATATGGAAAATTTGGAGAATGAAGACAGGTTTATGATATACAATGTGGCTGGAAAGAGCATAATGGTGGAGGCAAAGCTTGGGGAGGAGTTTGACTTTATCTGCAGTAAGAAGGAATGTGGAGAGAGATTAGAGCTACACGGCGTTATAAAGGTTGTAACCCCTCAAGAATATCGAAAAGTTCTGAAGGAGACACTAAACGAACATGAGGAGTTTCAGGTTATAGAAACTCTAAATCCAATTCCCCTGATATTTGAAGGCACGGTGAACGGAGAAAAAGTAAAGCTGCCCGCTGAGACTGTACAAAACTTGGCGAGGAGATTTGTGAGGAACTTCCTAGACCTCTAGCGTTAAATCTTCCTTTACTATGTCCATTGCAACATGAGTGTAAGTCTTTTCCACCCCATCTATCCTCAAAAGCTTCTTGACAAACCTGTTCATATCCTCTCTTCCCCTGAATTTTGCGATGACTATTATATCGTATTCCCCCGTAACATCGTAAACACAAGCAACATGGGGATCTTTGGCTATTTCCCTCTCAATCTCAATTATCCTCTTTCCCTGAGCCTTAACCCCGATTATCGTCGTAAGGTCATAGCCAAGTTTAGCATAATCTAATTTTGGAGCAAACCCTCGGATAATCCCCTCTTCTTCAAGCCTCTTTATTCTGTTATACACCGTTCCCACAGCAACTCCCACTTTTTTCGCTATCTCCCTATATGAAAGTCGGGCATCTTCCTGAAGAATGGAGATTATTTTTCTGTCCAGCTCATCCACCATCAGCCACACCAGAGAAAGTTTTGAAGGGAAGTTTAAATACCCTTTGATTTCCGTTAAACTATTTTGTTTAACAAAAGATTTATAAGCCAGTGAGAGAGGATAGGAAACGGGAGTGGACCGGTAGCCTAGCCAGGATAGGGCATCGGCCTCCTAAGCCGAGGGTCCGGGGTTCAAATCCCCGCCGGTCCGCCACAAATTGGGTCTATTCTTCAATTCCTAAGACTCTCCTCAAGGTGTTCCATTCTCTCTCGTCCCAAGCGTTCTTGTCCGCTACAACTATAAGAGCTCCATTGTTGGAAACCACGTAGTCTCTAACTGCGCTCAGCATCTTTGCTATTGAAGGGAATCCGTTGTAAATCCTAAGGTACTCCAACCCCTCTATTACAACAATCCCCCTAAGATTGCTCCTTTTCATCTCGAAGATGTACCTATTGACCATGTCGGCTATCTTGTACAGATCGGTGGGATGGACTGCATTTGGCATGTTAATATTATCTAATGTTGTAAAGAAGAGAAAATTCCACTTTTCAGAGGGTTTTAAGTTCCGCAGAAAAGCAAGAACTGGATAGTTCTCCAGCTGTGCTTTAATTTCTTTAAACTCTTCTGGTGAGATAATAAGAACTCCCTCAAGCTCCGGAAACTCTGCAACTTCTACAGTTTCATTTTTGATGAAACGCGGACTGGAAACTATTTTGTAATAAAAGTAGAACAAACTTGCACCAACTGCCAAAGCGGCTATCTGACCTATAGTCAACAATTGAGGAGATGAAACAACTCGTGGATACACTGCAGAGGCAACACCTGAAATCATAAGAATAATTCCCAATCCCTTCCCATCTCTGCCGTAATATGGGGAGAGAGTTTCAGCCACTATAGCGCCAAGTATCACCGTCAAAAGTCCTCCAAATATATACCCATCTTCAGGGTTTCTTTCAATAATGCTCTCCCCTATGCCAAAAAGGGCTATAACAAGAGGCTGAACTATAACACCTGCCTTGGGAATTGGAACATTACCCTCTTCCTTAAGCATAGAGAAGATACCAAGGTTGAAGAGAGCAAAAGCTAAAGAGACTAGAGCGTTTTCGATCTTTATATTAATAAGCTCAAAGGTCGCCGTTGGAATTGCAGAAAGCCACGAAAGTGCGAAGAAGAGAGCAGACTTCCGTCTACTTTTGTAATAGGCATACAAAAACAGTAAAACCGCTCCAATCCTTATTACAAATGTCCCGATAATACTTACTTCAAGTGGGTGTATCATGAAGTTCCCCTAAACGCCAAATAAATGTCCGAGGTTATAAGAGTTTCCATTTTGTCTCAGGTGTGATGGCCCTCATCACCCTTCAGTGCCGGGCCTCGACCATCATCGACGTTTATATATCCTTCAGAAACTTAAAGAGTTTTTCGACAAAGTTAAAAACCCACACAGGAATTCTTCTCCGGTGATGCTCATGATCAAAGTGAGGGTAATCGGGAGAAAAATCGAGAGAGAGCTGGAGTATCAGAAGGGAATGAAAGTCAAAGACGTCCTTAGGGCTGTTGGATTCAACACGGAAAGTGCCATAGCAAAGGTAAACGGAAAAGTTGCTTTGGAAGATGATCCGATTAACGACAACGACTACGTCGAAGTAATTCCAGTTGTCTCAGGAGGGTAAAAAAGAAAGATCATCCAAGCCTTTCTTTCATAAACTTCTCCAGGTTGTCCATGGCTTCTTCTAACACTGGAACCGGAGCTAAGAATATTGAACGGAAGTGCATTTCGCCACCTTCGCCAAATCCAGAGCCGTGGACAAAGAGCACATGGGCGTTGTGGAGGACATCAAGGACGAACTCTTTGTCGCTCTTCCATGGGCCTTCCTCAATCTTGGGGAATATGTAGAATGCTCCCTGTGGCTTCTGGGTGCTTATTCCTGGCATCTCATTAAGGCGCTTGTAGATGTAGTCCCTTCTCTCCTTCAGTTTTGCCATGTATTCCTCAAGGTAGTCCATTGGACCCCTAAGGCCAGCGATTGCCGCTTTTTGAGCCGGAGTGTTTGGACAGAGCCTTATCCTTGCGAGCTTCCCTATTGCTTCTCTAACCTCAGCAAGCTTGTTCTCTGGGTCTACAAAGTACATATAGCCCAATCTCCATCCTGTTGCGAAGTAGACCTTTGAGAGACCGTTCATGACTATTACAGGCACGTCCTTAGTTAATGAACCCGGAGAAACGTGCTTTCCTTCATATGTCATGAGGTCATAAATCTCATCGCTTATTATTGGCAAGTCATACTCACCAGCAAGGTCTATTATCTCTTGAAGGGTCTTCTTTTCATAGAGGGCTCCAGTGGGGTTGTTTGGATTTATAACGGCTATTGCTTTCGTTTTTTCGGTTATCTTTTTCCTCATGTCATCTATATCCGGCTGCCATCCCTCTTCCTCAACTGTTCTATAAGCCTTGGGAACACCACCGTAGAACTTCACAAGTCCAACGTATGGCGGATAGCTCGGCCCGGGGATTAGTATCTCCTCGCCTCCATCGATAAGTGCCCCAAAAATGAACTGCAATGCCTCGGTAACGGCAGCTGTAACTTGGACATCCTCTGGAGTAATATCCACACCGTTCTTTTTCTTTTCCCTCTCCACAATAGCCTCTCTAAGTTCCCTATCCCCCTCGCTGTCCCCGTAATAGTTGTGACCCTCCATTATTGCTTCGCAATAAGCTTTTTTCATGTGCTCTGGGGGCTGAAAGTCAAACTTCACGGGATCACCGATGTTGAGCTTGATGATTTTTATTCCCTGCTTTTCAAGCTCCCTTGCAGGCAGAACAACGTCCCTAATGGCATACTCAATACTCATCGCTCTTTTTGACGCTTTAACCATAACAACACCTCCGTATAAATCAGAGAAATGTTGTTTTACAAGCATAAAAATTTTTCCTAACATAAGGTTTCACGTTTTGGAGATAGCTTTAAAAGAGAGAAAGCGTAGCTACTTCAGGCGATGACGATTAGCAAGCATGCTGAGGAGTGATGACGTGAACACCCTCCGAGCCCTTTTCTAACCCTAGGCAATATCGGAAATAAAAATTGCAAAAATCAAAAGAGCGCCCCATATTTGTAGAATATCTGGCACGTTCCCTCATAGGAAACCATGCACGGCCCAACCGGGTTTCTTGGAGTACACTTCTTTCCAAAGAGGGGGCACTGTGTTGGCAGCGCCAGTCCTCTAAGCACAGCCCCACATATGCATCCCTTCTCCAGATCGGGCAGCTCTGGAGGCTTTACCCTGTAAAATGTTCTTACTTCATAATCCTTATACTCTTTTTTGAGCTCCAACCCACTTTTTGGTATTACACCCAAAGCTCTCCACTTTGCGTCAACGACATCAAAGAGAGCCTCTATCGTTCTCTGAGCCTCAACGTTGCCCTCGTATTTCACAACCCTTGTGTACTGGTTTTCTATTTTTGCCTCTCCCTTTCTTATCATTCTCAAGAGCATGAATATTCCCATGAGAAAATCAACCGGCTCAAATCCCGCAACTACCTGGGGAACTCCATATTCTTTTGTTATGTACTCCCATCCTTTCACGCCGATTATTGTCGAAACGTGTCCAGGGTCTATAAGCCCATCAAAAACCGTCCCTTGTTTAATCAACGCCTCAACGGCGGGAGGAGTTAAGCGGTGAACTGAATATATTTTGAAGTTTTCTATTCCTTTCTCTATAACCTCCTTCAGTATGCCCGCAGCGGGAGCAGTTGTGGTTTCAAACCCCGGAGAAAAATGAACTACTAGCTTGTCCTTCTCTTTGAGTGCTATCTTATAGGAATCGTAAATCGAATAAACAACTCTAACATCAAACCCCTCACTTTTCAGATCGGCAAAGCTTCCCACTGCTGTGGGGATCTTATACATGTCCCCAAAGGTCGTGAGGATTATCTCCTCTCCCTCTTCTTTTGCTTTGCGCATTATCTCCATCATTGCCGCAATGTCTTCTGCGGGGGTTATGCAGACAGGACATCCAGGACCGCTCATAACTTTAACGTTTTCGGGAAGAAGAGACCTTATCCCGCTTCTCGTCACGGTGTCTTCATGAGTACCACAAACGTGCATCAGCTTTACTTCCCTACCTATTCTCTCCGCCTCTCGTTTTATCCCTTGGAGTATCTTCTGAGCTAACTCTCTATCTTGAAAAATCGAAAGTTCCATGTTCACTCCTCCACGAGTTTCATGACCTCTTCCCAAGCTTTCAAACTCTCAAGGGCGGCTTTTTCGTCCAGTTTTTCAATGGCAAATCCCGTGTGAACTATAACGTAATCACCAACTTTAACGTCCTTCACAAAATCTATGCGAGCTTCTCTCCTAACTCCGCCAAAATCAACTATTGCAACGTTATCCTTAATTTCAACCACCTTAGCGGGCATTGCTAAACACATTTTCCTCACCTAATCAAAACTACAGAAAGGAGTTTTTAATTCTTTTTTAAACCATAGGTTGTTCACAAAGTTGTGTATCATAAAAGGCCTATCTCAATCAAAGCCCGTTCTATGTCTTCTAGAGCCTTTTCATCAAGGGGCAAAGCCGGCATCCTCGGGTAACCCACTTCAAAGCCGAGCATCCTCATAGCCTCTTTTATTGCACTTATCTGGTTGTATTTCTTGACGACAACTTCATTGAGGTAGTTTATCATGAGCTGGAGCTTTCTTGCCCTTTCATACCTTTTCTCAAGAAATGCATTGTAAAGTTCAACACAAAGTCTCGGAGCAACGTTTGCAACTGCCACGACAGCCCCATGTGCCCCCAGCATCCACGAAGGATACATAACATCCGCGGTTCCGGCTAGGATATTTATCTTATCTCCTACCCTTCTTACAAGCTCTGCTATTCTCCCTATTGACCCGCTTGAATCCTTTATACCAACGATGTTGGAGTGCTCCTCCACAAGCTTCTCGACTACATCCAGATCTATGTTGATTGTGGTAAACTTTGGAACGTTGTAAAGCAAAATTGGAGCCTCTACCTCGTAGGCAATTCTGGAATAATGAGCGAAAAGTTCCCTCTTGTCAGGCTTGAAGTAGTACGGTGGGGCTATTAAGAGAGCATCCACCCCTATATCCCAAGCTTCTTTCGCAAGCCTTATAGTTTCCTTGGTAGAGTTCTCGGCAACGCCGGCTATAACTGGAACTGGAGACTCGTCTCGCACAATCTTAAGAACCCTAAGCTTCTCCTCAAAGCTCAAATAAGGGAACTCTCCATTGCTCCCCAAAGTTACTAAGCCGTTTAAACCAGCATCTGCAAAGTAGTGGACGAGATCACGCAGCATTTCTTCATTTATTTCTTCTTCATCATCAAATGGGGTTATATGGGGGACAAAAACTCCTTCAAACATAGGCATCAATTTAAAAAGGAGCTTTACCTAATTAAACCTTGCGGTGAGAGGAATGAGATGTTTGGTGATTGGACATTTAACCCACGACATCATAGTAAAAGATGGAAGAAAAACCGAGAGAATCGGCGGCGGAGCATATTATTCATCCCTTGCACTCTCAAAGTTCTGCGAAGTTGTCGTTTTGACTAAAATCGGAAAGGACTTTCCAATTGAGTGGCTTGAAGAGCTCGAATCTTACGGAATATCAACGATAATAATTCCCTCTGAAAAAAGCACAACTTATGAACTCCTCTACCTAGACGAAGAGAACAGACAACTCAAGCTCCTCTCCAAGGCTGATCCCTTCACCCTTGATGAAATCCCCCAAGAAAAGTTCGACATCATCTTGCTAAATCCCGTTGCAAATGAGATTCCTCCAAATGCCTTGGAGCTTGTAAAAGCCAAGGAAGTTGCCGTGGATATTCAAGGGTTTATTAGAGATTTTAAAAACGGCAGGGTTGGGTTAAAAGAGATAAACGGAGAGTTTTTAAAAAATGCACATGTTGTCCATGCAGACGTCAATGAGTTCCAACACGTAAAAAACCTAAACCCGGATGATCTTGAGGTTCTTTTGGTCTCAAACGGTTCCGAAAGTGGAGTAGCTTATCATAAGGGAGAGAAGTACATTTATTACCCCCTCAAAATAGATGCAAAGGAGCCCACAGGAGCTGGAGATGTTTTCCTCGCAAGCTTTGCATATTTCTATAGGGAATGTCCCTTCATTCAAGCCCTAAAGAGAGCTAATGCCTTTACAGCAGCGTTTCTAGAGAGACGAACAATTGACTTCCCCATTGCTGAAGCCATGGAAAAGACTAAATTCGTGAAAGTAGAAAAAGTAAACACCGATGAGGAAACGTCAGCACGCTGAGGGGTGATGAGAAGGGACTTGACCGAGGTGATTATATGGAGCGATACGTCCTCCTCCTAAAATCCCCCAAGGGATACAACATAAATCCAATCAAGGAAGAGATAGAAAAGCTCATACAAAGCAAATATCCCGAGGTTAAAGCCGAGCTTCATAGGTGCATAAGCTTAACCGTAGACCTCGTAATACTGCACAAAGACGGTATAGTGCTCATAAAGAGGCGCAATGAGCCGTATAAGGGCTACTGGGCACTGCCGGGAGGATTTGTGGAGTATGGGGAGAGAGTAGAAGATGCTGCCATAAGGGAAGCAAAGGAGGAAACCGGGCTGGATGTCGAGCTTTTAGACCTGATAGGTGTTTACAGCGATCCGAAGAGAGACCCGAGGGGGCATACGGTTACAATAGCGTTCTTAGCCAAAGGAAAGGGAACGCTGAAAGGGGGAGACGATGCGAGCGAAGCAAGGGTCTTTAAGCTTGACGAGGTAAAAGATTTGAAACTCGCTTTTGACCACGGAAAGATTATAGAAGATGCATTCCGTGTTTTTAGGTGATTACAATGATAGACAAAGTTGAGTTTGGGAGAATAAGTGTGAATGGAAAAGAATACTCTCACGACATCGTTATCTACCCCTCGGGAAAAGTTGAAAGGCGCAAAAAGTGGATTTCAAAAGAAAAACACGGAACAAGCCACAAGCTCGACCCGGAGGAGCTGAAGGAGTACTTAAAAGAAGACTTCGAAGTTCTCGTCGTTGGAACGGGCATCTATGGAATGCTTTCACTCCTTCCAGAAAGCAAGAAGCTAATAGAGGGGAAGGAGGTAATCGAAAAGCCTACTCCTGAGGCGGCAAAAGTCTTCAACGAGCTTAAGGGAAAGAAAAGAATCCTCGGAATATTCCACATCACCTGCTGAGCCTTCCAAGGAGGAATGCCAGAGTTAAAGAAGTCACAAGGGCTATCACCTCGCTCCCAATTACATTAAAGCCTACAAAAATCGGAAGGGCAATGATGCCGAAAACTATACCAACGATTATGAACATGAGGATTATCTGCGGCCATCTAAGCTCGGGAATACCAATCTCTTCTCCCCTATACCTGAAAAAATAAAGCATCGTTATGGAAGAGGCTATAAACGGAAGGAAAAGAGCGTAGGGCAATAAAACAAAAGCCTCTGAGCCATAAAAGACGCCGAGAGTTACTAAGGAAAGTCCCAAGAAAGTCGGGATAAGAGTCATTGACATAACTTTTGCAATGACAAAGTCTCTCTTTTTTATGGGGAGAGTCCTGAGAAAGTCTAGATTCTTTCCCTCAACTTTGAGAACTGCATCAGCACCCGGAACGGAAAACAGACCAATCATAAAAAGCACTGGTAAAAGATCTTCTAATCCCAATTCCCCCCTCTGAAGTGCAGATACAAGTGTTGGAAAAATTACGTAAATGGGGAAGAGAAAAGCTACAAGCATCGCCGGTTTTCTAACGAATATCTTGAAATCTTTTAAAACCAGAGTTAAGATTTTGCCCCTTGGCGATGCCCTGAACTTTGAGATGCTACGCCTTTCCGAAACCACAGGAGGTTCGAGAATCTTTTTCCATACTCCTTTGAGGGTTAGATGATACACGAGTCCAAAGATACTCAAATAAGCAAGAAAAAGTGCCATACTCCGCAGAGGGTCAAAGATAGAGGAGACGGCAAAAGGATACGCAATAAAGTACTTTTCCACTATTCCAGCAACCTGTTCAGAGTGCTCCCTTATGTAGTACTGAAGGTAGTTCATCATCATGAACATGCCTATGAAAAGCAGAAACATCACAACCCTAGCAAAGCTCTTCAAAGAATGCCCCTTTCCTGCCCTTTGATGTATCCTGAGAGAGAAAAAGTTAACCAAAAGCAATCCAAGTGTGTGCCCTAAAAATAACCCTAGCAGCAGCCAGAGGACTGCAAGAAGCCCCGATAAAGGGTATTTCACCATAAGGAAGAGGGCACTTGGGAGGACTGTAGCTAAGGAAGGAGAAATTTCAAGAAGCAAAAGACCGCTGAGATATCTGGAGCCCATTTTTATTGGGAGGAGCTTTAAAGGTTCAAACAACCCCACCGAAAGAACATAGGAGGTCTGCACTGCAGTAACGTACATCGCGAAGACAAACGGTATCAGCGCAAGGGATACCATTAGAGAAGAAAGAACCAGCTTCTCATTGGTAAAAGCAAAGGTAGACGCCATCAACAAGCCAAATGGAAGAAAACCAAGTACCTGAACTCCAATGCTCCTTTTAATGTTCATCGCATTTTTAATTGCCCTTTGGAACTGTTTCTCATCGTTTGCTACCAGAGGGTTTCTCTTTGCTATCTGGTAATGAAGCTCGCGATAAAGGATTTCCAGCATAAGACCACCTATAAAGCTTCTTTCAGAGCCTGCAAAATATTTTCCACTTCTCCTTTGCTCTCCGTCAGCTTGAGGAAAATATCTTCCAAGTTTTCTTCATGAACTTTCTCTTTTAACTCCTCCATTGTTCCTTCCACAATAAGCTCTCCCTTATAGATAAGCCCAATTCTGTCGCATATCATCTCTGCTAAGGGCAACACATGAGTGGAAAACACTATGCTCTTCCCCTCTTCCTTGAATTCGAGCAAAAGCTCCCTTAATATCCTAGCACTTTTAGGATCAAGGCCGTTCATGGCTTCATCAAGAATAAGAACCCGTGGGTCGTGAAGCAGGGCAGAGATGAGAGAAATTTTCTGCTGTGTGCCAAAGCTCAGCGTTCCGATAAACTGATCGAGGTACTCCTCGATCCCAAAGGCTTTGACAAGATAGTTAACCCTCTCCTCCAGCTTTTCTTTAGCAATTCCCCTAACACTCCCAACAAAATTAAAGAACTCTTCTGGCGTTAAGCTTTCATACAGAACAGGGGTTTCGGGCACAAATCCCACGACCTCTTTCACCTTTACGGGGTCTCTTAAAGGGTCAATGCCCGCTATACTTACACTTCCAGAAGTCGGTTTGAGTATACCAACCAGAATCTTCATTGTGGTCGATTTTCCACTTCCGTTGGGGCCTAGAAGTCCATAAATTTCGCCATCATTAACCCTAAAGCTTATCCCGTTGAGTACTGTTTTCTCGCCAAACCTCTTAGTGAGATTTTCCACCACGATCATAAGCTTGCCTCGATTAATTGAGAACCACTGCTCTAATAAACCTTTTGAGAGAGATTTATAACCATGAAATGCAAAAATGATAACATGAAAATCCTACTCGTCACGGGAATCCTCGCAGAGCCTCTGGTTAGGAAGTACGGAGAAGGATGTGATGTCTTTGTATGTCCCGTTAGTGTGGCAGCTTTTCTCACTCCAAGAATGATTGTAAACTGTTTAAAAAAAGCCCGTATAAGGGATTACGATCTCATACTAATCCCCGGACTCGTGAGAGGGTCGGCACAGGAGATAGAAGATGCCACTGGAATTCCGACGTTTAAAGGCTCGAGAAACGCTTACGACATTCCTCAGGTGATAGAGGCAGTTAAAAAAGGGTTCAAGCTGAGCAAAGAAATCCCCGCCGATGATCTGTTCGAAATAGATGCCCTCAAGAAAGTCGAAGACATTAAAAACCAAACAAAAAACAAGAAATACATTGAAAAAGCCCTCAAGAAGCCCTATAACTTCCTTATAGGAAATTTGCCAGTTGGACTTGACTTTCCGCAGAGAATAATAGCCGAAATCGTAGATGCCCCAAAGCTCAGCTTCGAGGAGCTTTTTAATAAAGCCCTCTATTACCTCAAAAGTGGGGCAGATATAATTGATCTGGGGATGGTGAGTGGGGAAGAAAACCCCGAATTCGCTGAGATAATTCCAGGGCTTAGAGAAGCCCTAAAAAGCTCAGGCTATAGGGTTCCGATAAGCTTCGATTCCCTAAACCCAAGAGAACTTGAAAGAGCCCTTGACTTTGCTGACTTATTTTTAAGCGTTGATGAGAGCAACCTAGAGGCTATGATAACTGAAAAGCCCGTCGTTTTGATTCCAACTAACCAAGAAAAAGGCTACTTTCCCATCAATCCCAAAGAGAGGGTTGAATTCTTAGAGAAGCTTAAAGAAAAAGCACTTTCCTTGGGGTATAAGAGGGTCATTGCAGACTTGATTCTTGAGCATGTGCCCAATTTAGCCCGTTCCATCTCAGCCTTCCAGCTCTACAGAGAAAAGCATAAGGAAGATGTCCTCTTAGCTGGAGTTGGAAACGCTGTGGAGATGATAGACGCGGACAGCGTAGGAATTAACGCCCTATTGGCAGGAGCTGCGAAGGAATTGAACATTTCACTCCTCCTCACTACAGAGGTGAGTCCTAAGTGCAGAGGAAGCGTCAAGGAGCTAAGAAGGGCTTTGGACATGATGTTCTTCGAGATTCCCAAGGATCTTGGCTTTGACCTACTGCTCTTAAAAGAAAAGAAAAGCGGAAGTGTTACCTATGAAGTAAAATCCCCCGTTGTGAATGCCAAGGAAAAAGGCGTGGAGCTTGAGGATATCTACTTCAGGATCTTCCTTAAGGATGATAAGATATGGGTGATAGCCCACAAGGGCACTAAACAGCTTCTAACGGTGGTTGGGGAAGAACCAAACGCAATAATTGACACAATCTTGGAACACTTTGAAATTTCACCCAGACACGCTTTTTATCTCGGAAGAGAGCTAGAAAGGGCAAAAACTGCTCTCAAACTAAGGAGAAGTTATATGCAAGAGGGCGAACTATTCAAGGACTTCTACTGAGGAAAAGTATTAAAACCAAAAATGACAACCCATAACGAGGGTGATGAAAGCCTATCCCGAGCCCTATGGCAATGAGGAGTACAGCCAGGGCTGATCAGGGATTTTCAAAGAGCGGAACTCTCGGCTTCTTAAACTTCTCTTCCAGTTCTGATCTTTTTGCCCTAACCTTCTCCAAAAGCTCACCTATTTTTTCGTTTTCATGCTTTCTTGAAAGACTTACCAGAATCCCCTCGATAAAGCCCAGTATGGAAACGTTTATGAAATCCTCCCCTTTTTTGCTCGAGAGCTCCTTCTGAAGGGATACAAAGGAATCAATAGCCTTAAGGAGATGCTCTTCATTAAGCTCCTTACACAATGCCTTAACCTTCTCAACTTCCTCCATAGGAATCACCTCAGATTCAGCTTAAAGAACCTAACAGCGTTTTTATGAGCTGTTCTCTCTACCTCCTTAACAGGCATGTCCTTTATTTTAGCTATTTCCTCGATGGCGAACTTCACATAATACGGCTTATTCTTCTCGCCCTTGAAAGGACTCATATATGGAGCATCGGTCTCAACGAGAATGTTCTCAACGTCCAAAGCCTCTACAACTTTCCTCACTTCGGGGATGAAAGCCACCCCAGTGCTTATACCTATGAAATGCCCGTTCTCAGCGATCTCTTTAGCTGTTTCAACGTCCCCAGTATAGGAGTGGAAGTAGCCATGGATGCCTCTCCTCTGAATTGCCCCATAAACTTCTCTTTCAGCATCCCTCGCGTGAAGAACAACAGGCTTGCCAAGCTCAGCAGCGAGCTCAAGGAAATGGCTGAATATCTCACGCTGGTTCTTTCGTTCTTCTTCCGTTTTGGCATAGTGGTAGTCAAGCCCAATCTCACCAACGGCGACGATTTCATCCTTATGCTCTATTATAAATCCCTTAACCCTCCTGACCTTCTCCCAGTTGCCCCTCCTAGCTTCGTTTGGGGCAAATCCTAAGGTTGGAAATATGAAGCCAAAATAGGGCTTTAGAAGCTCCCAGCTTTTCCATACGTGGAATTTCCGATATTCAGTTATAGAATCCACTATGGCGTCAAGGTGTTTTTGGCTCTCTTCAACGATTGCAGGGATTTCCTTTTTAAACATCTCCACATGAGCGTGAGCGTCTATCACTTGAACCCCCTTCCATCATAAAGAAGGGAATAGAAAAGCTTTTCTATTTAAACTCTACAAAAATTATGGGTGGTAAAATGGAATGGGAAGATATTATTCAGGATGATCAAATTATCAGGTACCTTTGGGAAAAATCACCCAAAGAAGCCTTGGGCTTTCTGATTTTCAACAAAGAACATGAAGCCAAATTTTACAAAGAACTTTCTGAAAACTGCAGTTTAGAAAGTGTTAAGACGCTGTTTTCTTCATTTTCAGAAGAGAGCCTCAAGGAGAAAAATGAGCTTTATGGAAAGTTCCAGCTTCTGTATCCAGGGGAAGAGCCAAAGTTTCCTGAACTCTCATTTTTCCAGAACAAAAGGGTCACAAAAGATCTTAACACTATTAGAGAGCATCTTAAAATTCTCAGAACGTGCATGGACTTGGAGCTTTCTATGAAAGAAACCTATGAGATTGTCTCAAAGGTGATAAAAGATGACAACCTAAAATCAACCCTATCTAAGCTTTCCCACATTGAAGGAGAGTACTATGACAAGCTGAGGGAGCTTTACGAGCTTTTACTTGCACTTTCCGAAGATGAAGTTAAGCTCAAGGAACTTGTACCGGGAGGCTATCTTTTCTCCACCAAGTTCAAAGCACGCTATTTCCTTTTGAATCTCACCGATAAACATAGAATGGCAATCATAACAAGGGACTCCCCAGATGAAGTCAAAAAATTGTTTAAGGATAACGTTGAAGTGTATTGGTTAACAAACATCCCGACAGTTGGCTCAATCTCTCCAGACAGGTTCGACGAAGCGAGAAAATTCATGATTGATTTCCTGAAACAGGGGCACTCTATTTTGGCTATAGAGGGAATAGAGCACCTGAATGCAAAACTTGGATTTAAAAAGTTCTTTGAAGTACTGACTTACCTCAAAGACTACGCAATAATAAACCAAAGCTACGTAATCTTATCCGGTGATTTGAATGCTTTTAACGAAAGTGAAAAAGGCATTTTGAGCTCAGAATTTCACCTCATCTCCTAGCCCTCTCTTTTTCCAAACAACCTTTCCGTCTTTCCTAACGACAGCCAGTATTCTATGGTATGGAATCTGGGTATCTTCAATGAAGAAATAGCCATGGCCAAGCTCTATGAGCTTTACGGGGATCTTTTTAACATTTCCATATGCTCCCCGATGCTCAATAACAATGTAGTAGTCCTCCTCATTTTCCCTAGGGTCGTATTTAATTTTGGAGAGAACCTCCTTAACGAAGCCCTTTCTCACTCAAAGACCCCCAAAACCTTTTTGATTAATTCAAAATTCTCTTCCCAGTTTGTTATAGGCTTTCCATGTCCGGGCAAGGCAATGTAAACATCCAGTGCTTCCAGCTTCTTTAGGCTTCTTACCAATTCTTCAAAGCTCCCCGTGGGCAAGTCAGTCCTTCCAACCGTGCCCTTAAACACAGTATCCCCTGTAAAAAGGACTTTTTCCTCTGGCTCATATAGACAGAGGCTTCCTGCAGTATGGCCGGGCGTATAAATAACTTTAAGCTCCTTACTTCCGACCTTCAAAACGCTTCCATCATCAAGCCTTATATCAACATTATGCGGCATAAACCGTCTTCCATAGGCGTATGAGAGAATGACGTAATCGTTTCCCTTTTCAAGAGCCTCCGCTGTGAGAGTGTGGGCAGCAAAGAAAACTTCAATATCTCTCTCCTCCAAAAACTCCTTAAACTTTCTATTTCCTCCAATGTGGTCGAAGTGCTCATGCGTATTCAGAATCGTGACTTTTTCTAAACCCTCAAGGTAGCCTTCCCTATCAAACACCTCAAAATACCTGTGCCAGTAAACCCCTGTTCCAGTATCAACTATCAAGCCTTCTCTCCGATCTCGAAACAAATAGATGTTTGAATCATACCCTATCCCCTTGAGCATTACCGTGTTTGGTGGGATTTCTATGGGAATCATTGTAATCACCTCAAAAAGGCTCGAGGGGGGACCGCCTCTTCATCTCGGGGGAGCAAGTCCCGTCAGGAGGGATGAATCTCTTCATCGCCCAATTTAACTAAAAACTAGATCAGAGCAGGGATTTATCACCTAATCTTTGGGTCTATCATCCTACTTTAAAAGAGAATACAAATCTCTCTTTAAAAAGGTTTGTCTCACAAACAGATACTTCCTTAATTTAAATTTAATCAAATCAACAAGTTGATACTCAGGAAGTGATTAAATTATTTTCTATTAGATACAAAGAGTTGCAATACAAAAGAACGTCCCCATGGCAATAAATTCACAAAAAAAGAAATCTAAAAGGACATAACTTGCTTTGCCAATTTTTTTAGTTTTGGATGGACATATTCGCCTTTTTCAATTATTTTTGTACTATCTCCAACCACAGTAGGACTCAAGCAAATTCCATCCGTATGACTCTTTGCTGCCCCAACTTTACCTCTAAAACTCGCAGCTTGGTTTCCAAGTCCCCACTCTACTGCTCCCCAGATTCGTTCATCCTCTAGTATGTTTCCCGTTAACTTCGCACCAGGATTGCATCCATAAGAGATATGTGCAATTTTGAACATATTTGGATCTTTAAAGCTCTTTAACCACTTCTCAAATATCTTGGCCTCTTGTCCACCTTCTATTCTAACTACCGTGCCCTGTTCAACTTCTAGGATAATTGGCTCCCTTAGCACACCAAGTTCTTGGGGAGGCCATACTGAACCGTCAAATACTATTGTTCCGTTAATTGTCTCCTCCACTGGTGCCCAATCCACTTGTCCTACGAGCATGTAGTCCCCCGGGCCGCGGACATCTCCTTCTGTAAATATCGGCCTTGAAGGGTCGTTTTCAAACTCAACACTAGTTCCTGCCGGGGTTGTAATTTTCATTTTCTTTGTGTTTTTTGTAATTTCTGCCAAAACTCTCTGGAATTCAAGCAACTTTGGAATATTCACTCTACCTACAGTTCTAACGATCATATCTGAATCCATCCCAACTAAACAAATGTATCTGACAGTTCCTTCCTCCATTACACGATCCCAAGGGGTGGAATATAGTAACCAGCTCTTGTTGAACTCAATCCATACGTCTGCGTTTTTTAGTGCGGCTTCTAGAGGTTTTAAAGGTAGATAAGGATCTGCGGCTTTCCCAACGTGTGGAGGCATTGGATACCAAAGGACTAGGGGTTTTGCCCCCAAAAGCTTGGCTGCTTTGGCAGTTGCTTCAACTACGTTAAAATCGCTTCCAGTATCTGCTGTTATAACAACAGTTTCGTTAGCCTGAACTTTCATTATTTTGTTTAACAACTTATGAGCACTTTCCAAGACTTCAATTGACAAATAGCCTAACATAAAAATCCCCCCTTTTAAGAAAAATACCGTTTTTTGCTATGGCTTAATTTAAGGGATACCAAATTCTCCGCTATTTTTACTGCAGCTCCAGCAGGGTCAATAATAGGTATAGCCATATGTTTTTGAAGCCTTTCTGCTAAGCCTGCAAACCCTGTACACCCGAGTACTATTACTTCCGCCCCGTCTTTCTCTGCTTTTTTACACTCTTCTAAGAGCAGATTAACTGTTTTTTGCAAATTTTTTTCAATTTCTGGCACAGAAATGCCTATAGCTCGTATCGATACTACGAACTCCTCGAAGTTTAGTTTTTTTACTAGCTCTTCGAATATTGGAATTCCCGTCTTAGAAACAGTTACAATTCCAATTTTCTTACCAAGAACAGAAGCTAGAGCTAACGACGCTTCGCAAGGGCCAACGACAGGTTTGTCAAGGAGTGACCTTATAATATCAACTCCTGGATCTGCGCAGCAGTTTACTATTATAGCATCATAACTCTCATGATTCTTTAGCGCTGTTTCCACGATTCTTGGTATAGCATCGGCTTCAGTTTTTCTAGTTTCGATTGAAATTGGGCCCTCCCCTAAACTAATTACCTCTATCTCTGTCTCTAGAGAAGCAAAGCTCTGGTATATTTTTTTGTCTGTTTCATCCCATCTCGAAGTTCCAACAGGGTTTATTACAAGAATTTTCATAATTTTCACCTCCAAAACAAGAAAAAGTAAAAGTACCTACCTGGAATATTTCTTCTCAATTGGTGTGTACTCTATATCCAAACCAAGATATTTTGGGCCGAAAATTTCAAGCCCTTTTGGTGTTCTCCATATTTCTGGTGCTGGAAACCCAACGACTGCGTATTCTTTTCCTTCCTTTACGTTTGGGTTAGTAACTGGATATCCATCTAGTGTTAATACAGAGATTAAATCGGGGATTGTTACGTCCACCTTTCCGTTTTTCCATGAAATAAGGTTCTCATTTTTGAAAAAGACTTTGTAAACTTGGCCTTTGAATTCGTCAACACCTTCAAGCTCGAATTCCCCAATTGTAAATCCACTTTCATCTCTCCAAGTGGATCTTGTTACAACTCCTTTAAAGAGCAAGAATCCGTTTCCTGTCTTTATAAGTGACTGTATTGGATCTCCTCCATTCTCTCTTGCAGTCCTTAGAGCTCTTCCTAATTTGAGAGCATAAGTTATTGCATCTGGGACTACAGAACTCTTGAGTGTCTTTCCATCGATGGGATGGGATGTTACTCCTACGTTGGTTCCCGTAGCGGCAACAATGCCCCTCACTATCTTTTCAGCTTGTACATCGTCTTTTACCTTAGGGATAATAATTTCATCTCCAAAAGGTGTAACTACAGAAAATGGCGTCATTTGAATTCCAAGGATATAGTAGGTAGTATGTTGTAACTCCGGCACTGACCTTCCAGCGGGATCTCCATCAACAATAGGTCTCCCTAACATAGCGGCTGTTACAAGGGCTGCAGCAGTATTTGCTCCACCAAGCTCAGTTGAGATGACACCCTCGAATTTCTTACCCATGTACTCCTCAAGAACTTCATATGAACGTGCGGCCTCTCCATGCGGATATGCGGATTCAACTTTTTTCCCAGAAACTGAACCCACAAAATATGGCATCGGTACGATACCGTCAGGATGTATATCTTCAAGCTTTACTAGTTTGAACTCTCTTCCTTCTTTTAACGCCTTTTCTATCATTTCCCATCCTTCTTCAGGGTTTCCTCCGCCTCCGGTTCCTAAAACTGTGCAACCCTCTACAATGTCCCTAAGTTCGACTTCATTCAATACTTTCATCTTCAACCCTCCCTGAAAACAACCCTCTTTTTCCATGCCTAAAAACTAAAGACAAAGAGCGTGCAACGGAATAAGTAACTAACAATGGTTCCAAAACTGGAATTTGAAACTCTTCCCATATTTCTTCTCTTAGCCTTTTGGCTATTGTCATGAAGCCTGTACATCCCAAAACAATAACATCCGCACCTTTGTCTATTGCTTCGAGGCATGCATCCTTTGTAGCCTTGTACAGCCTTTCATCAGCCTCTAAGATATCGTCTACTGAAAATTTAATTTTGTGAACCGAGACTAGCTTATCAAATATTCCATACTCCCTTGCTTGAATTCTAGTCCAAGAAATCATGTTATCTCCTGGACCAATAACTGAAAACTCTCCGAGCATAGCCGCTATATGCATAGTGGTTTCTCCTACCCCGAAAATCGGAACGTTTAGATTTTCCCTAAGCTCAAAGAGACAAGGATCGGCAAAGCAGTTTATTACTATCGCGTTAGCGTTCTTTAGCATGTCCAGATTTTCAAGAAGCCTAGAACACGCTAGTGTTTTGTCAGTAAAGCTTTCTATTGTTTTTGGCCCCTCTTTTAGAGATAATACTGAAAATTCATCATTTGGGAAATATTTAGAGATGTACTCTTTTGTTGCTTTGTCTAGTCCTCCTTTTATAGGATCAACAATTAATATCATCTCACATCTCCTCCGCAAAATGGCACCTAACAAAATGGCCTCTTTCGAGTTCGATCATTTCAGGTTCCTCTTTCTTGCAAATATCTTTTGCATATGGACATCTTGGGTGGAATCTGCAACCCGATGGTGGGGTTAATGGGCTTGGAATCTCTCCACGGACAATTTTATGTCTTCTTATAGAACGAACTTTTGGATCAGGGATAGGTATTGACTCAAGTAACATTTTTGTATAGGGGTGTTTTGGATGATCAAAAACTTGATTAATATCTCCGCTCTCAACTATTTTCCCGAGGTACATGACTCCTACTTTGTCTGCCAGATACCTAACTACTCCCAAGTCGTGAGAAATAAACAAATATGTGAGTCTAAGGTCTTTTTTAAGATCTTCCAAGAGATTTAATACTTGAGCTTGAACAGAAACGTCTAATGCAGAAGTTGGCTCATCTAGAACTATAAATTCAGGATCTAATGCAAGAGCCCTAGCTATTGCAACTCTTTGACACTGACCTCCGCTAAGTTCGTCCGGATACTTGTTGGCATGTTCTTCACTTAGTCCAACCGCTTCTAATAGCTCTAAGATTCTATCCCTAACATGCTCATAACCATGCTCCTTTAGCGGTTCTGCGATAATATCAAATACCGTCAGCCTAGGATTCAAAGAAGAATAAGGGTCTTGGTATATCATCTGCATCTTTGGTCGTATCTTTTTTAATTCCTCTTTTGGAAGTGCTGTTATCTCAGTTTCTCCAAAATACACCTTACCAGAGGTTGGTTCATAAAGTCTTAAGATCGTTCTTCCTAGTGTAGATTTTCCACTTCCACTCTCTCCCACTAATCCGAATGTTTCTCCTTTTTTTATTTCAAATGAAACATCATCAACTGCTTTTAGCCACATAGTCCTTTTTCGTAAGAATCCTTGTTTTATTGCGAAATATTTCTTTAAATGTTCTACTCTAATCATCGGAATTCCCCCCATAGAGATGACAGGCTACAAAGTGATTTGGAGAATACTCACATAGTATAGGCTTTTTTTGTTTGCAAATCTCACTAGCATAGTTACATCTTGGATGAAACCTACAACCAGTAGGTGGATTCAACAAACTTGGTACACTTCCTTTGAGGGGTTCGAGCTTTTTCCTGTATCTGGGATCTGGAACTACGGAAAGTAGCCCTTGGGTATATGGGTGTAAGGGGGTTTCAAATAACTCTTCAGTTGTTGCTATTTCAACAATGTTCCCTGCATACATAACACCAACCCGATCACATATTTCTGCAACAACCCCCAGATCATGAGTTATAAACAGAACTGAAAATTCGTATTGATCCTTTAGCTCGAGTATTAATTCGAGTATTTGTTTCTGAATGGTAACATCAAGAGCTGTTGTTGGTTCATCTGCTATAAGGAGTGAAGGATTAGAAGATAAAGCCATTGCAATCATAACTCTTTGTCGCATCCCTCCGCTGAGTTCATGTGGGTAAGAATTGAGAATTCTCTCTGGATCTGGAAGTCCCACACTTTTTAGGAGTTCCTTTGCATGTTTCTCGGCCTCTTCTTTTGAGAGATTATTGTGAAGAGTGATTATATCGAGCATTTGATCTCTTATTTTAAAGAGAGGGTTTAAAGATGTCATTGGATCTTGGAAGATTATTGAAATTTCCCTTCCTCTAATTTTTCTCATTTCTTCCTCGGATTTTTCAAGAAGGTTTTCTCCTTTAAATAATACTTCGCCAGAAACTTCCGAATTTGGGGGTAAAAGCCTGAGTATAGTGCTGGCAGTTACACTCTTTCCGCAACCTGTTTCTCCAACGAGCCCAAAAATTTCTCCTTTTCTAATTGTAAAGTTTACCCCATTTAGAACCTTTGCGATTCCCCATAATGTTCTGAAATTTACATATAACTCCCTTATCTCGAGGAGATTTTTCATAGCAACCTCCTCCTGAGTCTTGGATCAATAACCTCTCTCACAGCGTCTCCAACTAAGTTGAACGCAATAACTGTAACAAATATTGCAAGGCCTGGAAATACTGGGTACCACCAGTAATTTAGAAAGTAATTTTTCCCTTCACTAATCATTAGCCCCAGTCTGGTGTTGGAGGTTGAACACCCAGACCAAGAAAACTTAGGGCTGCTGCTTCCAATATGGCAGAGCCAATATCCATCGTTGCTTGGACAATTAAGGGGGAGATAGAATTTGGAAGAATATGTCTTAGCATTATTTTCCAATCTGCTATTCCCATTGCTTTTGCAGCCTCTACATATGGTCTGTTTTTCACTGAAATTGCCATTCCTCTTGCTAGTCGTGTATACCATGGCCACCAGCTTATAGCTAAAGCTAGAATTGCATTTAACATTCCTCTTCCTAAGGTACTTGCAATTAATAACGCTAAAAGCAGAGGCGGAAATGCTAGAAATACGTCAGTAATCCTCATAATCACTATATCAAACTTCCCTCCAAGATATCCTGCTATTAGACCTAAGAAAAGGCCTATAATAACAGCGATAGTGACTACTGAAAACCCGATGATAAGAGAGGTTCTAGCTCCATAAATTACTCTACTAAGAATGTCCCTTCCCATGTGGTCTGTTCCAAAAGGATGTTTCAGACTTGGAGGCTGTAGTCTTTCTTTAAGATTTGGTTCTCCCTTAGCCTGCTCGGGATAAGGAGCTAAAAATGGTGCAAAAATTGCAGTTATAACGAGTAACAATATTATCATCATACCTATTACAGAAAGTTTATTCCTGAACAGAATTCTTATGTATTCTTCTTTTCGCATTTAACCCACCTCACAATTCTATTCTCGGATCAAGATATACTTGAATTAAATCAACAATGAGGTTAATGAAGACATATGCAATTGCTGCAATTATTGTGACCCCCAAGATTGCAGGATAATCCATACTAAGGATAGAGTATGCAGCATACCTACCAAGACCTGGCCAATTGAAGATTAACTCAACTAAAAATGCTCCAATTAGAGTGTACGCAAATGATAGACCAACAGTTATTAAGGCGGGAGCTATGGCATTTTTTAAGGCATATTTAAAATAAATCTTCTTGGGCGGGATTCCATAAGCCCAAGCGGTTCTTATATAATTTTCTTGAAGGACCTCTATCATCATTGAGCGAACTTGCCTTGTTATAAGCCCAATTGGATACATTGCAAGCGTGATAGCTGGCAGAATAATATGTTTTAGTGCATCTACAAAAACCACAAAGTTGCCAGTAATTAATGAGTCTAATAGATAGAATCCTGTTATCGTTCTTAGGGGATGCTCCAAGATGACAACACTATCTACCCTACCTGCTAAGGGCAAAATTTCTAGGTATTTAAAGAATATCAGCTGCAAAATCATTCCAAACCAGAAAGTTGGTAAAGACACACCGCTTATTGCGAGTATTCTACTTAAATTGTCCAACCAAGAATCTTTTTTAACTGCAGAGTAGACCCCCAAAATAATGCCAATTATTATTGCAATAAATTCAGAGACAAGTATTAATTCAAAAGTAGCGGTGAATGCTGATTTTAGGTCTTGTGTGACGGGATTATGAGTCCTTATGGATACTCCCAAATCCCCATGGAGAAGCGAGGACAAATAATAAAAATATTGTTTTATTACTGGTTCATTTAAATGCAATTCTTCCCTGGCTTTCTCAATAGCCTCTTTAGTAGGGTGAGCCCCAACCCATAAAGCTGCTGGATCGGAGGGAATTATCCTTGACACAAAAAACACAACTGTGATAACTCCCAAAATAACGAATATTGCCAATACAACTCTGTATGCAATGTACTCTCCGAATTTCCTAGCCACTTTACTCGCCCCCTTTCTGTAATAAATAGAAAAAGAAAGACAAATCATATCTTTCTTAGTTCATAAAAGAAAACTACTTCCGGATATGCAGGATATGCTTTGAATCCTTTGATACTTTTATGGACGGCGTAGATATAGTTTGGCGAATAGAAGAAAATCGCTGGAGCATCGTCAATTAGGAGCTCTATTGCTTGTTTGTATAACTGTTCAGCTTTTTGCGGATTAGAAGCTTCTAAGACTACAGCTTGATCAATAAGGTTGTCGAATTCAGGGTTACAATAGTAGCACAAGTTGAACAGGGTCTCATTTTCGCAATGGAACATGTTAAAGAGATAATCGTATGGTGTGGGATATGTGGGCCACCAATAGAATAAGAGGATGTCTTGAGCATTTTGTGGATCGCTCCTAGCTAGTGCCCACTGCTGTTCCCAGTTCATTGGACGGATTTCTACCTCTATTCCAAGCTTCTGCCACTCAGCCTTAAGAACTTCAGCAACTTTTCCTTCTGCTTCATCACCTTGCGTGTATGTAAGGAGTAATTTAAATCCTCCATTAGGATATCCTGCTTCAGTAAGAAGCTGTTTTGCTTTTTCAATATCATAAGTATAAGTTGGGAGATCTTCAAAGTATCCCATTATTCCCTTTGGAATTGGACCCTTCGCTATGTATCCATGACCGCCAAGAACGTAGTCTACAATATCCTTGTATGGGACTGCATAACTTAGAGCTTTTCTAACGAGCTTATTGTTCAATGGTTCTTTTTTTGTATTTAGCATTCCATAAAGAACACGGAAAGAAGGCTCTTCATGTAGCACTATATTTGGATTCTGTTGTAGCTGAGGTATATCATCAAGTGGAAGGTTTTTGGCTATATGTACTTCTCCACTTGTTACCATCTGTTCCCTAAGAGCTGGGTCAGGGACTATTTTTATTATCGCCGTGTCAAACTGATCTTTTTCCCATCCACCCCAATACTCATCAAATTTTTTGAAAACTACCTCTGTTTTTGGATCATACTTCACTATTGCATATGGGCCTGTTCCTGCATCATGTCCTTGATTAAGATATTCTGTGATAGCTTTATCGTCTCCAATCTTTGAAAGAAAGGCACTGTCCATGATATATGCCCCATATGCAGAGGAAGCAATCAAAGGAAGATTCGCTGGATACTTGAGTTTGAATTTAACTGTATAATCATCTATGATCTCTATACTCTCAATTGGATCCCAAATAAAAGCTGGGCCCATGCCCATTCTAATTGTTCGTTCTATGCTCCATTTTACATCTTTTGCTGTCATCTCATTACCACTATGGAATTTCACTCCCTTCCTCAGGTGAAATACCCACTCGGTACCATTTTCATTGTGTTCCCATGAAGTTGCAAGCCAAGGTTCTAATCCCTTATCAGTATACTTCACAAGGCATTCGTATAAGTTAGCTAACATTATTATTGAATTAGAAAACTCAATACTGGGATCTAACGTGATCATTTCAGACTCGTAGCCATATATCACAACGTTGGAAACTTGAGATTCAGTTTCTGTAGAGGATGGGGTCTCTTTGGAGGATTGAACAGTGGAAGTTGTTTCTCCCCCAATACATCCACTGGCAATAACTCCTAATATTACCAGACTCATTAAAAATATACTAATAGCAACTTTTTTCATCTTATATTTCCTCCCATATATTTATTTATGTTAAGTTGGAGTTTTTAAGTGACAGACTAATTGTTTTTGCCTGAATTACAGAGACTTAGGAATGGTCGTGCCATTTTATCCAAAATACCGCGCAAGTTTGTTGTTATTTTGCCTTTTTGTCAATTCACTGAGATATTATGTAGTTCTTTATCAATTAGGCTTATTGATTTTTAAAATATATAAAGTTTATTATTAAAATTTATCAAACAATATTGAAAAATATTGTAAAAGAGAGATACCATGCACCTTCTTCAAATGAGGTTATGTTTCAAATTTTTTCATCACTGAATAAATAAAGACATTAATCGACCAAACTTAGTAAGAGGCTCTATTTTTGTTTACTACCGTGTTTATATGTCATTTTCTTTGAGAATAACTTTGGACTCGCAACAACTGGAAGAATTATGTATTTCTCTATTATCTCTCTACTTGTCAAAAACGAGTCTATTGTATGCTTGAGTTCTTTGAAATTTTTGTCAAAAAACTTTATCACCAAGTCGTATTCTCCAATATATTCATCCACTTCGAACACTTTTGGATTTTCACACGCTTCTTTTATAAAAAGGGTTATGTTCTCTTTCTTGATGTTTTTCTGAAATTTTATTATAACATCAGCCGACGCCATATCAAACTCCTCAAAAAGCAACAGCCCTATTATCTGGAGACCTTTTTCCTGTAATGCCAAACGTCTTCTCCTTGCAGTTGGAACTGAAACCCCAACAATATTTGCTAGGTCAGTATCTGATAATCTACCGTCTTCTCTTAATGCGAGATAGATTTTCACGTCAATAGTATCAAGTTTACCCCCACTGATCTCTTTCCAAAATTTTATTTCCTCTTCATCCAAGTTTATACTTCTTTCTCTGTTCTTTCCCATAATGTTCACCCAAAATATTTTCTTGTTATTGAATTTGTTTTGCTATAGAAATATTTTAAAATATTATGCATTCATACTGCTCTTTCCTTTTTTAAACTCGAATAGTAGTAAAGTTAGTTGTCAGATAATCATATCTAGAAGATGAGGTAATCTTTATAACTTTATCCGCAGTATTTTGAATAGCTTCACTTAACCCCTCTTCTGGTGCTATGACTATAACCTTTTTTCCAACTTTTTTTGCTTCAAAAAGAATCGGCATGAAGTGAGTATCCCTGACACCCAGTGCTATGACGTCTATTCCCGAATTGTAGAGGAGTTTCATAGACTCAACAGCAACAGCAACATCGACTCGCCCATTAACAATAACTGGCTCTAAGCCATAATTAACAACAGCTTCAATAAGTTTTGGAGTTGCATTGTGATTAAGAATAACTTTTCCTATGGCAATTCTACCCTCTTTTCTTAAGATTTCTAAAATTTCCTCTAGACTAAGATTAAACCTTCTAACTAAAATGTTAGGACCATTAACAATTAAACCAATTTGAGTCTTTTCTTTTATTTCCATGCGTTGCTCCTCCTCAATAAAAATAAACAAATAAAGGGGAAGTCATAATGGAATCTTTATATCATCTCTATCTTTCTCTAAATAGTCTAGACTAACTTTCACCGCCAGTTCTATTGCCTTTATTTCAGCTTCTAGACACATACTGGGGGTATTTTTTCCTAAAAGGAAAAATTTATTAACAACCTGATCTGGAGTGTATGGGACATGAATGAATCCTGCTTTAAGTGGATATCCTTCAATTTTTGAGAAGTGTAATGTCTTGAACATCACGTAATTGCAAAGATACGTGCCGGCACTATATGAAATTGTAGCTGGAATACCATTATCCCTGAGTGTCTTTGTAATGGCTCTAACTGGAAGTGTGGCCATATATGCAAGAGGTGCGTCTTCTTCAATTTTCTCATCTATAGGCTGATACCCATCATTATCTGGGATTCGAGCATCAATGATGTTTACAGCTATTCTTTCTACTGTAATATTGCTATATGTTGGGGCCAATCCTAAATTAATCACTATTTCCGGTTTTATTTCTTCTAAATATCTCTTTAGCTCAATAGTGGCCCGTTTTACAGATACTGGCAAAACTCTTCCATAAACCATTGCATTGCCGATTTGTTTTCTGTCAAAATATTTAGCAATTTGTTCGGTTGGGTTTTTGCTATCCCCACCAAATGGTTCAAATCCTGTTATCAATACTTTTTTCATATTCTGCCCTCCAAGTACTTGTATGCCAAAAGCGAATATATTGCACTTCCTATCCAAAGGACATCTTCGTCAACATTGAATTTCGGATGATGGTGAGGATAAATTATTCCTTTCTCTTCATTTCGTATTCCTAAAAGGATGAAGAGTCCTGGACTTTTTGTGGTATAAAAGGCAAAATCTTCAGCCCCCATAGTTGGCCTAGGTTCTACCACTTTTCCAATGTCGGAAAGCACATCTTTTGCAAATTTAGCAAGGTTTTCATCATTTATAGTGGGAGGGATATACTCCATAGTCAATTCAAATTTTCCTTCAGTTCTCATACCTTTTGAGTATTCCTCTGTTATCTGTTCCATCCTTTCAATTATATAATTTCTTACTTCTTCACTAAATGTTCGTATAGTTCCCAAAAGCTCCGCAGTTTCTGGAATTACATTAAAAGTAGTCCCAGCTTTTATGCTAGTAACACTAATAACTGCAGGCTGAAGAGGGTCAATTTCTCTAGATATAATCTTTTGGTAAGCGTTTACTAAATCAACTGAAGCTGCAATAGGGTCAATTGAGAGATGGGGAACAGCACCATGGCCTCCTTTTCCCTTTATTATCACTCTAAAAGCATCTGCCGATGCTAAAAGTGGACCACTCTTTATGCCTATTGCTCCCGAAGGTAGTTCCGCCCATACATGAATACCAAATACTGCATCTACATCATCTAAGTGTCCCTCCTCTACAATTTTTTTAGCTCCAAGACCACCTTCCTCAGCGGGTTGGAAAATGAGTTTTACAGTTCCATTCAAGTTATCTTTTATTTCAGCCAATATTCTTGCTGCTCCGAGGAGCATTGCTACATGAGCATCGTGTCCACAAGCGTGCATTTTTCCCAGAATTCTGGACTTATAGGGAACGTCATTCTCCTCCTGAACAGGCAAAGCATCCATATCAGCCCTCAAAGCCACAGTTTTTCCCTCTTTACTTCCCCTTAGAATCCCTATGACACCAGTTTTGGCAGTTCTAATAACCTCATAACCAAGTTTTTTAAGTTCTTCAGTAACTATCTGAGATGTTCTCTCTTCTTCATATTTAAGTTCAGGATACATATGGAAATCACGACGTTTTTCGATAATGTAATTCTCCAATTCCTTAGCTTTCTTTATTATTTCCTCTTTCATGCCTTCACCTCCAAAAATATTAAATTCAAAATAATCGAAAAATAAAAACTGTATGAGTCATAAAGAAACTACAGCTTCCTTGAATTTCTGGAAAATTTCTTCCTCTGGTTTTGTAACTAATGCCACTACTACAGTCACAATGACATTTACAAGTACACCCCAAAGACCAAAGTGAATTCCTAATGGATTTGTTTTTAGTACAAGACGTAAGTATGTAATTGTTATCAACCCTGCAATCATCCCTGCCCCAGCGGCATATTTGTTCATTCTCTTCCAAAATAGTCCAAACACCGCAGCTGGAAACATTTGTGTCATTCCTGCATATGCCAAGAGCAACAATGAAACGAGCCTCCCAGGGGTATACAAGGCCAAAAGCATTGCTAAAGTACCAAGAATAACAACTGAGGCTCTACTTGCTATAACAAGCTCCTTATCTGATGCATTAGGCTTTACAATCGTGTACAAGTTCTTGGACAACAGTCCTGCCAATGAAAGGAGTATTGCACTTGCTGTCGATGCTGCTGCTGCAAATCCAGCAGCACCTACTATCCCCAATACCCACGATGGATACGTAATTTCGACAGCTTTTAAAACGGCTTCATCAGGAGCCCCAAGTTTTAGACCTAAAGCAGCTACTGTAAAGCCTGCTAAAATTACAGGAATCATGAATATTGAATAGATCGGCAAAAGGACATAATTTCTTTTTAGAGTCTTAAGGTCTCTTGCTCCGTATATGGACGGATACATTTGGGGGTACATAAAGAAGCCTAGGCCACTAAGAATTAGCGTAGAAACATACCACGCTATCCCCATTGGAGGATGAAGAATTAAATGATCGGGTTTTGTTTGTGCTAGAGTTTTGAACAGCTCACTAATTCCTCCAAACTGTTTGAAAGGAATTGCAAATAGAACTGCCCATGCAACTATGAACATGAGAGTCGCTTGAAGCAGGTTTGTCCAAGAAATTCCCCTTAATCCACTTGTATATACGTAGATCATCATAATGACCATTCCAATTATTATCCCTGCCCTTGTAGAAATACTCCCAAGAGATCCTACATTAACAATATAACCCAGTCCTTGTAGCTGTAACTGGAGATATGGAATATTAAATATAATTCCAATCAATGCAACTATTACTGCAAGAGTTTTGCTGTTGTATCTTACCTGGAAATAGTCCGCTTGAGTTACACACCCAAATGCCTTACCTGCTTTCCATACATATCTTGCATAAAAGTAGCCGAATGAATAAGCTAGGGCTCCATACCCAATTGCATACATTATTGGCATACCATACGAATATGCCCAGCCTCCAGTTCCTAGGAATGCGTATGCACTGTAAATTTCACCGGCCATAAGTACATATAAAAAGATCAATCCGAGACCTCTTCCTGAAACTAGATATCCTTCAAGAGTAAACTTCCTTTTGATTCCTGCCATTACACCCACTATGAGGCTTAACAGAACCCACCCTAACACTAATAGCAATGGGACTGTTGCACTACTCAAGTAATCCACCTCCTAGCTCAAATTTGTACGCCCCATATAGACATAAAGATGTCAATATCAACCATAGGGTGTTCCAAAACATCAGTGGAGGCATTCCTAGGATCAGTGGCTCTGCTTTGTTGAAAAATGGCGAGATAACGACATATGCTATCCAGGGTATTGTTCCCAACAATATTGCATAAGTATATGCTTTTGTTTTTTCCATAAGGTAGCACCTCCTAATTGAAAACATAATCATAAAGTAGATAAAAAATGTAATATTTATACCTTTTTGTTTAAAATCTTACATCATACTAAGACAAATTTGTTCATCTTTATACTGTAATCTATAGAACTTCCAAACTTTATCACATTACTTTTATCTATTGTATTTAAAGAATCTGAAGTATAGTGACGAATAGTATCAATCTTGGCTTGTCAAACAGAGAAGATACCACTAACTCTAAAAAATTAACATAAACTTAAAAAGTGAGAGATAACATAATCAAAATTTCAGTTTAAATGATTTATACCATGCCTTGGGGCTCCCTATTGCAGGATACACTTGGTACTTTTCTATGATTCTTTTTTGTCTATTTCTGAGAAACTTGTCAATGTGATATCTAAGTCTTTCAAGATTTGTTTCAAAGAATCTTAGTAAGATATCATAATCCCCTCCAATGTATTCGGTTACTTCATATATTCTTGGATTGCTAAGAGCTTCATTGATAAATTCATTAATCTCTTCGATTCGAGCTTCTTTATCTAATTTGACTAATACATCAGCATATACAACATTTGCTGCTTTCAAAAGTAACAGACCAACTATTTGTAAAATTCCTTCTTCTTGAAGCTTTAGACGACGACGTCTAATAGTGGTAACTGAAACACCTAGTTTTTCAGCTATTTTTGTGTCACTCATCCGACCATCTTCTCGTAATAGTTGATAAATTTTGATATCTAAATCGTCTAGTCTTCCTTTGAAAATCTTCTTTAAAACTGCTATTTCCGTGTCATTTTCCTCCATTTTTGAGTCCTCCTCAGTTTTTTATTGTTTTTTAATTATCTCTGCTAGTTTTTTTGAAAGATCATCCAAAAATTTGATGAACTCTTCCTCGTCGTACATTACCAAGTCCTTCTTTTCTTCAATCAGCTTTTGCAGTTCTATTATCTCGGGAATTGCTTTTCCTTCTTTCTTCATTATCTCAACAAGTCTTGCCGCAGCGTCTACCAATCTTAACGGGCCGTACAAGGGAGGTTCACCAACGCAGCCCCTAGCGCTTGTTATTAAAAAGGCTAAAAGTTTGAAGTGATCATCATTCAAGATGCTTTCCGTACTCTTCAACGTACACCACCTCCTTTAACGGCCGTCTTTTCGGCGGTTTGGGCCAGAATTCGGGATAGCCGAAACTTATCATAAGTATCGGCTCCACATCTTTGGGAATATTCAAAAGTTCTTTTAGTGCAATCTTGTTAAATGAAACTATTGGGCAGGAACCTATTCCAAGTGAGTAAGCCATTAACATCATGTTTTGAGCAGCCATCGAAACATCCATTAGTGCTGTGTTTTCTCCTGCTCTGCCTCCTTTTTCTGCTCTTTTTTTGTTGATGCAGCATATTATTAAGGCTGTAGGGTTTCCGAAGAGGCCTGGGGATATTAGTTTTATCTTCTCTATTGTTGGTTCTTGAGTTATTAGTATGAATTCCCAAGGTTGGATGTTACTTCCGCTTGGGGCCCAGATTCCTGCTTCAAGGATTTTAAGGAGGTGTTCTTTTGGAATCTTCTTGTCTTTGAACTTTCTCACAGCCCTACGACCCTTAACTGCTTTCATTACTTCCATTCTTATCACCACTTTTGAAGTTTGGTATTTCTATATGCTCTCTCATTGTTAAAACATCCCTACTATCATAAGATTTACAATTTCAACTACAAAAAAGAAGAAAAAATAAAAGTTCAAAGCAAAATCACCATGGTGCCTTCCCAGTATCCCATCCAAACAAGCCTGGGAATGCCTTTACCATAGCTGCAAATACTGCAAACTGGAACAATGGATATACTATCCCACTATACCATCCCAATGTAAACGGCCATGTTGGATAAAATGGGTAAATCTTGTAGATAAAGGCGTTTGCTGCAATGAACATTGGGGCCTCCACAAAGAATTGCAGGAACCATGTCATAAATGCGAAGAATAACCACCTTTTCTTTGTATCCTTGACTCTTAGTATGATATACTTCCAGACGTATGCCCAATATATTCCCTTAATTGGTTGGGCCCACAAATCTACGGCAGGCAATCCAGAGGGAATACCTCTAGCTATTCCTACAATTGCACCGACTAATGGGCCTCCTGCCATACCTGCTAGACATGGCATTAGTGCTCCAGGATCCATTACTAATGGAGGTACTAATGGAATGGCTATTCCTAGTGCTCTAAATGCAAATGCTGCTCCACCAAATGCTGCTATTAGTCCCATTTGTCTAGATGTTAAGAGAGGTTTTTTCTTACTTTCACTTCCTTTTTCCATATCTTATCACCTCCTAATTAGGTATTCTAAAGTGGAAGTATACTCCAAATATCCTTTACTTTTCAAGATAGCTATACAAATTACAAAAACAAAAGTTAATATTATCATCCCTTTATCTTCCATTTTTAGCTTTAGTTCACGTCTATATGTTCTATTCCTAGGATCGTACATGAAACCCCTTGCTTCTATTACTTTCGCTATTTCTCTACCTCTAATTATTGAAATGAACATTGCGGGGACTATTACGGGAATTAGCAGGTAGATCTTTTTGAGTGGATTCTTTGTTTCAAAATTCGCACCCCTTGACCGTTGAGCTTCGATGATTGTCTCGAATTCCTTGACAAGTACAGGGATGTATGAAAATGCTATCCCAATAGATATGGCTATTTCTGGCGGCATTTTGAGTTTTACTAGAGCACGGACTAAGTCTGCGGTTGGAGTAGTCTCAGTAAGTAGGGTTGCTACTAAGATGAAAAATGCGAATCTTAATGCATTAGCAATTCCTTGAGCAAGATTGGAGATAGCCACTGGAACATGATCTGGAGGTATAAGATAAAGGAGTATCTCTTCTCCAGGTTTTGGTTTTACAAATGGGAAGTTTAGTAGGAATAGGAGTATCATAGCTATCCAAATAGTTCCCATCAGCTTTTTCAGTCTCTCTGTAAGACCAATTTTTACATAAATTGCAATAACCCCAAGCAGTAGTACTAGTACTATTATCGGATCCTGAATAAGCACGCCTCCGATTATAAATCCTAGTAACATTAGCATTTTCGTTCTAGGGTCTAGCTTATACAGCAAGCTTTTATTGCTGTTATTCATCTTTCTCCCTCCATAGTTGGGAAAAAATTTCAAAACATTCCTGAACATTAAGTGGGATACAAGGGAGTCCAAGTTCAAGAGCAAGCTGAGTAACTTGGGGAGGTTCTAGATGGGCTTTTTTCAGAAGATTTAGATTAGAGAATACTTCTCTGGGAGTGCCCTCTGTGAGTTTCTTTCCATTATTAATCACAATTATTCTGTCGGAATACTCTGCTGCAAGATTCATATCGTGTGTAATTACAATTATTGTTTTTCCTTGCTGGTTTAATGATTTCATAAGATCCATGATTTTTCGCGCGCCTTTTGGATCTTGTCCAGTAGTTGGTTCATCTACTATTAGAATTTCTGGTTCCATTACTAGAACTGAGGCTACTGCAAGAATTTGTCTTTGCCCCATGCTCAGTTCAAATGGATTTTTATCAAGTAACTCATATAGTCCAAGTTCTTTGGAAACTTTGGTTACTAACTCCTCAATCTTCTCAGGAGGATACCCTAAGTTCTTAGGGCCATAAGCCAGCTCATCCCTGACTCTAGATGCGAATATCTGTTCATCTGGGTTCTGAAAACAATATGCAACTTTCTTTACTAATTGAATCATTTTTACTTCTTTGGTATCCATTCCATCAACTATTACTCTTCCCGAAGTTGGTTTTAAAAGACCATTAAAGTGCTTTACTAAGGTTGTTTTTCCAGAGCCATTCTGTCCAAGAATTGACACAAATTCTCCTCTGTATATTTCTAGAGATATTCCATTTAGTGCTTTTACCCCATTAGGATATACAAAATGCACATCTTCAACTTTGATAATAGGTTCTTTTCTGTTTTGAGTGTATTTGTCCTGGAAAGTATATTTTAGGCATGCATCTTTTATTCTTTCTTGGTTTTGTAAATCAATATATCTTGCAAAGACGTCTCTTGCTTCAGGAACTTTTAGAGGAATCTTTGACGAGTTTATTTTATTGCTCTTCTTGAACAATGCGTATAGTTGTGTAACTTGTGGAATCGGTACTCCAAGATTTATTATTTCTTCGTACTTATTGATGTCATCTAGAATGCCTTCAAATGGACCATTGTAGACTATTTCTCCTTTATTCATTACGATTAGACGGTCGACGATATCAATTACCTTTTCTAGTTTATGTTCTACTAAAATTAAGGTCTTAGCTCTTTCTTTGGCGATCCTATGTATTACTTTAAATACCATTTCTGAATTTATAGGGTCTAAATTCGAGGTTGGTTCATCGAGTACATAGATTTCGGGTTCCATAGCAAGAACTGCAGCTAGAGCTACCAATTGTTGTTGTCCCCCAGAAAGGTGTTGAGGTGTTCTTCCCTTTAAGTGCTCAATTCCTAGGTACCTAAGATAATAGTCTACGAGTTTCTCTATCTCTTCAGGGGACACTCCTTTATTCTCTAGTCCAAATGCTACTTCATCTTCTACTGTTGGGGAGATTAATTGGGAGGAGGGGTCTTGAAATAGTAAACCTGCTATAAATGCTAGTTCGCCAATAGTCGCTTCTGTTATATCTCTTCCACTTACTATAGCTCTCCCCTCTAATTCTCCTCCATAGTGATGGGGAACTAGGCCGTTAAATATACTACAGAGTGTAGTCTTACCTGCTCCAGAAGGTCCAGTTATTAGTACCCTTTCGCCTTTCTTGATTCTTAAGTTTATATTTTTGATAGCATACTCTGAACTTCCGGGATACTTGTATGACACATTTTCCAATTCTATTATGTATTCCGACATTTTAACTCCACCCTGATTTTTTTAACTATGCTAGGTTGCTTCAAGGTTTCATCTTAGGCTTGCTTTAATAATTTAGGCCTCTTCGGATCCTTTCTTTTGTAACTTATACATCGCATAACCCAAGAGACTAAACAATACTACTAATCCGATCCAGTCCCACGGATGGTAGTTTGCTAATAGTTTTCTACCCTTTTGGTAGTATACTCTAAATAACACAAACACGACAAACATTACTGCTATTATAACACCCATTTTTTTCGTATCGTCTTCCATTTCACAACACCTCCTCTTTTATTGTATGAAGCTTAGGTATTAAACAAGTTTTTTATTCTCGTAGGATTCTCTATTTTGAGTTCTTCTCTTTTTATCTCTAAATCAAGCCGAGATTCTATTTTTGCCGGTAGTAGTGGCTTGTATTCCCACTCTAAACTTTTTTTTCTCATTTTGAATTCTTCCCATGCCCTAGCTACAACATCTGGGTTCAGGAGGATATCTACTAGCGAAAGCGCCATTACCTTAGCTGCTGTTATCATGCCCTCATATCCCACAGACCTACCGGAATACTTGGTAAACTCTATACTGTGAGTTGGAGTCCCAATAGGAGCACATGCTGTTGTAAGCTGGCCTGAAGTTGGGACTAGCCAGCTAACATCTCCAACATCTGTTGACGCTGTCATTCCTCTCCATTCTTCCCCTATTTCCCAACCTTCAAACTTACTGATATTTGTATGGAGCTTTTCTCTTTTTAGAATGTCTTTTGTAAATTTCGGAGGACCTACAATCCTCAAATTTTCATACACTACCGAAGACAACACCTTGTTGGGGAGTATGGGATAACAGGCACCTTTGCTAAATATCTCTACTTTTGTCCCAGTGCTGAGAGTTGATCCAATTGCGCACTTGTCAATTCTTTCTGATAGCTCTACAAAGTGTTTCATGTCGTATGATCTGATACCAACCGCGACTTCGGCAAAGTCTGGAACTATATTTGGAGCATCACCTCCTTTGGTGATTATGTAATGAATCCTATCCTTCTCCCAAATGTGCTCTCTCAGGAACTCTATTGAATTTAAGAACAAGAGTGCGGCATCGAGAGCACTTTTTCCTTCCCAAGGGGTGCCTCCGGCGTGAGCTGATTTCCCGTAGAATCTGTAAACTTTTATCTCTGCGGCGTTTGAACTGTCATAGCGGATTGCATTTTCCCAGTAAGGGTGCCACTGAATTACTGCGTCTAAACCGTTAAATACCCCTCTTGCTGCCATTATAACTTTTCCTAGCACCACTTCTTCGGCAGGGCATCCAAAGACCTTTATTGTACCCTTTAATCCATATTTTTCCATTGCTCGTTTGACTGCTATCCCCGCAGCAACGCTTGCAGTTCCAAGTAAATTGTGCCCACAGCCATGGCCTGGTTTACCAGAACCATCAGCAGCCAAACCTGGTAGGGCATCATACTCGGCTAAAAGACCTAATACCGGTTTTCCCTCTCCCCATGTGCCTACAAAGGCTGTTGGCAAGTCGGCTATACCTCTTTCAACTTCAAAGCCAAATTCTTTTAGAGTATCTGCGAGTATTTTTGATGATTTAAATTCTTCAAAAGCGAGTTCCGGATTCTCCCAAATGTACTGAGCTATCTCTACAAATCTTTTTTTGTTGTTTTCCAAGAAGGAAACTATTTCTTCTTTGATTTTACTCTTCATTTTTGCCACCTTGTAACGCTCCATCTCTAAACAAATATTTCCCATCAATCAAAACTGTTGGGGTTTTAATAATCCCATCCAAATGGATGGGAGCTTTTACACGTCCTCCAAAATCGTAGTTGCTTCCTAATGCAATGTGTACTGTTCCAAAGACTTTCTCATCTTCCAAAATATTCCCACTTATTCTTGCATTGGGATTCGTCCCTATTCCGAATTCTGCTATGTTTCTTGCTTCCTTTCCGTATTTTGACAAAATTTCCTCCAGCTTTCTTGCTTCATCACCTCCTTCAATTTTTTCAACTAAACCTTCACGAATTGTGAGCTTGATTGGACTATTCAAAATTCCAATTCCAGCCATAGAGCCATCAATAACTGCAACACCATTTGCCGTTCCTTCTACAGGAGCTATGTACGCTTCGGCTCCAGGGAGATTCCCACATTCACCCGGGTTCCTGTAAATCCCTGTGCTTCTTTTAGCTTTTCTACCCTCTATTGAGAACTCCAAATCTGTACCAAGGCTAGTCGTGATACGTACAATTCTTCCATGATCCAAAATATCGGCTATTCTATTTGTGAGTTCTAGTATCTCCTCATAATCAGCGCTCATTGTTCTGATAAAAATCTCTTCGGTGATGCCAGGTAGAGTCGCCACTCTTGTTCCTTTTTCGCATGCTTCCTTTTTTGCTAGTGTATGAGTTATTGACTTTGAGGTTGGAGCAATTACAACGTTCGCTGCTTTCATAGCTTCGGCAACAGGCTTTGGTGGTTCTTCTCCATGCATTTTCCTAGGGATAATTTCTATGTAAACTGCCTCCGCGTTTAATTCCTTAGCTTTCATCCAGAGATGGTATCCAATTTTGCGCTCTGGTTCATCTGCAATTACAACTACTGATTCGCCTTCTCGAACTCCAAGACACTGTTTTAATGCGATTTCACATGCCTTGTAGAGCTCAGGATTAATATCAAAAAGTGCCATAAGCTCATTCCTCCAAAAGTTCTCCAATAACCCGAGCCATTAGGGTTCTTGGTAGAACAACGGGTGTTTTTGTAATCTTTTTTACGAGTTTCTTGGCATTAAAATTATATCCAATGCAGTCCAGTACAATAAGGTCGCAATCTTTTAGCTCTTGTGCGGCTCTTATGAGTTCATCTTTTTCTCCAAGGTAAGGAGAAACGCTTTGAACTTTGATTGTGTCTGCAATATTGCTCCACTTTCTTTTGGTCATCTCTATTTGATCTGGATCGGGAACCACAACCCCAAGCTTTGAAACTCCTAGCGATTCCACTGTTTTTAAAAGAAGTAAAGAAGGTTCAACAAGCAGTTTTTTTGAAGTCAATTCCGGAAATTCTCCAGTACAGAGAACCCCAATGATGTCAACCTCCTTTTCCAGTTTCTTGATACACTCTTGAAGTCTTTTAACTATCTTTTCCCTGCTGAGTCTTACTTGAGTGCCGTCCCTAAGTCTGCTTACCAGAACGTATTCTCCCTCTTTTGGAGCCAATTCTTTGATCTCCTCTAATGTTAATCCGTCCAAAGCTCCACATTCAATAATCTCTATGTCACCTAGATAGGGTTCTATCTCTGGAACAACATCTACTCTAGGTGATTGTCCTATTGTTATGAACCCAACTTTCATTACTTCCTCCTCCCTAGTGTCTGAAGGTGATTCATTGGCCCATAGAGCTTAACTAAGTGTTTGAACTCTTCTTCATCGTAGAACCTCACCTTACCCTTACCAAATCCTTTTGCAACTTCAATACAGAATCTTGCAGCTTGTTCTATGTCAACTTCATGACTTGCGCCCGTTGCACATCCGGGAACTGGAACCTCGGCTGTTATGGCAACACCAACTACTGGCGCGTTTGTAGCTGTTGCTGGTTGTAAAATGCTGTTGATGTGGTGGACACCATTTCCATATGGGGTTATATCTTGCATAGTTATAGGAACAACCGCAGGCATTTTTCCAGTTACATACTGCATTATATCCAACAAATCATCACTTACTTTTAGTATCCATCCCTCTTTTACTGTTGGGGTTATTGCGAACCCCTTAACGTTTATTATCCTGTTCCCTCTTGTAGTGTCCACTGAGAGAATTGCATCCATCATTGGGTCAACTTCGTACTTGTTCATTGTTGCCATGTCAACAGGGGAGCCCATGAAGGGAACGGGGTCGTGGGGCTGGGTTGGTGCATTTGGGCATATATGGGTGGCAATTATAACATCCCCATCTAGCATATCCCCATTTTTTATCATGTCTGCAAGCTTTAGGGCAACGGCTATTGCAGTTATTGCACCATCTGCGTCTGAAACTAAGCCAATCATTTCAGGCCTTGCCCCAATTCCCCCAAGCCTGCCGATTATTCCAAGTGTTGGAGCGTTGCCACCAGAAAGCTTTCCATTTTTTCCAGGCACTATTATTTTAATGAAGTCTGTATAACCTTTTTCTCCTTCTATCCTGCGAACTTCAACTCTATCGAGACCTCTTTCCTTTAGAATTTGGGCAACTTTCTCTCCATCCACATATGCACTGTCCAGCAGTTCGTAAGCCTCTATCACTTGCTTTAGCATCCTAATCACCTTTAAACAATCTTCTTTCCAATAACTTGTTCCACCAGCTTCAAAACATCGGGGTCCTTAACTCCAGTCCCCAAGATAATGTGTTCTTTGGGTATTGTAACTAAGAGAACTTTATCCCCTCGTTTTACCTCTGCAGAGGTTAGGGGAAGTCCTGTCTGGAGATCCACCATAACTATCAAGTCTGGAAAAGTTCCATATCTCCTTCCTTCGGCATCTTCGAGAGTCATAAATTCATTCCAGAAGGTTATTTCGTATTTTTCGACTGTGCTTCCCTTCACGATAATCCTTCCGATGTCAAAGCCCCCTTTTGTTTCCAAGGCTACCTGCTTAACTTCGCCCTTGTCTATAACTTCCCCGCCTCCAAGATATTGTACTATTCTTTCAACCATTTGCTCGGGATTGGAGATATTCTCCTGCATTATTTTACCAACTTCTATTGCCTGTGAAATTGCCCCTACTGCGGCATTCTCTTTTACGTAATCTGGAGCTACAGGATTCCTCGTTACTGCAACTAATCCTCCTGCCTGAACTGCTGCTTCTCTGATCATCTTTGCTGCTCTTTCTAAAGACCCTTTTACAATAACTTCGATGTATTTTCCCTTCTCTTTGTTTCCTCCAACAGCAGTTTGAATTGAGAGATAATTTGGAAGCTTATGCAAGCCCATAGAGCCCATAACCGCCGCAGGATGTGCCCTTCCATCTGTTGGAGCATCTACAATTGGAATCCCCAATACTGCGGATTGTATCCAGCCATTTATAGTTGAATAACCTCCATTTTCTGAGGAAATTAGGCCTCCGAGCGGAACTCTGGCCACGTTCATAAAGAGTTCTGTAGATTTTATTGCGTGAACCGGGAGGAGATATCTCTCTTTTGCTGCAGGAGCTCCTACCATAGAAGCTGTAGCTATGTATTTGTCTTCAGGAATACTATCCACATCTACTATTACCACTTCACCCATCTCAATAGCGAGTTTAGCATGCTTTAATCCCAATCTTAAATCGCCTCCTCCCCCACCTCCAAAAAAAGCTCCACCAAGAACAGCCGCTTCAGCTAGTTTTTCATCAACCCTTATTCTCATTAAGATCACCCCATGCCTCCACTCTTCTAAGGGAGTGTAAAGCCACTGCTCCCGCAGCAATTACCGGATCAATAACTGAGATCCCAACCTCTTCTTCAAGAATAGGAGCAATCATAATCGTTGACATTCCGGTGCATCCAAGAACTATTACTTCAGTACCCTTTTCTTTTAATCTCTTTGCAGCTCGTATTGCTTCTTCTCTTCCCCAGTCTGTCATTAAGTCGAGGGTATTGGTGACTTCATTAGGATGATCTTCTGCAACTAAGTTCTTACCGAGAATTTCCTTTATTACCCTTGGAGTTTCTTCAGTTAAGTTAAGAACCCCAATTTTTCTGCCATATGCCAAGGCCAATGCTGAAGCAGCAGATCCAGCCCCAATGACTGGAATTGAAACTAATTTTCTGGCTTCTTCAACAGCAGGGTCAGCTGCACAACTTATGATGATCGCATCAACACCATCACTTTCAAACTCTTTTACCAAGCGCAAAATTTTTGGTTTTGCTTCTTCCTCAGTTTTTTCATCGTATATCCCTTTAGGTTGGTTTTCAATGCACCTGCTGATTACTTTTAGCTCTGGGAAGGCTTTCTCAATAATTTTCCCGTGACGGTTAAGGAGTTCTTCATCTTGAATTGTTAGCACTCTAATTAGTCCAATCGTGTATTTTTTCATTCATTACACCCAGAAAGTGAGGACGACTACCAGTATATATCTGTTGTTGAACCAAAAATATGGAGAAATGCTTATCCTATTGAACAATAATTTGGCATGATTATTAGCCAAGGGACTAAAAATTTAATAAGTTAAAATACAATAAACAAAAATGGGGGTATCAAAATGAAGAAAAGGTTATCAAAAACAGATTGGCAAATTATAAGGCTTTTAAAAGAAAACGCTAGAATGAGTGATGCGGAAATTGGAAGACGAATAGGCCTCTCAAAATCCGCCGTTAGGTGGAGAAGAATAAATTTACAAAAGAAAGGATGTCTCTTTATATCAGCTTATTTAAGATTTGACAAACTTGGATATAGCTATGCGTTCGTACTTATCAAGCTGAAGCCTGAAACTCCAAAGAACCAAATTATAGCCTTTAAGAAAAAGCTCATGGAGAATGAAAACACATTTGAAGTATATGAAATATGGGGTGGCTATGACCTCTTAATAGGGATGTTTGGGGAAGATGTCTCAGATCTTAGAAAGAGCGTTGAAGAGGTTATACAAGGAGAAAGTTGCATACATGACTACAGAATCCTATTTGGTGTGAAGACACTGAAAGGTCTCGAAGTTCCTTTTAAGGATGCATTGAGTGAACTTTAGGTTGATCTCATAATAAAAGAGCAAGATTTCAATGCCAAACAGATTGTAGTAAAAGAACCTTAAAGCTTAAGTTATCCTGATAATTAACATTAGTTTTCAGTATATTATGTTCTCTTTCTAAGTTATCGTTCAAGAAGTTAAAACCTGAAGCCTTAATTATTTTATCCTATTATTTTTATTGCTTAAGATTTAAACCCCAATTAAAGGTTAAAGTTTAATAAAACTTTTTTGATACTTTTTAAATTATACGACAATTTATGAAAAACTTTAATTGGAAAATTATTTATATTGGTAATATTCCTTTAACATTTTGACATGTTACTCCACAATGCTAGTACAGGAGGTATGAACATGAAAAGAAATCGACTCTTAAGTTTGATTTTAGTTGGTATGACATTATTTTCAATATTGTTGCCAGTAAGTAGTGCAGACACAAACAAGGCGAACATATTCAATTATATTCATAGAGAATCAGGAATAAAACCAGGAGGAACTTTCAAATGGCCCATGATGGGTGAGGCAAATACTCTGAATCCATTTACCTACACCTCCTCATGGGAGGCAATGATTTTAGATAATGTGTATGATACATTAACAATAATGACTCCCGACATGAAATATGCTGGAAGACTAGCTGAAGATTGGAGTGTTTCTGAAGATGGTAAAGTGTGGACTTTCAAGATCTTTAAGAATGCTACATGGCATGATGGAAAACCAGTAACAGCAGAAGATGTTGCATTTACATATAACTTACTTGCAGAGATTGGTAATCAAACAAGGTTTGCAGATGTTGCTGCAGTAATTGACAAAGCTGAAGCCGTAGATACGTAATACTGTAAAGATTTACTTAAAAGAACCTTATGCACCCTTCTTATATATGATAGCTTCTTCAATTTATATAGTCCCCAAACATCTCTGGGAGAATGTAGACAAGAACTCCATTCTCCAGTATAAAAATGAAAAGCCAATAGGATCAGGACCCTTTATTTTTGTTGAACACAAGCCACAACAATATTATAAACTTAAAGCCAATCCTAATTATCATCTCGGAAGGCCTCTTATAGATGAAATTGTAATGCCAATAATATCCAATCCTGATGCAATGCTTATGGCATTTAAAAAAGGAGAAGTCGACGTAATGACTTGGAGTATTCCATATAGTTCAATTCCCCAAGTTGAAAAGATTCCTGATGCCCATTTGCATGCAGTAACCGAATTTGGAGCTAGATTCATGTATTTTAACTGTCAGAGATGGCCAATGAGTGAAGTAAAGTTCAGGCAAGCAGTTCATCATGCTATTAACCAAACTGAAGTCGTAAAAGTGGTGTATCAAGGGCATGCATTACCGGGTTCCCTCGGCAGGATTCCACCAACCCTAAAAGAATGGTACAATCCAAACTTACCTTCAAAAGAAGAGAAATATCCATTTAACTTACAAAAAGCTGCTCAATTATTAGACGAAATTGGATTCAAAGATGTAGACGGAGATGGATGGAGAGAAACCCCAGATGGGTCAGATATTACTTTAACCATATACTCACCTTCCTACGATCCATTAAGAGTTAGATGGGGACAGATGATAGCTGAAAACTTGAAAAAAATTGGAGTTAACGTTAAATATCAACCATTGGAATGGACAACTCTTTCAAATTACCTTGATTCAGGGAACTTTGACATGCTAATAATAGGTGGAATTGGCTCACTTGACCCAGATATTCTAAGAATGTTGTTCCACTCACAAGGTGGATGGAATGAAGGTCATTGTGTTATCCCGGGATTAGATGAACTACTTGATAAGCAAAGATACACTGTGGACTATGAAAAAAGAAAGAAAATAGTATATAAAATTCAGGAAATACTCACGGAGAATGTTCCACTTCTTAACATGGTTCATCAACAGTTTATATTCGCATATAGTACTAAAAACTGGGAAGGATGGGTGCTTTCAGACATAATGGGCCCAGATAACTGGTTCAGTCTCATGAATCTTTATAACAAAGAGATAAACAAACAACAATCCATCCAAACAAGCGAAGTAAAACAAAGTGTAAGCTCCTCAACATCCACAAAATCCCAAACTCCAAGTGAGAGTAAGGGAGGCATATGTGGACCAGCATCACTAATTGGATTAGCACTACTACCAATAATACTCAGAAAGAGAAAGTGAATGAACTAATTTTTAGCTTTATTTTTGCTCTAAGTAATGTTTGGAAGATTTTTCAAATAATAAGGAGGGCATAAAATGGATAAAGGCTGGATATATAGAGTCCTACGAAAAATAATAATAAGAGGAATAGTTTTTTACATAATAGTAAGCATTACCTTTGTAATCCCAAGATTATTACCTGGAGGTGCATTTGCTTATTTAGCAGAAAATCCAAATATTTCACCAGAATTAAGAGAAGCTCTTATTAAAGAGTTTAAATTAGATCAACCTTTGTGGGAACAGTATAAAACCTTTATAAAAGAGTTTTTCCTTCATGGTAATCTCGGAATCTCCTTTAGCCGGCTTGAGCCAGTATCTGAAGTTATTAAGGAAGCTCTGCCATGGACTATTGTTCTTGTTACGACATCCATTATTGTTTCAGCGTTAGTTGGTATATTTCTCGGTGCCATGGCAGCTTACAAGAGAGGATCAGCATTTGATTCCTTTTTAGTGTCTCTTGTTATGTTTATTAGGTCAATGCCAAGTTTTTGGCTTGGAATTGTATTATTAATAATATTTGGATATTATTTTGGACTAGCTCCGCTCTATGGAGCGTATTCATATGGAATGGAGTATACCAGTCGTCTAGAGTTTTTAAAAGATGTAATATCACATTTGTGGCTTCCATTTATAACCTTAGTTATTCTGGGCTTTGCAGGATATTTCATGCTCATGCGAAATACAATGATAGATATCCTTGGGGAAGATTTTATTTTAGTGGCTAAAGCAAAAGGGATGCCAGATAGGACAATTCTTTTCAAGCATGCTCTAAGGCCTGCTAGTTTACCCGTAGTTACTGCCCTTGCATTGGATCTAGGTTGGTCAGTAAGTGGAGCAATGCTTATTGAAGTTGTTTTTTCATTACCTGGTGTTGGTAAATTACTCTATGATGCAGTATATATGACAGACTATCCACTACTTTTGGGTATAGTAGTGTACACCTCTCTGTTGACATTAGTGTTAGTTACAATAGTCGAATTCATGTATCCAATAATAGATCCAAGGGTGAGTGAGCAATGAACAGAAAGAACCAAAGATTGTTTGAATCTTTGTTTGATAAAATATTTTCATTTTTGGAGATTGCTAAAACAATATTAAAAAGCAGAAGAGGGAAAATTGGCTTAATGTTATTGGCTTTGCCATTCGCAATGGCTATTGCTCCCCAATATATTGCTCCTTATGATCCTTGGAAAATTGTGGATGCTCCATTCCTGCCTCCCTCTTGGGACCACTTACTGGGGACAAACGATATAGGTCAAGATGTATTTAGTGAACTAGTTTATGGAGCAAGAATTTCTTTGTTCGTAGGAATTACTGCAGCAGTTTCAACAGTAGTCATAGGAACCCTTGTAGGTTTACTCGCAGGATATTATGGGAAGATAATTGATGAAGCTCTAATGGCAGTAACGGATGTTATGCTACTCATTCCAATATTGCCCTTTATGATACTTCTCGCATCTATTCTTGGCCAGGGGTACATGAATATAGTGATAACAATCGCAATATTTAGTTGGCCTGGGATTGCAAGAATGGTTAGAGCCCAAGTACTGTCACTAAAAGAAAGAGATTACGTAGAAGCAGCAAGAGCTCTCGGAGCCAGCAACAAAAGAATAATGTTTAAGCATATACTACCCCAGTTACTCCCTCTCCTTGTGGCATTTACTTTAATGAGAGTCGGTGGAGCTATGATCGCTGAAGCATCGCTTAGTTTCCTTGGACTAGGAGACCCATCTAAAAAATCATGGGGAGCCATTATTTACTGGGCAAGGAATTCAGGAGCTATCTCTAGCGGCCTTTGGTGGTGGATAACGGCCCCAGGGATAATGATTACAATAACAGTTCTTGGATTTACGCAAATAGGGTATGCAATAGAGGAATACATAAATCCGAGGCTTAAACAAATGTAGGCCTTGGTAGTAAGAATTTAGAGGGTGATAGAAAATGAAAAAAGAGCTCTCCCAATTTGCATTGAGCGGAGCTACAATATTAACGATGTCTAATTTAGGAACTATTAAAGAAGGAGTTGTCCTAATAAAAAATGGAAAAATTGAAAAAATAGGTGGAAAAAACACTAAAATTCCTAAAGAATATGAAATTATAGACGTAAAAGAGAAAGTCATAACCCCTGGATTCATAGACGCTCATGCACATATCGGACTTTTTGAAGAAGGTTTAAGATGGGAAGGGAACGACGGTAATGAAATGACAGACCCAATAACTCCACATTTGAGAGTTATAGATGGAATTAAACTGATGACACGGCCTTTGAAATGGCAAGAAAATTTGGAATAACTACTGTAGGAATACTACCTGGAAGTGCAAATCCTATTGGTGGGATGGGAGCAGCTATAAAGACTTATGGTAAGACTGTAGAGGAGATGCTAATAAACTATCGGGATGAAAATGGCATTTGGAGAAAATCCAATGAATGTATACGGAATCAACCAGAAACGAAGTCCACAAACTAGAATGGCAACTTCAGGCTTGATAAGAGAATGGCTTTACAAAGCCAAGACATATATGACCAAAAAAGAAAAAACAAAAGATAATTCTGATAACGCTCCAGATTTTGACATAAAGCTAGAGGCCTTGGAACTGGTGCTAAAGAAAGAGATTCCAATTAGGGCTCATGCTCATAGATTCAGTGACATACTGACTGCAATAAGAATTGCAGAAGAATTTGGAGTTAACATCGTGATAGAGCATGGAACAGAAGCATACAAAGTTGCAGAGATAATCGCAGAAAAAAAGGTGCCTATAGTTCATGGCCCCCTTCTCCTCCCCCGCCATAAGCCAGAACTCAGAAATCTAACTATTAAATCTCCAGTGTTACTAGCTAACGCAGGTGTAGAATTTGCATTAACAACTGACGCTCTAGGACAAATTATTTTTGAACTACCGATTATGGCATCACTTTCAGTAAGAGAAGGACTTGATCCAAATATTGCTCTTAGGAGTATAACGATAACACCTGCCAAGATTCTGGGAATTAATGACAAAGTTGGAAGCATAGAAAAAGGAAAGGATGCAGATCTTCTTGTGTTTAATGGAGATCCATTAGACATTCGAAATAAGATCGAGCTTGTAGTGATAAATGGCAGGATAGTGTACAGTGAATAATGCTATCTGTTACGAGAGCTTAAAATCTTCATAATCAATACATAAAAATGCTTCACTCTGCTACTCGGGGATTTTGACAAAAATCCTCAAACCCGAAGACCAACAAACCTTTATAAGCTTCTTAACCCAAACAAATTAGGTGAGCCAAATGAAAGCTGAGAGAGCAAAGGAAATTTTGGTCGAGCTTTTGAAGATTCCATCACCATCAGGACAGGAAGACCGTCTTGCCTTGCACATAATGGAGTTCCTCCACAGATTGGACTATGATGTCCACATAGAGAGCGATGGAAAGGTAATCGACCTCGTTGTAAACCCCGAGGCTGAGCTCTTCTTTGAAGTTCACATGGACACGATAGACGTAAGAGCCGAGCCTTTTGTCAGGGGAAATATCGTCTACGGTACGGGAGCTAGTGATGTTAAAGGCGGACTGGCAAGCGTTCTCCTAATGCTTGAGAGCCTCAAGAAGGATAAGCAAGACCTCAACGTCGGAGTTGTATTTGTGAGCGACGAAGAAAAAGAAGGAATGGGGTCTGCTCTGTTTATGGAGCGCTACAAACCAAAGATGGCAATAGTAATAGAGCCAACCGACCTTGAAGTTCATATAGCCCATGCAGGAAACATAGAAGCTTACTTCGAAGTTGACGGGAAAGAAGCTCACGGAGCATGCCCCGAGAGCGGGATAAACGCCATAGACCAGGCTTACAAGATGATAGAGGAGCTTAAGGCTCTTGAACCCTTCAAGCAGAAGGGGAAGTACTTCGATGCCTACATAGGACTGCAAGAGCTGATATGTGAGAACCCCTACTACCTAATTCCAGCTCTCTGCAAGGGAAGGTTTGAAGCGAGGCTCTTACCTAACCAAGAAGTTGAGGACGTTCTGGACTTAATGGAGCCCATATTGGATGAATACACCCTCCGCTATGAGTACACGGAAATATGGGATGGCTATGAGCTTGACGAGAGTGAAGAGATAGTGCAGCTGGCAAAGAAAGCCATGGAAGAAGTTGATCTGGAAGACTTCGGAGGAATGAGGAGCTGGACGGATGCAATTAACTTCATGTACAACGGAACAAAGACTATTGTTTTCGGCCCCGGGAACCTCGACATCTCCCACACAAAGGGCGAAAGAATAGATGTAAGAGACGTGGTCAAGGCAAGCGAGTTTTTGAGGAAGGTTAACGAGATCTACGGGAGGAGTTAGATCAATCCTTCCAAAATTTTCTTGTTCTTATATACCTCCTCTCAGCTTCCAAAAGAGCTACCAGGAGTGCTTCTCCTCTATACTGGCTCAAAAGTCTGGCGGCAGTGTCTGCACCGACGCCATAGCTTGCCAGTGCCAAAACCGCATCAAACCCATAAGCTTTTATTAAGTCGCTTGCCTTTATTAACCTTCTATAGGCGCTCTCCTCTTCTTTTTCAAGTTTCTCCCCTTTCTTGAGCTTCTTCAGTGCAGAGACAAACAGCTCAGCATCTATTGGATGTGCAACAGCAATCATCCTGGAAGAGCACTTGGGACACTGGAGATAATCCAAACGGTTCTTTAAGCGCAGAACTTTTGTGGTGCTCTTCCACCCGCAGTTGGTGCATATTAGTGCAACTTCCGTGTTTAGAAGCCTTTCCTTAAACAGCATCAGTATTTCGTCTTTCTCAAGCTCTCCACTGACCAAAAACTCCCCGCCAACGCTCAGGTTAATACTGCCGAGAGGTGAGGGTTCTCTTCTTAAGACACCCTTTATCCGGATTTTTCCATCCTTAACTGCTTTCAGAACTTCCTCAGCTCTCTTCACGTCGAGCTTATCATGGAAAAGTTCATTTAATGTTTCTTTTTCAATTATAGTTCCCTCAAAGAGCCGTTCGATTTTTCTTATCCTCGCCTCTCTCCTCAATGCTCCAATTCTTTTCGCTACATTCAGCATTCTCCACCTGTAAGCCGGGCTGTCTCTTACTGCCTTAGAAAGAACAAATGGAAGTGCCCTCGCATCTTGGAGAAGATACTCCTTAACCTCACCCGGATTGAGCTGGAAAGGAGAGTTAATGACTATTGCATGAGCCTGCGCCTTCATGGAGAATACTTTCCCGTATTTTGCCGCCAAGAAAGCCAAAAGAAACCTTCCGATGGCTTCGTTAGCTTTGTTTCCAAAATCTGCGTGGATAACTAACGCCTTCGGGAGGGATTCTATCCCAATGTCCCTGTCAGTTCCCAAAGGTTCCTGCTTCTTTAGAATTGAAAGGGCAAGGTCGAGTTCCTCATCATTGAAATCCACCTTCGAGATAAGAACCTTGCCGGAGTTAAAATCGAAAAGAAGCTCCCTTTTTAGCCTTCCAACGTCTTGAGCCACTTCAAAGGGGACGGGTATCATCTCCCCCTCCCAGCTCGGTACAGCGCTTTCCAGACTCTTGCTCTCCCTTACCTTCAACAGCCTTGACTCCTCATCAATGCCCAGCAAAATCCAGCTTCTGCCATGCATTATAAACTCTACTCCTTCCTCAAGATCCATCACGAAGCTCTCATCCAAGCGGCCAATTATCCTCCCGCTTTTTATGTCAAAAACCCTGTAGCTGATTTCATCGGGAATCGTGGAAAGGTTCTCGTAATAATACTGATAAGCCCCCCTCCTCAGATAGAGAAGGCCGCTTTCCTCGTCATAACCGATTAAACGTGCCTCGCTCAGCATGTTTAAAACTTCGCCGTATTCCTCCCACCTCAGATTTCTGTAGGGATAAGCCCTCTTTGCGATCTCAAAGGGAACTTCCTTTGGTAATCTTCTATGTTCTATTAAAAGGCCCACAATAAAATGCCCGAGAACATCAAGGGCGTTTTCATATGGTTCCACCGCTTCGAGCTTCCCTTCAAGTGCCCTCTGGGCTATTACCAGGCTTTCGAGGTAATCCTCAATGTTTGTGGCGATTATATAGCCCTCACTAACTTCCCCCGCCCTGTGCTTAGCTCTTCCTATTCTCTGGATAAGCCTGTTTACTTGTCTCGGGCTCATATATTGGATTACAACGTCCACATCTCCGATATCAATTCCAAGCTCCATGGAAGATGTGCACACAAGGGCTTTTATCTTGCCTTCTTTTAAAGCCCTCTCCGCACTTATCCTCGCTTCTCGTGAAAGGCTGCCGTGATGGACTTCTACCGGCTTGCCCCACGCTTTTAATCGGTGAGCAAGAATCTCAGCGAATTGCCGTGTGTTCGTAAATACCAACGCCCTCTCGTGCTTTTCTATTATCTCCCAAAGAACCCTTAGCCTCGTGGCAACATCGAGAGAAATGCTTAAGCTGGTGGAGAGCTCAAGATCCTTCTTATCGGGCTGCGGAAAGAGAACTTTGATTTTGTAGCCCTTTTCAATTGGTGGTTTAACAATGCTCTCTGCCTTGAGCCATGCCTTAATTTCCTCTTCGTTCCCAACAGTCGCTGAAAGACCAATCCTCCGAAAATCTGCAACCTCAGCAAGCCTCTCAAGGGCTAAGCTAAGCTGAGCGCCCCTCTTGTTATCGACAAGCTCCACTATTTCATCTACTATCACAAACTTAACGTTTTTGAGGGCTTTTCGAAAAGACTTCATCGTGAGGATTACTCCAAGGGTTTCGGGGGTTATGATTAGCATGTGGGGAGGCTTTTTCACCTGCTGGGCTTTTCTATAGGCTGAAGTGTCGCCGTGCCTCACTTCCACATTAAGCCCAAGCTTTTCCCCCCACCACAGCAATCTATCCAACAAATCTCTGTTAAGGGCCTTTAAAGGAGCTATATAGATGACGGAGATAGGGTCTAGCCTTTTTTCTAAAATTGCGTTAAAAACAGGAAGCACAGCAGCCTCGGTTTTTCCGCTTCCGGTGGGTGCTACAATTAAAACACTCTTCCCGGAGCTAACCTCATCAAAAGCCCTCATCTGGAGCTCATTAAGGCTCCCGAACTTCTCCTCTATAGCCCTTTTTAAAAGTGGATGCATGATAAAAAGAGCGAAAGAGGGTTTAAAAATTACTCGGCATAGTAGGCTTTTTTATAGAGTTCTTTCATATCTTCAACGCTGGGCTCCACGGGATTGAAGTTGACCAGAGGGTCTGCATAAGCCTTTTTCGCCATCTCATCCAGCTTTGCCATGAAAACCTCCTCATCTACGAGCTCATTAAGCTTAGGCACTCCAAGCATTTCGTTAAACTCTTTGATAACTTCGACCAGCTCTTCAGCGGTGTTGAACCCTATTTCCTTTGCTATCTCAGTGTATTTCTTCCTTGCGTAGTCGCTTTTCATGTTGAACTCAATCACATAGGGTAAGAAGATAGCATTGAGCAACCCATGGGGACCGATCCATGCGGCTTTGTGACTTAGGCTGTGGCATATTCCGAGACGTGCATTCAAGAAAGCTATCCCCGCCATTGTTGCCGCATAGTGGATTTTCTCTCTTGCGGTTTCATCGCCATTAACGGACAATGGGAGCCACTTGAAGACGGTTTTTACAGCTTGTATTGCCATTGCATCGCTGAAGGGCGTGGCTGCTGTCGTAGTATAAGCCTCAATTCCATGGACAAGAACGTCAAGCCCGCTGTTTCTTGCAACTTCTCTCGGCATTGTTCTAGGCAGCCTTGGATCCAAAATAGCGTATTCTGGAGCAATTTCAAATGACACGAAGTTGTATTTTATGCCATCTTTCTTGAGAACGCTTGCAGCTGAAACTTCACTCCCAGCACCGCTTGTAGAGGGTATTGCCACCAAAGGAGTCTTGAGCTTGGGAATAACCTTGGGAGGCTTTGTAAACCTGTCGAGAAATGCGATTTCCTCAAAGCTCAGTTCTGGAGCATCGTAAAACACCTTTATCGCCTTTGTGATGTCTATTACGCTTCCGCCTCCGAGGGCTATGAGCAAATCCGGAGAAAATTCCCTAACTCTTGGCATCAGCTCCTCAACGTCCTCATAGCTTGGCTCTGCAGGTAAGCCCTCTATAACATCAACTTCAGCCCCCGCTTCCTCCACATAGTTCATGACCTCGTTTAAGAACCCATGAATGCGCATTGACTTACTAGATAAGATCAAGACCCTCTCATGGTTCCTAGCAATGCTCTCCACATACTTAAGGCTCCCTTCTCCAATTGCTATCCTAGTTTTTAAGCTGAAGAACTTCATACCCATCACCAAAAATAATATTGAGGAGGAATATTTAAACCCCAACGCTATTCAAAGAGCTTCTTCAAGTTCTTCTCAAAAGGTGGATAAACAACTCCTCTGTCCGTGATTATTGCCGTGAGGTATTTGTGGGGCGTTACATCAAAAGCTGGGTTGTAGACGTCAACATCGGGCGCTATTTTGCATCCCCCACAGGTCAGGACTTCTTCTTTAGGCCTTTCTTCTATTGGAATCTCCTCGCCGCTCTTGAGGCTCATGTCAATGGTTGAGAGGGGTGCTATGGTGAAGAAGGGTATTTTGTGCTCCTTCGCAAGCACTGCCAGAGAGTAAGTTCCAATTTTGTTGGCAAAGTCTCCGTTGGCAACTATCCTATCAGCACCAACTATTATCGCATCCACCATTCCCTGCTGCATCACAAAGCCAGCCATGTTGTCGCTTATCAGCTTTAGTGGAATCCCATCATAGTGGTACTCCCAAGCGGAGAGCCTTGCGCCTTGGAGAACCGGCCTAGTCTCATCAACCCATAAAAGCTTGAGCTTGCCCTCTTTGTGCATAACTCTAAGTGCAGCACCAACAGTGCCAAGATGAACTGTAGCTAAGCTCCCAGCATTGCAGTGGGTTAGAATATTTCCCTCCGGAAGAATCTCAGCCGCATAGTGACCCATCCTAAGGTTTGCTTCCACGTCTTCATCCGCTATCTTGTGAGCCTCCTCAACTATCAGCCTTTTTATTTCACCAAGACTTTCCTCTCTGTGCTCCTCCACAAGGTTTTTAATCCTGTTGAGTGCCCAGAAGAGATTTACCGCTGTCGGACGGGTGTTTCTAAGGATTTCGAATGCCTTGTAAAATTCATCAAAGAACTCTTCTTTAGTTTTTGCTTTGCTGTTCTCTGCAAGTAAAGCTAACCCATAGGCTGCTGTTGCCCCTATTGCCGGAGCCCCGCGGACTTGGAGGGTTTTTATTGCCCTAGCAACTTCTTCAACAGTGCTCAAAGGGATTACCTTAAACTCCCTCGGAAGCAGAAGCTGGTCAATAATGTAGACCTTTCCCTCCCTGAACTCTACACTTCTTGGGAGCTTTGTAAGTTCTTCGGGCTTGTATTTTATCTCCATGCTCATCACCTTTAGTTCTTTTCAGTAGAATGATTTAAAGTTTGCTTTATGCAACAAGACAAAATAGCTAGTAATGGTCATCGTCAAAAATCTATTATAAGTGACGTAAGTTGCACACAAACCCCTATCAGGACTTATTAAACAATAATAAACACTCACAAACGGTGTTTAACGATAACTCGATAAATTTCCAATAACAGGGCTCTTTTTTGAACAAACAAAAACGAAACAAAACTATTTCATGAAAAAAGCTTAAATAGGAGTTTTTCACTATAATAAAGTGAGGTGATAAGCCATGGTAGCGAAAAAAGTATTAGTGTGGCTTTTTAGTGCTTTGCTTTTAGTAAGCATGATACCAACAGTCACTGCAGCGAATGAAACCAGCGTTGGCATAGTAATACTTGTGAGTAACAACGAGGCAGATTTGACCTTAGCCCAAAAACTTGGGGAAAGCATGAACGTGTCAGTTATCGTAGCTCCATGGGGAGTATACGATCCAGACGTTACAGCAGAGGTAATAAGTGCAGCTCCGGACAAGGTGTTGATCATTGGTGGACCAGCGGCAGTTCCAAAGACCTATGAAGATGATTTGAATGAGATGGGAATAAGTTGGGTTAGAATATGGGGCAAAGACAGATATGAAACAAATATTCAGGTGCTTCAGTACGTTTTGAAGAACTATCCAGAGCTCCTAGAAAACGTTAAGATTGCCATCGCCCACGGAAGGGACATAGGGGCTATTAAGAAGGTCGAGCTTGAAAAGGCATTTCCGATATATGTAGATATCAACAGAACTGAAAACCAAACTCAGATATTGGCAACAATCAAAGTAACATCAGTGGTAATCATAAAAACACCATATTCAGAAAACATAACCGAGAGGGTTAGAAATGAAATAAGAAACAGAGTTAGGGCAAGCATTACTGAGGAGCAAGCAAATATAAGCGCAGAGACAGCATGGGAGGCTATAGAGATTGCGGAAAACAAAACATCCCTAGCCACGGCATTGTTAGAGAACAGCACTACAAAGCTTCCAGCTGCAGAGAAACTTTTAGAACTTGCTAATAAAGAAATCGAGAAAGCCAAAGAAGCCTATGAGAGTGGAAAATATGGAGAAGCTTATGGACAGGCAATAGCTGCAAAAGCGCACGCAGAGGCCGTGATTAGAATGGCAAGTGAAAAAATACAGATAATGATGAAAACCAACCAAACTCTAAGAATTAAAATCAGAATAGAAAAGCTAGGCGGCATCATAGAGAGGTTCGAGAGCATTGGGCTTAATGTGACAGAGGAAAAAGGCTTGTTAGAGAAGGCAAAAGAGGCATATGAAAAAGGAAGCTACAAAGAGGCTGAACAGCTGATCGAACAGCTAAGAAATATGCTTAAGGAAAAATTCCATGAAGAAAAACTAACGATCAGAGAGAAATGGAAAGAAAGGAAGAAGAGAGAAGTCCCGAAGATGAACAGACCATAGCATATGGCACCAAATTATTAAACCCCACTTTTCTTTTTATAATTTGGTGAACCTTATGAAAATCTTTATCACCGGCTTACCGGGAGTGGGCAAGACAACTCTCGCACTAAAAGTTACCGAAGAGCTGAAAACTTACAACTTAAAAATTGGAGGCTTTATAACACAGGAGGTAAGAGAAAAGGGTAGAAGAGTTGGATTCAAAATCAAAGCCCTTGACACTGGAGAAGAAGGCATCTTAGCCTGGGTTGGAGAAGGGTATCCAAGAGTGGGGAAGTACGTTGTCAATCTTGAGGACTTAAACCGCATTGGAGTTTTGGCAATAATAAGGGCTCTTGAGGATGCGGACCTCATAATTATTGACGAAATCGGGGCAATGGAATACAAAAGCAGGGAGTTTGCAGAAGCTGTGGAAAAAGCTGTTAAGAGCGAAAAACCACTTTTAGCGACGGTTCACAGAAATTATGCAAAGCGATTCAAGGATTATGGAAAGCTCTATGTTTTAACCCCAGAAAACAGAGAATACATAAGACAGGAAATCATTCACAACTTGAAGGCAATTCTAAAACCTTAAATTTTTCATTCCCAAGCCACAACAATCCTTTGCCCTTCCACATCAACTATCTTCGCTTTTATCCCATAGACCTCCTCCAGAACCTCTGGGGTTAGGGCGGAAGATTTGCCGCTCCATTGTATCTGCCCTTTCTTTAGGACTATCACCCTATCTGCATAGTTCAAAGCGAGGTTTAGGTCGTGCATAACGGCCACAAGAATTTTCTCGTCTTTGATGCTCTTTAAAAGATCCATTATCTGGAGAGCGTGATTGATATCAAGGTGGGAAGTTGGTTCATCAAGCAGCATAACATCGCTTCCTTGAGCCAAAGCCCTCGCTATCAGCACCAGCTGGTATTCTCCCCCGCTCAGCTTTGTTACAAGCTCCTTTCTTCTTTCCCACATTCCCACCTTTCTCAATGCTTCCTCCACGTTGCCCCTAGTTGCATACGTGCCAAGCTCAACAAACTCTTCAACCGTAAACGCGAACTCTGGAAACGAACTTTGCGGAACGTATGAGATGTACTTTGCCCGTTCTTTGGGCTTTAAACCCAACAAATCTAGACCGTTTAGCCTAACGTATCCAGAGGGCTTTAAAATCCCAACTAAGCACTTCAGAAGGGTTGATTTTCCAGCGCCATTGGGCCCCACAATTGCTAAAAGCTCTCCCTTTCTAGCTGAAAACTCCACATCCTTTAAAATCTGCTTCTCGCCATAGGAGAACGACACATTGACCTCAAGCTTATCCAAACAGCTCACCCCTCTTTTTCTTTATGAGAAGGTAGAGGAAAAACGGAGCTCCAAAGAGAGCTGTAATAATTCCCACCGGAACTTCTGCCGGCTTTAGGAGTATTCTGGCAAGTATGTCGGCAAAAACCATTAAAGTTCCTCCAAAAAGGGCTGAAGCAGGCAAAAGTCTCTTATGATTTGGGCCAAATATTATCCTCATGGCGTGCGGGCTTATCAGACCCACAAACCCTATTATTCCGCTGGTAGCCACGGCAAATGACGTCAAAAGAGAGATAACACCAATTACTATTTTTCTGTAGCGATTTATATCAAGGCCCATTGAAATGCTCTCCTCCCCCAAAAGGAGCAGATTTAGCTCCCTCCAGCTGAAAAGCAAAATACTAACCCCTACTACAGATGAAAACAAAACCATCTTAACGTCTCCCCAATCGGCTCCGTTAAATGTTCCCATAAGCCAAAAGATTGCGTTGTGGATTCTCTCCCTGCCTACGTAGAGGAGATAAGATGTTAGAGCACTTGTAAAAAATCCCAAGGCAATTCCTGCTAAAAGCAACGTATCCACCGGAATATGACCATTAACCCTTGCAATCCTATACACTACAACAACCGCCAAGGAAGCACCTACCAATGCAAGAACACCCATGTATTGGGGAAAATACAAGGCCGCTATTGATGCTCCAACTGCAGCTCCCCCACTTATTCCGATTATATACGGATCTGCAAGCGGATTTTTAAAGAGAGCTTGGGAGGCGGTACCAGCTGAAGCCAAGCTTACCCCAACAAGATATGCCAGTAGAACTCTAGGCAATCTTATCTGGAGGACAATGTAGCTGTTCCCACTAAGCGAGTTTGGATCTAAAAACGCCCTCCTTAAATTATCAAAACTAAAAGCTGCTAGAATATCTCGGAAAGGTATCTTTACTGGCCCAACAACTATCCCCAAAAGGATAAGGGCTACTGATGATACTAATAGTGGTGCAATTTTCTTCATGTTCTCACTGGATTATTTATCCAAACCTAGTGTATAAAAAGTTATCCTTGATCAACCCCAACTCAAGAAAGTATAAATGCATGCTGGCTTTGATGAAATTTTCCCAGAAAAGTTTTTTATGGTGCCCCGGCCGGGATTTGAACCCGGGGCGCGGGCTCGAAAGGCCCGCATGTTTGACCGGGCTACACCACCGGGGCGTCCAATATCCTAACGTTGAGATGCATTTAAAAACTTTTCGCTCAAAACCCTTTTAAAGGGCTTGTGAAGGAGTTTAGTTATGAAAATGCTGGGGATAAAGGTGCCAAAACAAGATGCCGAAAAGGTTAGAAAAAAGCTCATTGAACTCGGCCTATTGGATACTAATTTTAAGGTCAAGCATGAGGGAGAATTCGTGATATTCCCCGTAAAAGAAAAGATAGAGGGCTTTGAAATCGTGGAAGAAACTTTTGAAAGAGCCAAAAAGCGGTTTCATAGCTACAGAGAGGTTGTAGAAATTCCTTCCGAACTCGGACATCTTCTCCCCTCATCCTTCGACATAATAGGGGACATCGCCATAATAGAACTTCCAGAGGAGCTCATCCCGTATGGGGAAAACATTGGAAGAGCAATATTGAGAGCACACAAGCACATAAAGGCAGTCTTTGCAAAAGGGAGCAAAGTTTTAGGAGAATACAGGGTGAGGGAGCTCATTCATCTTGCGGGAGAGAAGAGAACTGAGACAATCCATAGGGAAAACGGAATAAGGCTGAAGCTCGATGTTGCAAAGGTTTATTTTTCCCCAAGGCTTGCAACGGAGAGAATGAGAATTTTTGAAAAGACTAAAGAGGGAGAGATCATTTTTGACATGTTTGCAGGAATTGGCCCTTATTCGATCCTCCTCGCAAAGAAAGCAAAGATAGTCTTTGCGTGTGACATAAACCCCTGGGCAATAAAATATTTAGAAGAAAACAAAAAGCTGAACAAGGTTGAAAACGTTGTCCCGATTCTCGGAGACGTGAGAAAAGTAGCGGGACAGATAAAAGCCGATCGCGTGATAATGAACCTCCCCAAGTTTGCCCACGAATTCCTAAAGGAAGCGATGATAAGCGTCAAAAAAGGTGGAGTGGTTCACTACTATGGATTTTCACATGAGGATAACCTCTTTGACGAGCACATAGAGATGATAGAGATGGCTGCAGAGGAGCTTGGAAAAAGCGTGAAGATTCTCGAAAAAAGGAAAGTAAGGCCATATGCTCCGTATCAGTTCAACATCGCGATTGATTTTGCCGTGTTTTGAGATTAGCTTTTCTCAAAATTTCGTTGCACCTTGTGACAATGAAGTTTCTCAAAAATTCCTCATCAAACGGCATGCTTCTTTTGTTGAGATATGCAGTTTACAATGAGAGCTTCCATATCATTTCCCCTTAAGCTTGGGTTTGGGCTCTGCAAGGCTTATCGCGCTGTTTGAGCTCTTTATGTCTATTTTGTTTAAAGCTCCAACGGGAGAGGGAACGGCTTTTCTTTCCTCCTCAACTTTCCAGTCAATTTCATCCCCAATTTCGGCGTTTAAATATTCAATAACTCCCACAGGAGCCTCAATTATGTATTTAGCGCTTTCCCTCGGCACATAAATTCTCCAAGGGCGAGCCCTTTTCAGATCAACAACTTCCCGGGAAGAGTTCAAGAAGATAACATCTATACTCTGGAGCATGAAGAACATATGAATCGAGGCATTTATCCTTGTCTCCGCTGGCAAGATAAACACGAGGGCATAGTCTATGTTAGGTTTTAGCATTAACCCCCTAAATCTCCCAAAGAACGTATCCGCAACTTTGACCTTTCCACTCCAGATTTTGCCCTTTGTTTTGTTTATCAGCATGTCAAATGTAGGATAAGGTACCATCTAAATAAGCGTTGCGACATGATGCCCAACACTTGAAAATACCTTCAGTTATTAACCTTCGGTTTAAAAAACAGTTATAAACTAAAAGCAACTATAGTATACAAACCAAAACATATGTACAAGGTGGTGCATTGTGGGGTATAAGATAACAAAAAAGGAAAACCTGAGTGCAATTGACTTTTTTATGGAAGTTGAGGCCCCTCATATAGCAAAATCCTGGAAGCCCGGGCAGTTCGTCGTTTTGATTCCAGACGAGAAAGGAGAAAGAGTCCCAATGTCCGTGTACTACGCAAAAGACGGCAAGATAGGGATGTTCATAAGAAGGCACGGCGTCACAACCCTCAAGCTGTGGCACGAATTTCATGTTGGGGACGAAATTCTAAGCATAACTGGCCCTCTTGGAAAGCCAATTGAAGTTAAGCACTATGGAAACGTAGTCTTTGCGGCTGATGCGGTATGTGCACAGGCGGAAGCTTATGCTACACTCAAAGCTATGAAAGAAGCGGGCAATTACACAATAGCCATCCACAGTTTTGAGAACAAGGACAACACGTATCCGGAAGAATACCTTGCGAAGCCGGTTGCCGATGAGTTTTACATCACAACAGAAGACGGCAGTGTTGGGAGAAAGGGCCACTATCTGGACGTTCTAAAGGAACTCATTGAGCAGGATAAAGTCGATATTGTTTTTGCTGGTGGAAAGTTGGGCAGCCTTAAGAAGCTTGCCGAACTAACTAGACCTTACGGAATCCCAACCATCGTCACGGTGAGGCAGATAATGGTCGATGGGACAGGTATGTGCGGCTCATGCAGAATTCTCTACGATGGAGAAATAAAGTTTGCGTGCAGAGATGGGCCTATGTTAGATGCCCACAAGATAGACTGGGACGATGCCATAAAGAGAAACGCCCGCTTTGCAGAGCAAGAAAAGCTTGCAAGAGAGCGCTATATTGCAAAGTTGAGAGAGAAGGGGGTGATCTAAATGCCCAAGAGACCGCTCATCAAAGAGAGGGTTCCTACTCCCGAAGTTCCAGTTGAGGAGAGGGTAAAAAGCTTTGTTGAAGTCAATTTGGGTTACGACTTCGATTCCGCAGTGAAGGAAGCCGAGAGGTGCATTCAATGCCCACCCGAATATGCCCCGTGTATCAAGGGTTGCCCCGTTCACATAAACATTCCGGGCTTCATAAAGGCCCTCCGCGAGAACTCCGAGAATCCTGATGAGGCAGTTAAAAACGCTCTCCACGTCATATGGAATGACAACACACTACCTGCCGTCACTGGTAGAGTTTGTCCCCAAGAAGAGCAGTGTGAGGCCCCTTGTGTCATGGGTAAAGTTGGTGATCCCATTAACATAGGGAAGCTCGAGAGATTTGTTGCGGATTACGCAAGAAAACACGGCATAGATGAGGAACTTCTTAAGGAATTTATTTCCGAAGAGAATGGAATAAAAGGGAAAGTAGCTGTAGTAGGTTCAGGACCAGCAGGGCTGACCTGTGCTGGAGAACTGGCAAAAATGGGCTACAAGGTAACAATTTTTGAAGCCCTCCACAAGCCCGGAGGAGTTCTCATCTATGGCATCCCTGAATTCAGACTCCCAAAAGAGATACTCGACAAAGAAATAGCCAAACTTCACGAGTTGGGTGTAGAGATAAAGCTTGATCACATAGTAGGAAAAACGGTGACCCTCGAAGAGCTTCTTGAGGAGTACGATGCCGTCTTCATAGGAACCGGGGCTGGAACGCCAAAGCTTCTCAACATACCAGGTATACTCCTCGACAGAATTTATACCGCCAACGAGTTCCTCACAAGGATAAACCTCATGAAAGCTTACCTCTTCCCAGAATATGACGAGCCTATAGCTATAGGAAAGAAGACCATCGTTATTGGAGCCGGGAATACAGCTATGGACGCAGCTCGTTCCGCTCTCAGGATGGGAAGCGAAGTTGTTATCGCATATCGCCGTGGAAGAGAGGACATGACTGCCCGTATTGAAGAGATAACCCACGCCGAGGAAGAGGGCGTTAAGTTCGAGTTTTTCCTCAATCCAGTTGAGTTCATCGGTGACGAGAACGGAAAGGTGAAGGCAGTTAAATTCGAGAAGATGAGACCTCTTGGGGAAAGAGATGCCAAAGGAAAGAGAAGGATAGTGGGAACTGGTGAGTACGTCACACTTGAGGCAGATACCGTCATAATATCCATCGGTCTAGAGCCGAACAGAATAATAAGCGAGGAGGCAACAGCTCTAAAGACTAACCCCGATGGAACCCTTGTGGTTGATGAAAACCTCATGACAAGCATCCCCGGAGTTTTTGCAGGTGGAGATGCCATAAGGGGAGAGGCAACCGTTATCCTAGCTATGGGGGACGGAAAAAAGGCCGCGAAGGCAATAGATGAATACATCAAGAAGAAGCGTCTTCCAGCTTAGCTTTTTAACTTTATTTTTGGTAAAATAAAAAATATAAAGTCAAATCTCCCCTTTAAGGGCTTTTTCACCGAGTTCAAAGCCCTTTTTGAGGGCCCTTAGATTTATGTTTTCGGTCCCCTTGGGAACTGAATCAAGAACGGCTTTTTCTATGGAGTCTTCACTCACAATACCGGCAAGCTTAACTAAGAGTCCGAGGGTTAGAATGTTCATTGTTAGGCTAAGCCCTGTCGTTTCTTCGGCTATTTCTGTTAAAGGAATTGCAAAAACCTTGAAGTTTTTCTCAAGCTCTTCATTTCTATTGGGAACCAAGTCCTTCTCGACTATCACGATGCCTCCTTTCTTTACAAGGGGAAGGTATTTCTCATAAGCCTGCTGGGAAAGCAAAACCGCATAATCCGGAGCCAGTGCTTTTGGATAGTCTATTGGCTCGTCACTTATTACAACTTCAGCTCTGCTTGCTCCCCCTCTTGATTCCGGCCCATAAGCCTGGGTTTGAACTGCGTAAAGACCCTCATAGACTGCCGCTGCCCTTCCAAGGATAACACTCGCTAAGATAACTCCCTGCCCACCAAAGCCGCCTATAAGGACTTCCTTCCTCATTCTTCCCACCCCATTATTTTCTTTGCCCTTCTCTTGTATGCCTCGTATTCCTCTATTAAACTCGGTCTGTCTCTGTCTACGAACTCTCCGATGACGATTTTGCCCTCAAGCTCCTCTGGAGACATGTTCTTGGCTTTACTTATGGGAACCGTTATCTTCTGATACCACTTTATAAGCTCCGGACCCGTTTTAAGCCTGTTCCTTCTCCCAAAGCTTATCGGGCACTGGGATAAGAACTCCACCAACGTGAACCCCCTCTTTTGCAGAGCCTTCTTTATGCTGTTTATGCCTTGAAGGTAGTTGAAAACGCTCCACCTTGCAACATAGTTTGCCCCTGCGGCAACTGCCAGCTCGGCAATGTCAAAGGGGTTCTCAAAGCTCCCATATGGGGCAGTCGTTCCCCTAAGGCCCTTCGGAGTTGTTGGTGCCACTTGCCCACCAGTCATTCCGTACGTGAAGTTGTTAATGAGAATAACGGTAACATCAAGGTTTCTTCTTATGGCGTGGATTAAGTGATTTCCACCTATAGCGGCAGCATCACCATCGCCCATAAAGGCTATCACTTTGAGGTCTGGATTTGCTAATTTGATTCCAGTCGCAAAAGCCAATGCCCTTCCATGGGTTGTGTGGAGACCATCAAAGTTCACATAGCCGGGGACTCTAGAGGAACAGCCTATACCGCTTACCCACACTATTTCGTCTTGGTTTAGACCGAGATCATCGATAGCTCTGAGGGTATACTGCAGAACAGCCCCAATACCACATCCCGGGCAGAATATCGTGGGAAGCATGTCTTTTCTAAGGTATTTGCCCCTAATCTCATAGCTGGATTTTAGATACATCTTCCTCACCTCAAATCCTTCTTAATTCTCTCTACTATCTCTCCGGGAGTGTGAACCTCCCCGCCTATCTTGCTTATGAGCTCGACATCGGCCTTTCCGTTGGCTCCCTCTCTAACCAAGTGATAGAGCTGACCAAGGTTCATCTCTGCCACATACATCCTTTCTGCATTTTCGGCTATTTTCTCTATCAGTTCAAAGTCAAAAGGCCAGACTACATTAAGTTTGAGCAATCCAGCCTTTACGCCCTCCTTGCGAAGTTCCTTAACGGCTCTCATAGCCGACCTCGCAACAATCCCAAAGCTTACCAGCACTATATCGGCATCGTCCAGTTCATAGGCTTCATAATCAACGATGTCCTCCTTGTTGTTCTCTATCTTGGCAACAATGCGCTTTATGAGCTTTTCATGAACCTCTGCCTCAACTGTTTTGGGTCTTCCCTTTTCGTCGTGTGTCAGTCCGGTTACATAAGTTCTGTACCCTTTCCCAAAGATAGGCATTGGAGGAACTAAGTCGCCATGAACGTCTCCAAATGGATACTTTGCCTCTTCTTCATTAGCGGGAAGCTTTCTGTAAATGAGTTCAAGCTCGTCCGGATGTGGGGCATAAACCCTCTCCCTCATGTGTCCAACTTCTGCATCTGTGAGTAGTATAACAGGGGTCCTATATTTCTCCGCAAGGTTGAAAGCCCTTATTGTCATGTCAAAGGCCTCTTGAACCGTTGCTGGTGTTAGAACTATCAAGCTGTGATCTCCATGAGTCCCCCATATAGCCTGCATTAAATCGCCTTGAGCTGCCAAAGTGGGCTGACCTGTTGAGGGGCCACTCCTTTGGACATTTACCAAAACCAAGGGGGTCTCTGTCATTATGGCATAGCCAAGGTTCTCCATCATCAAGCTAAAACCTGGGCCGGAAGTTGCGGTCATAGCCTTGGCCCCAGCCCAAGAAGCACCTATTACAGCGGCTATGCTCCCTATCTCATCCTCCATCTGAATGCTTACTCCATCAACAAGGGGCATGTAAAGGGACATTGCCTCAAAAATTTCGCTTGCTGGGGTTATTGGATAACCAGCGTAAAATCTACACCCGGCTAAAATGGCAGCCCTTGCTATGGCTTCATCTCCTTGAATAAAATCCGCAGCACCTACAGGAAACGGATATCTCATCTCAATCCCTCCTCGTAGCCTATCCTAAATGCCTTTAAGTTTATTTCCTCCGTTCCCTTGGGAACCCTCCTCCTTATGGCCTTTTCAACACTCTCTTTCTTCACAATGTTTATTTTTGCAACCAAATATCCAAGTGCAACCATGTTGACGGTTAAAGCCAAGCCCGTTTTTTCCTCAGCAAGTCTTGTGAATGGTGCACCTATATACTCCCTATCGGGCTTTACAAGGTCGGTGTCAATTACTAAAAGCCCACCTTCGCGGAGAGAGTTCTTTGTGGAATTATAGCCTAGTTGGGCAAGAGCAACAAGAATATCGGCTTTTGTGACCATTAAATCGTAAATCGGCTCCTTTGAGATTATCAGATCAGCTATAGAGTGACCGCCCCTGCTTTGAGAACCATAATCTTGAGTTTGGATAACGTTAAGTCCCTCTATGGCGGCAGCCTCTCCTAGGATTATCCCCGCAAGAACGACTCCCTGCCCTCCAATACCCGCTAACCTAATCTGCATCTTCACCACCCAGACTGTGATATTGGGCAACCTCATCAATAAGCTTGTTAAGTTCTTCCGTAAACTCGGGCTTTTCTCTGCTTACAAACTCTCCAATGATAATTTTTCCCTCAAGCTCCTCCGGAGACATGTTCTTGGCCTTACTTATGGGTATGGAATTCTTTGAGAACCAGCGGAGCATCTCGGCTGGAGTCTTCATTCTGTTTCTCCTTCCGAACTGCACGGGACATTGAGAAACTACCTCTACTAGCGAGAATCCCTTAACGGTCAATGCCTTCTTTATACTCTCTATCAGCTGGTAAACGTGAAAAGTGGTCCACCTTGCCACATAAGATGCCCCAGCGGAGGCTACGGTTTCGGCTATCTTTAGTGGATGCTCAATGTTCCTATAGGGTGTTGTGGTGGTAATTGCTCCAAAGGGGGTTGTTGGAGCCACTTGCCCACCAGTCATCCCATATATGAAGTTGTTCACAAGGATTACAGTTATGTCAATGTTCCTCCTTGCTGCGTGAATGAGGTGATTCCCTCCAATTCCAGCTAAGTCCCCATCACCGCTTATGACAACAACTTTCTTATCGGGCAAACCAACCTTAACACCCGTTGCAAATGCTATGGCCCTTCCATGTGTAGTGTGCAGAGTGTCAGCAAGAAAGTACGGTGAGGCTATCCAAGCCGAGCACCCTATTCCACTCACGACAACTAAGTCACGCGGGTCGATTTTTAGCTGATCTATGGCGTTTGCAAAAGCATTCAACACAGTCCCGCCACCACATCCGGGACAAAGTGCAGTTGGAAGGGCTTCCTTCCTAAGATATTTGGCCATTTCATACTTTGTGTAAATTTGTTTTGCCATACGCATCACCTTTAAATATCCAAACACCAACTTTATTCAGCGATGATGAATATCTAATCCGCCGAACGGTGACGAGAACGCTCGGCTGAGCTTTCTATTTCTTTTAAAATCTCCTCTACCGTCAGTGGAACTCCTCCTATCTTGTTCACACCAATAACCGGAACTTCTTCCCTTATAAAGCGCTGCACCTCGAGTATCATCTGCCCAAGGTTCATCTCGGGCACAAGAATCGTGTGAGCTTTCTTAGAGAGCTCTTTAATTCTCTTCCCCGGAAACGGATGAACGGTCTTAGGGACAATGAGTCCAGCCCTTATTCCCTTCTTTCTCGCCTCTATTACCGCTCCAAGCGATGGTCTCGCGCTTACGCCCCAGCTCACGAGCAGAATCTCTGCATCGTCGGTGTAGTATTCTTCCCACTTTTGGATCTCCTTCTCGTGAGCTTCTATCTTCTTGTGAAGCCTTCTCACCAAGCGATCGTGAACCTCTGGCGTATAAACATCCCTCAAGCCATTTTCCTTGTGTGTAGAGCCTGTAACGTGAGTAAAGTAGCCGTTGCCAAAGAGGGGCATTGGAGGAATTAAGTCGCCATGAACATCTCCAAACGGATACTTTGCCTCTTCTTCATTAGCGGGAAGCTTTCTATAGACTATTTCAACTTCCTCCGGATCAGGAATCCTTATCTGCTCTCTCGTGTGTCCTATTATCCCGTCAGCAAGAAGAATCACGGGTATTCTGAATTTTTCACTCAAGTTAAACGCCCTTATTGTCTCCCAGAAGCTGTCCTCCACACTAGTTGGAGAGACTGCAATTATTGGATGATCTCCATGAGTTCCCCACCTTGCCTGGAAGAAATCTCCCTGGGCACCTTTTGTTGCCTGACCTGTCGAAGGGCCGCTCCTTTGAACGTCAACTAAAACCAAGGGAGTCTCCGTGAATACAGCATAGCCAAGGTTTTCCTGCATTAAGCTAAAGCCCGGACCAGAAGTTGCAGTCATGCTCTTAAGTCCCGTCCAAGATGCTCCAACAACAGCAGCTATGCTCCCTATCTCATCCTCCATCTGGATGTAGTAGCCCTTAAGCTTCGGAAGCTCCCTTGCCATTGTTTCGGCAATTTCGCTTGCGGGGGTTATTGGATAGCCGGCATAAAACCTGCACCCGGCAAAAAGAGCTCCATAAGCTATAGCCTCATCGCCCTGCATGAAGTAGTTTCCCTTGGGATAAAGCCTTTTTAGGAGCCCTATTTGTTCGGGCTCGTCTCCTCGGATTATCATCTTATCACCACTTAACAGCTATTGCAAAGTCCGGACAGAGGAGCTCACAGAGCTTACACTTCACGCACTTGTCGGCATGCACTGGAATCGGGTAATGGACACCTTTTTCACTGAGCTCTTGGCTCCACTCGAAAACCTTTCTTGGGCACAGCTCAACACAAATGCCGCATCCCTTGCAGAGGAAAGTGTCAACGCTTATCTCTACAGCTTCGGTTCTTCCAACAGCCAGATAGTTATCTTTTTTGACTTCGACATTTGCCATAACCATCACCTACGATTTGCTAAGTGTTTTTACGTATGTAAAGCATTTAAAGTTTTCGAAAATTTTCTCATCTATGAATAAGTTCAGACTCTAGGTTGCTTTTTTTGAGCAAATGCCTAACAAAAACATCCACATTGTACAGAAATAGCCATCAAACAGCCTTCTCTAGCTTGAAATTTTTGGACCTCGGATTTATATTTGTAAAGTTGATTACCAAGTTTGGAGTTGCCAATCAAGAAACCCCTTGGAAACTATGTATTCCCACTCTCTCAAGCAGTCATGCTCAATGTTCTCAAGGAATTTTAGGTTTTGAGTGTTTGAGAATTCTCTAATCGCCTTTGCCACGGCTTTGTCGCATTTACCACAGTTATGAGGCCCTCTTTTTGAGCCAGCTCCCACCGGGTCACTCAGTATCCTCTTCTCCGGAAAGTTCTCTTTGGCCCACTTCAAAATTTCGACAACGCTCCAAAGCCAAGGCGTCCTGTACTCTCCTTTTTCCCACAGCCTCTCATAGGTTGTTCCCCTTTGTATGTTGGTCACGTTTATGGAAAACGTGTCCGTGTATGGGGCGGCTTTTTTTATGCTCTCCTTTACATCCTCAATTGCATCTCTTTCGCTCAAAAATATCGGCTTAAAGAGTAGATATGTCTTAACGTTGGCTCCAGCTTCCCTAATTATCTCACTCGCCCGTACAAACTCTTCAAAGGTATTCCCCTTGTTTATGCTCACATCTGCAATATCGTCATTTGCGGTCTCCAACCCTATGGCAACTTCGAAGTATTTCCCCCCAATAATTTCAACAAGCTCTCTCACTGTGTCATATCTCACAAGCTCTGACCTGCTCTCCACCACTATCTCCTCAACGTTATCCATCTCGGCCAGAATAGAGAAGATTTGCCTTCTGGTATCCCGCTTTAGCTCACCATTGTCAAAGAAACTCCCGGATGTGAAAATTCTAACAGCTATCGGGCCATTTTTACCCTCAATTTTCTTAAGGGCTTTTTTGAAGTATTTCACAAGCTCCTCTTGACTCCAAGGAACTTTGGGGGCTTCCGCTGGATAAGAGCACATATAACAGGCTTCTCCAATTCTATAGCGATAACAGCCAATAGTTGGGAGAATAACATAAAGTGCGATGCCCTTTTTTCCTGCAACATTGTCTTCGCTTGTCCAAAATGTCATCAATTCTCACCTACCAAAGCTTAGAGAAGGGCTTTTTAAGTTTGATGGAAATTCTCATAATAAGATGAAATCAAAAGGTAGTAGGTGGGGATCATGAGCTTAAAGGAAGCCAGGACTTATGGAAGTATAGGAGCCATCCTTTCCCTTTTAGGAGGCCTTATACCAAGGGTAGGGCTTTTAGTTACAATAACAGGGATGATAATGATACTATTTGCGGTGAAGGAAATCTCCAACGAATTCAAAAGGGAGGACATTTTTAGAAGCTACCTTGTGGCACTTATCCTCCGTTTGGGGGCATTTGTAGTGCTCATAATCGCTGTTTTATTTGGGATCGGGGTTGCAGCGTTCAAGGGGATGCCCTTCAGGGCTATGGAGGAGGGTTTTTGGGCATTAAGACATGTAATTGCAACTTTTCTAGTGGGAGCACTCTTGGCATGGATCCTCTTCCTTCTCGGCTCTTACTACCTTCAAAAGAGCTATGAAGAGATCGCAGCTGAAAGCGGTGTTGACGTATTTAAAACAACCGGTTCCCTGTACTTTCTAGGAGCCATCTTGATAATCGTTTTTGGACTTGGAGTACTTGTCATCTTTGCTGGAAAGATACTGGAAATAGTTGCATACCTTTCCCTTCCAGAAAGGGTTGAAGATGGAGAGGGGTAAAGATGGCAAAGATACTTGTAACAAATGATGACGGAATTCATTCGCGAGGAATAAAAGCTGCTGTAGAGGCACTTCAAGGATTGGGAGAGATCTACGTAGTTGCCCCAATGTTTCAAAGGAGCGCAAGTGGAAGGGCAATGACCATCCACAGACCTCTAAGGGCTAAAAGAATAAGTATGAACGGTGCAAAAGCAGCCTATGCTTTGGATGGAATGCCCGTTGATTGCGTTATCTTTGCCATGGCCAGATTTGGAGATTTCGACCTTGCAATAAGTGGTATAAATCTGGGAGAAAACATGAGCACCGAGATAACGGTTTCCGGGACTGCAAGCGCTGCAATAGAGGCTGCAACCCAGGAGATCCCAAGCATTGCCATAAGCCTAGAAGTTAATAGGGAAAAACACAAATTTGGTGAGGGGGAGGAGATAGACTTCTCAGCTGCCAAGTATTTCCTAAGAAAAATCGCAACGGCGGTTTTAAAGAGAGGCCTCCCCAAAGGAGTCGATATGCTGAACGTTAACGTCCCTTATGATGCAAATGAAAGAACAGAGATAGCCTTTACCCGTTTGGCAAGAAGGATGTATAGGCCTTCTATTGAAGAGCGCATAGACCCAAAGGGGAATCCCTACTACTGGATAGTCGGAACTCAGTGCCCTAAGGAGGCATTAGAACTAGGAACGGATATGTATGTAGTTAAAGTTGAGAGAAAAGTTAGCGTGACTCCAATAAACATCGACATGACAGCAAGAGTGAATTTAAACGAGATTAAAAGACTTTTAGAATTATAGAAAGGAAATTTTGGCGCCCGGGTCGGGATTTGAACCCGAGTCGCGGGAGTGACAGTCCCGCATGATGGGCCTGGCTACACCACCCGGGCAATTTGAGTGGCCGGCGGCGTCCCCGGTTTCCCGCCCCCTCTCGGAGGGCAGTACACCCGGGATCGCTGGCGGGCTTAACTTCCGGGGTCGAAACGAGTCCGGGTGTGACCCCGCCGCTATGACCGCCGTACCACTAACAACTCCCGGCATTGGGTTTATAAATTTTGCGGTAACGCAGAAATCACAATCTCTGCCTCAGAGATGCAAAGTTTAAATACACTTCTTCAAGTGAAAAACTTAAATAGTGAAAAGGCTTCCTACATAAAAGCGGTGATGAAAAATGAAAGTTAAAAGCCTCATGACTCCAGACCCAGTGGTAATTGAACTTCCGGCAACGAGGAATTACGCACTCGATCTTTTCAAAAAACATAGAGTTAGGTCTTTTCCGGTAGTTAAAAAAGGCACAAAGGAGCTTGTTGGTATAGTTAGCATAAAAAGTGTTCTTTTGCACCCTGATGAGGATCAACTCGCAATGCTCGTTAAGAGAGATGTTCCTACCGTACATCCCAATGATACCTTGAAAAAGGCCGTTAAGTTGATGCTTGAATACGACTACAGGCGTGTTGTTGTAGTGGATGATCAAAACCGGGTTGTGGGTATTCTAACGGTGGGAGATATAATAAGAAGGTACCTCTCCAAGAACGAAAAAATGAAGGAGATAGAAATTGAACCCTATTACCAGAGATATGTGAGCGTTGTCTGGAGAGGAACGCCCTTAAAAGCGGCATTAAAGGCACTGCTGCTTTCAAACTCCATGGCTTTGCCCGTAATAGATGATGAAGGAAACCTTATAGGCATCATCGACGAGACAGATCTCCTCAAAGACAGCGAGATTGTGAGAGTCATGAAGAGTGCAGACTTAGCAGCTTCCAGCGAGGAGGAGTGGATATTGGAGAGCCACCCTGTGCTTCTCTTTGAGAAGGCAGAACTTCAGCTTCCCAAAAAGCCAGTAGAAGAAATTATGACAACCGAACTAAAACTTGCAACCCCCCATATGAGTGTTTATGAAGTGGCAAACATAATGACAAGGGAACACATAGAGCAGCTACCAGTTGTCAAAGGGGAAGGAGAAATAATAGGGTTGATTAGAGACATTGACCTCATAAGGGTAATAGTGAAAAAGGCATGAAGGAAATTTCCCTTTCTCTTATTGGTTTTGGAAACGTGGGAACAGGGGTTGCTGAGGTACTTCTCAACAAGCATCAGTATTTCAAAGAGAAATACAACCTCGAGATCAAGGTAGTGAGCATTACCGATTCTACCGCCACAATATGGGACCCCAACGGGATAAACCTAAAAGAGGCTTTGGAAACTAAGGAAAGTTTTGGTTCGCTTAAATTCTGGGGGAATGAGTATGAGGTTTATGAGTTGGGAGCTTATGAAGTGGTTGAAGAAATCGACAGCGATGTGGTGGTTGACGTTACCAACGACAAAAACGCAACAAAATGGCATTTGAAGGCTTTAAAGAATGGAAAGTCCGTTGTAACCTCAAACAAACCACCTGTGGTTTTTAGTTATAGAGAACTCCTCAGGGTCTCGTCTGAAAAAGATGTGCCTTACCTTTTTGAGGCTACAGTAATGGCGGGGACGCCTATAATACACCTCCTTAGGAGTGCTCTACTCGCTGATTCTATAGAAAGGATTTGGGGAGTGCTCAACGGCACAACAACGTTTATCCTAAATGCAGTAGAAGAAGGCATGAGCTTTGAAGAAGCCCTTAAAAAAGCCCAAGAGCTTGGAATAGCAGAAAGAGATCCATCAAACGACATCAAAGGAATTGATGCAGGTTATAAGGGGGTCATTCTGCACAACATAACCTTTTACCCCTTTGATTTCAAAAAAGCTTACATAGAAGGTATAGAGGGAATATCAGAGGAGAAAATCAGGGAGAATTTCAAAAAAGGATCTGTTACAAGGCTTGTTGCCCTTGTGGAAGATGGGAAAGTGGAGATAAAGCCCAGAGAATTACCCATGGACAGTCCCCTAGCCGTTAAAGGTACTTCAAACGTTGCTTTGATAGAGAGCGATCTATTAGGGGAGTTAGTTATTAGGGGAGCCGGGGCAGGGATAAAAGAGACTGCCTCTGGAGTTGTGAGCGACATAATAAGAGCATCCTTAAAAACCAAATATTTATAACTCCCTTCTGGATTTTTTGACTCGGTGAGAGTGTGAAGCATGTAATAGCCCTCCATCAGGTTTATGGGGAGCTGATATTCAGGGGACTTAAGTATCATGAAATAAGGAAAGCCCCTGTTTTTAGGGAAGGGGATACTGTTTTTCTCTATATCGCAAGAGGAGACCTAAGCGTCTTAAGAAGAACTCTGGGAAAGCTCGGCCTTACTGAGGAACAGGTTTTAACCAAAAGAGGGAGCATTGTTGGAGGGTTTGAAGTAGGGGAAGTTATTAAAGCCGATTTTGAGACACTGTGGGAGTTAACTAAGGACACCAGTGGGCTTAGTTTTGTCTATGGCGAAGAAGAGGGCAAAAAATGGCTTAAACAGTATATAAAAGAATACGGCTATGCCTTTACCATAGAAAAGCCGTTTCTTTTTAGGGAACCCCTTACAAGAGAAAAAATGAAGGAGCTTTATGGCATTCACGTAGAGGGAATAATACATCTTTCAAGCAGGACGAGGAAGCCATGGGTTAAAACCCTTCTCGAAGACCTCACCGCGAGAGAAGTTCACTTTATCTAGCCTTCATTCGGTTTCTTCTTCAGGGTAATATACTACGTAAGGCCCTGTGCTGAGTTTTTTGATTTCTTCTTTTGTGAGAAGTCTGCTCTTGACTTTCTCCCCTATTAATGCACTGTTCCCAAAGGGATCCATGATTTTTACTGTTAGGGGTTTTTTGCCCTCTTTCACTTCCTCAATATATGAGAGGAGTTCATCAATCTTTTTTACACTTTCCTCGTCATTTTCCTGGGTTTTAAAGTTCCTGGTCATTAGCAGAGTTTCCCTAGTCCTCTCGAGGACACCTTCTATATTCGTTACAAACCCCTGACTCGCTGGCCCAGGCTCTATTTTAACCCCGATCTCTTCAAGCTCAATAGTCCCACTTTTGCTCCTTACAACCCTTGTAAAGAGATCTTTTTCTTCTTCTACCTTGATACTGTAAAGTTTGGGCTCTTTCTCTTCGAGTATCATTACATCGGCATTTCGATATCCGCACTTCTCGCATATTATCGTAGACTCCATCACCTTACCAAAATATGGAATTTCATGAATGTGATTAAGAGCCTTCAGAGTGTTCTTTCCCCCACATATTGGGCAGTCGCCAAGCCTAACCTCATGTATTTCGCTCATTTCAACTCACCAACGATCAAAAAGAATAGAGGGTTTATAAAGGTTAAAGAAGTCTTTCAACCTTTGTATATTTTAATGTCTGAAGGAGTAATGAGAATCTTAATCTCATGCTTTGCTATTTTTGCCGTCTCTCCACCAAGGGCTTGGGTAATCCCCTTTATCTGTTCAACAACCTTTGCAAGCACTTCAGGTTTTGATTCCAACGGTGTTAAATCGGCGATAATAATGTTACCTGCCTGTATTTCTTCAGAAATCTTCTCCAAATCACTGTAACTGGTAACAACAATCTTCTTGACATATCTAATCTCCGGCTCAACAATCGTTTTCGCTATAACATCCTCTTCCAGAGGGACGACATCAATTTCACGTCTGACATCTCTCTTTCTTCCCGTTCCAAGTTCCTTCTTTGTTTCTTCTTTTTTGATAATCTTGTCAAACAGTCCCATACTTTTCACCCCAAAAACATTCTTGACTAAGTTATTTTTTGGTACTAGGTCTTTATATTTCTTATGGATGGGCTAATTAATAAGTGGCAAAGAGATGGTGTATCAAAAAGTGAAGGTACGTCTTTTGTCAATCGAGAAATTAAAATAAATTAGGTCTTCCAATAGGTGAGCAAAAAATCTTTGTGAGTGCTCTTATGCACAACTTTCCCTACCTGGGTAAGACCTTAAATTTCGCTGATTGTCTATATAGGAAAACATTTTCCAGAGATGGGGTATGTCACCTCTTCCTTAAATAGTTCCTATTTATTTATAAGAAAATGGGGGATGAAAAGGGCGAAAATGGCCGCTTTTATCGAAAGGTTTATATATCTTTAATTCAAAAAATAAGAATGAAGAATTTCCCAAGGAGGTGTTGTGAATGGCTGAGTTGCCAATTGCCCCAATTGACAGATTGATTAGAAAGGCTGGTGCCGAGAGAGTTAGTGAAGAGGCCGCCAAGATACTCGCCGAGTACCTCGAAGAATACGCAGTCGAGCTCGGAAAGAAGGCTGTTGAATTCGCTAGACACGCCGGCAGAAAGACAGTCAAAGCCGAGGACATTAAGCTTGCAATCAAGGCTTGAAAGCCTTTCCCTTTTTTGTCTTTTCTATTATGGGTATTTCCACTGTGTTTCCCACGGCTTGTAGATATCAAATTTGAAATGTTCACCCGTTATCTTGCCAACGAGAAAAGTTGGATCACTCATTCTTGGAACCGTTGGGGAGCCGGGATTAAGGAGATGCACTTTTTTACCCATATACTCATAGCTTTTGTAGAAGAACCTGTGTGTATGACCAAAAATTAGCAAATTAACACCCATTTCGAGGGCTTTGTATTTGAGACTTTGCTCATCCAAGCTGAGAAATTGATGGCCGTGGATGATGCCCACTTTCAGACCTTCGATTTCTAAAACCTTCTCCTCTGGAAAAATTGGCTTGTCTAAGTTTCCCCTAACAATAACTACCGGCGCTATTTCTCTAAAAATATCAAAAAGCTCAGGGGATGTCAAATCCCCAGCGTGGATTATTAGCTCCACCCCTTCTTCCCTAAAAACATCAAAAATTAAATCGGGAAGATAGGAAGTTTTGTCGGGGTAGTGAGTATCGCTAAGTATCCCTATTTTCATTTCTTCCCCCACTTGTTTAAGTGGGGATGCGTATATTAAGTTTGTCCACAAGTTCTTTATACCTGTTCCTTACCGTAACTTCTGTAACTCTCGCAACCTCAGCCACTTCTCTTTGGGTCATTTTCTCCCCTTCAAGAAGGCTCGCTATGTAAATAGCAGCTGCAGCTATTCCTGTCGGACCTTTCCCACTTGTAAGCCCTTTTTCAATTGCCTGATTTAGTATCTTTACCGCCCTTCTTTTTGTCTTTTCACTTATCCCGAGCTGATCTCCAAATCTTATAACGTAATCAATAGGGCTGGTTGGTTTTAGTCGAAGATTGAGCTCCCTAGCCAGATACCTGTAACTCCTCCCAATCTCTTTTTTATCAACTTTTGACACATCCTCTATCTCGTCCAGGGTTCTCGGTGCATTTGCAATCCTACACGCTGCGTAAAGACAAGCGGAAACCATTCCCTCTATGGATCTTCCTCTAACTAGCTTGTTAATGACTGCCTTTCTGTACAAAACCGCCGCAATTTCTCTTATGTTCCTAGGGAGTCCCAGCTGGGAACCCATTCTATCAAGCTCGCTCAAAGCGAACGCGAGATTTCTGTCTATAGCATCGCTTATTCTCATCCTTCTCTGCCACATTCTAAGGCGGTATATCTTTGTTCTAATGCTCCCTGAGATATCGCTCCCGTGGATGTCTTTGTTTCTCCAATCTATATCTGTAGAAAGCCCCTTATCATGAAGCATTACAGTTTCTGGTGCCCCTACTCTAGAACGCTTCTCCCTTTGTCCAGGCTCGAAAGCCCTCCACTCTGGCCCCAAATCCATAATCTCTTCAGCTAAAACATATCCGCAGTTGGAACAAACAATCTCAGCCCTACTTGGGTCATAAATCAAGCTTTCCGAACCACAAATAGGACACCTTTTAATACCTCCAAGTTGAGTCAAAAGCTCTCACCCCCTCTTCTGGGGGGCAGGGCGCTTTTTCTTGACCTTCCCCTTATGCTTTTTACCAGATTTAGAAGGAGCTTTTTTCTGCGCTCATCAACGTATAAAACTTCCCCAACATACCTTTGAGGATCTTTAACACGCGGCTTTACAGCAACATAGGGATAATTAACTGGACCAAAAACATCTTTAACAGTACCAATAAGCTGAAGATTCTTATCTACTACAGGGTCATTTAGTGCAGGTGCAAATGTTGAACGGAGTATCAAGAAACCCTGTTTGGCGTAATGAGAAACCTTGCCTAAACGCTTCATAGCCCCACCCCAATCGAAAACCTTTTAAGTATATTTCTTTTAACCTTTTTAAACTTTTCGCAACACCACGGGAAATAGTAAGATTTTGTAGAAAAGTTTTTAAGCATGAGGTATTTTTCCACTGGAATTTTCGCAACGTTAACCTTTTAAATTCTTGACTATTTTAACTACAAACGGTTTCTAAAGAATTTGGGGGTGAGGGAGGAGATGCCTCTTATTGAAGAAGTTGCAACCCACAGATTTGAAAGAATCGGCAGCCATTCTCACATAAAAGGGCTTGGATTAGATGAAAACGGTAAAGCCAAGTTCATTGCAGACGGAATGGTGGGACAAACAAGGGCAAGGGAAGCAGCAGGGATTGCCGTTAAACTCATAAAGAAAGGAAAATTAGCAGGTAAAGGAATCCTCCTTGCAGGACCAACAGGAAGTGGAAAAACTGCAATTGCAATGGGCATCGCGAGAGAACTTGGAGAGGATGTGCCTTTTGTTCAGATCTCTGGAAGCGAGATATACTCCGCTGAGATTAAAAAGACCGAATTCCTAAAGCAGGCTTTGAGAAGGGCAATTGGAGTTAGAATAAGCGAGGAGAGAAAGGTTTACGAAGGAAAGGTAGAGAAAATACAGATCAATAAGACGAAACATCCCTTCAACCCCTATGTGGAAATCCCAGAATCCGTTGTGATTACCCTAAAAACCAAAGACGATGAAAAGACAATCAGGGCTGGGAGGGAGATAGCATACCAACTTTTAGAGATGGGAGTAGAAGAGGGAGATGTCATCCAAATAGATGCCGAAACTGGTAGGATTTCAAAACTGGGAACCACAAAGGAAGAGGAAGGGCTGTTCTTTAAGAAAAAGACCGAAATGCCGAGCGGGCCTGTGCTCAAGATTAAGGAATTCACGTATACAGTAACTCTCCACGATTTAGACCTCGTAAACAGTCGTGCTGGCGGGATATTCAGCCTCTTCTTCGGAGGAGGTCTTGAGATTACAGACGAGATAAGAGAAAAAGTTGATGAAACCGTGAAACAGTGGATAGAGGAAGGAAAGGCAATTCTAGTGCCAGGAGTTCTCTTCATAGACGAATGCCACATGCTCGACATAGAGGCATTTTCCTTCTTAGCTAGGGCCATGGAAAATGAGCTGGCACCCATCCTAATCCTAGCAACCAACAGGGGCATCACAAAGATAAGGGGAACTGACTTGGAGTCACCCCATGGAATACCAATAGACATGCTCGACAGACTGCTGATAATTAACACCGAACCCTACAAAAAGGAAGAAGTCAAGGAAATCGTAAAGATAAGAGCCAGAGAAGAAGGCATAGAAATTTCAGAGGAAGCTCTGGAGTATCTGGCAGAACTCGGAGAAAAGACAAGTTTAAGATATGCAGTTCAGCTTTTAGCCCCTGCAAGCATCTTGGCTGGTGGTAAGAAGGTGGAAAAAGATCACATTGAGAAAGCAAGACAATATTTCGCCGATATAAAGAGAAGCACAGAATACGTCCAAAATCTTGAAGGAATGCTCCGCTAAGCTTTTTTTATTTATAAACTTATTTTGAGTCTAAATGCTTTTAAAGACCCCGTGAATTTTAGTCATAAATTTGCTCAACAAAGCATATATACCCCTGATTACAACCTATGAAATGCCTTCCTCTGGATCATCTGCTTCCAGTGGAAACCTTTTAAAAGGTGTTAAAATTATACTGAATTAAAATGAAGAATGCAAAAAATGAGCACAACTTTGTGCTATAATAACTAACAAAAACCAAAAAATTGGTCAAATTGTCAAGAATTGGATAGATTTCCAATGGAGGGACGAGGAATGTTACAGGAAGGACAGACCAACCTAAGATCACTTTTTGAAAAATATCTCCACACACAGCGAATCTTCAAAAACAAGGATGTTTTGAGACATAGTTACACCCCCCGAGAACTTCCACACAGGAGAGAGCAGATAGAAACTCTCGTTCACATATTGGTTCCCGTCTTAAGGGGGGAGACACCTTCAAACATCTTTGTGTATGGGAAGACCGGAACTGGAAAAACGGTCACCGTTAGGTACGTAACTGAGGATTTGATGAGGATATCCCAAAAGTACAATGTTCCAGTAGATGTTATTTATCTCAACTGTGAGATTGTTGATACCCAGTATAGGGTTCTAGCGAACATAGTTAACCATTTCAAGGAAGAAAGTGGTGTAGAGGTTCCTCTTGTAGGATGGCCTACTGATGAGGTCTATGCGCAGTTAAAAAAAGTGCTGGACATGAGAGAGCGCTTTGTGATAATAGTCTTAGATGAGATAGACAAGCTTGTCAAGAAAAGCGGCGATGACATTCTATATTCTCTAACAAGAATAAACACGGAGCTTAAAAAAGCAAAGGTGAGCATAATAGGTATCTCAAACGACCTGAGGTTCAAGGAGTACCTCGATCCAAGAGTTCTCTCAAGTTTAAGCGAAGAGGAAGTCGTTTTTCCGCCATATGATGCTAATCAACTAAGGGATATACTTATGCAGAGAGCTCAAGAAGCTTTTTATGACGGTGTTTTAGATGAGGCAGTCGTTCCTCTCTGTGCTGCTTTGGCAGCGAGGGAACATGGAGATGCAAGAAGGGCTCTTGATCTGCTGAGAGTGAGTGGGGAAATAGCTGAGAGAGAAATGGCACCAAAGGTTACTGAAAAGCACGTATGGAAGGCCCAAGAAAAGATAGAGCAGGACACCATGGAGGAGGTAATTAAAACACTTCCCTTACATTCAAAGATCCTGCTTTATGCAATAGTCCTCCTCGACGAAAACGGGGAGTTACCGGCAAATACGGGTGATGTCTACTCCGTCTATAAAGATCTCTGTGATTACCTCGACCTTGAACCTCTAACTCAAAGGAGAATAAGCGATTTGATAAACGAGCTGGATATGCTCGGCATCATCAATGCTAAGGTCGTCAGCAAGGGTAGATACGGAAGAACAAAAGAGATAAGGCTCAACATAACACCCTATAAAGTTAAAAACATCTACCGCTTTGAAGAGACATTGAGGCCATTAATATCAGTAAGCATGCTTAAGCAGAGGAGGTTGTTCTATGGATGAGCTCGTGAGGGGCTTGATGTCAAACAACTATCTAATAACTCCCCCCGCATATTTTCTTTTGTCTGAACACTACAACAAAGATTTTACTCTCCCGGAGCTCATAAAATTTGCAAAGGCAAAAGGGACCTTCATAATAGATGAGATCATTGCAGAGGAGTTTTTGGAAGCTAAGGAAATTATAACAAAACCAAAACACTTAGAGAAGTTCATGACAGGTAAAAAACCAGAAGAACAAAGCCCGGAAGAATCTGAAGAAGGGCAAACGCTAGAAATCTCGGAAGCTGAAGAAGCTCCAACTTTTGTAAGTGAAGCTATAAGTGAAGTGGTTAAAGAAGCTGAGAAGCTCGAAATTCCAGAAAGCCAAGAGCAGCATTTAACCTCTGAAGTTGCCGAAGAGCCCTCAATGGGGGAAATAGAGGAGACGAGTGAAGAAGCCGTAAGCGAACTTGTGGAAGAGGTGGAGACACTCGAAGAGGATAAAGAAGCTGTAGAAGAATTTGCGGGGGAAGAAGAGACAGAAGAATCTTTTGAGACCAATGGAGAAGAGAATGGAGAAAATGGAGAGGTTAAAAGAAAGGTTATTTTCGATGAGTATGGTGTTCCACTTGTAGCTGAGGAAGAGTTACCTGAAGAAGAAAAGAAAACTTATTCTGTTTATGCCGATTTTAAGGTTTCTCCGAGAGAGGGATTTGAATTCATTGCCAAAGATATAGAAGCAGACTTTAAGGTTAAATTTGATGTGAGAAACGTTAAGCTCAAGCCACCAAAGGCTAAAAACGGAACAACTAAGGAAGGAGAGGTCATTGTTAAGGTTTACGAGAACTACTTCAAAAGCAGGCTGAAAAAGATGAGAAAAATACTTCGTGAAAATCCCGAAGTTTCTGGTGTTATTGATATAGGGAAACTCAGCTACATAAACCCCGAAGGGGATGTAACGATCATAGGGCTCGTAAACTCAAAAAGAGAGACAAGAAACGGATACATGTTTGAGGTTGAGGACTTAACCGGGATAATAAAAGTCTTCATAGGAAGAGATAAAGAGGACTACAAAAAAGCCTTTGAAATAATGCCCGACAGTGTAGTGGCTTTCAAGGGGAGGTACTCAAAAAGAGGGATATTTTTTGCGGAAAACATTTACCTCCCAGATGTCCCGCTGTACAAAAAGGAGAAACCACCTCTCGAAGAAAAGGTGTATGCTGTTCTGATAAGTGACATACACGTAGGAAGCAACAAGTTCTGTGAGAAGGCATTCATGAAGTTTTTGGAGTGGTTAAACGGCAATGTAAACACAAAGACTGAAGAGGAGATAGTTAGCAGGATAAAATACATGATAATAGCCGGTGATGTAGTTGATGGAATTGGCATATATCCAGGCCAATACAACGAACTAAGCATACCGGATATTTTTGATCAATACGAGGCTCTCGCCAATTTACTCTCCAACGTCCCCGAGCATATAACTATGTTCATAGGCCCAGGAAACCACGATGCTGCAAGAACTGCTTTGCCACAACCAGAATTTTATAGAGAATATGCAAAACCCCTCTATGACCTTAAGAATGCTGTCATAATAAGCAACCCTGCCGTTATAGATTTACACGGAAGAGAGTTTCTCATTGTTCACGGAAGAGGAATAGAGGACGTTGTTAGTTATGTTCCAAATATGAGCCACCATCAGCCTGTGAAGCCCATGGTGCAACTCTTGAAATTAAGGCACTTGGCCCCAACTTTTGGAGGAAAAGTGCCCATCGCCCCAGACCCAGAGGATTTGCTTGTCATAGAGAGTGTCCCAGATTTAGTTCAGATGGGTCATGTTCACGTTTTGGATTATCAGATATACAGGGGAGTTTTCTTGATAAACTCGGCAACTTGGCAAGCCCAAACGGAGTTTCAGAAGATGGTCAATATCGTCCCAACTCCCGCTAGAGTCCCAATCATAGATGTGGAGACCGCTAAGCTAAGAATGATAGTTGACTTTAGTAAGTGGTGTGACGTCTGAGGTGAAATAATATGGAGCTTTACAGTGAGGATATGAAAAAATACTTCGAATCCCTCCAAAGGGAGATTGACAAGGCTTATGAAATAGCCAAACAAGCTAGAGCTCAAGGAAAAGATCCCGTAAGAGACATCGAAGTTCCCCAAGCAACCGATATGGCGGGAAGAGTTGAGAGTCTTGTGGGTCCAAGGGGAGTTGCTGAGAGAATAAGAGAGCTCGTAAAGGAATATGGAAAAGAACTGGCCGCCCTCAAAGTTGTTGATGAAATAATAGAGGGAAAATTCGGAAAGTTTGAGAGCAAAGAGAAGCTTGCCGATCAATCTGTGAGAACTGCCTTGGCAATTCTAACTGAAGGTATTGTCTCCGCTCCGCTCGAAGGAATAGCCGATGTTAAAATAAAGAAAAATTCAGATGGAACTAATTACCTAGCAATTTATTATGCTGGACCAATTAGAAGTAGCGGAGGAACGGCACAGGCTTTGAGTGTTCTTGTTGGAGATTACGTGAGAAGGAAGCTTGGCCTTGATAGGTTTAAGCCAACTGAAGAGCACGTGGAGAGATATGTTGAAGAGGTAGACCTCTACCATAGAGCTGTTACAAGACTCCAATATCATCCCTCACCAGATGAGGTTCGTTTAGCTGTTAGAAACATTCCAATAGAAATAACTGGAGAAGCAACCGATGACGTAGAGGTAAGCCACAGAAACGTTCCAGGAGTTGAAACAAATCACCTAAGAGGAGGAGCGATCCTAGTTTTGGCAGAGGGAGTTCTTCAAAAGGCAAAGAAGCTTGTAAAGTATATAGACAAAATGGGCATTGAGGGATGGGAATGGCTAAAGGAGTTCGTTGAGGCAAAGGAAAAAGGCGGCAAAGAGGAAGAGAAAGGGAAAGAAGAAAAAGAAGAGAAAACAGAAGAAAAGACCACAGTAAAAGTTGAGAAAGGCTTCTACTACGAGCTTTATGAGAAGTTCAGAGCAAATATAGCCCCAAATCCAAAGTATACAAAAGAGATAATAGGTGGAAGGCCTCTCTTTGCTGAACCATCAAGAAATGGTGGCTTCAGGCTTCGCTATGGAAGGAGCAGAGTGAGTGGATTTGCAACGTGGAGCATAAATCCAGCGGTTATGATAATGGTAGATGAATTCTTGGCTGTAGGAACCCAAATGAAGACCGAAAGGCCAGGAAAAGGTGCAATTGTAACCCCAGCAAGCACCATTGAAGGCCCTATTGTAAAGTTAAAAGACGGAAGTGTTGTGAGGGTTGATGACTACTACAAAGCGCTTGAGCTGAAAGACCAAGTCGAGGAGATTCTATATCTCGGAGATGCCCTCATAGCATTTGGAGACTTTGTGGAGAACAATCAAACACTTTTACCTGCCAACTATGTTGAGGAGTGGTGGATTCAAGAACTTGTGGAGGCAGTAAACAAAGTTTATGAGCTTGACCTCAAGCCCTTCCAAGAAAACGAGCGGGAAATTGTAGAGGAAGCTGCAGATTACCTCGACTTAGACCCAGAATTCCTTGCAAAGCTTCTTCACGATCCGGTCAAGGTAAAGCCTTCAATTGAAGATGCTATACACCTCTCGCGCATTCTCAAGATACCCCTCCACCCATACTACACCCTCTACTGGAATACCTTGGAGGTTGAGGAGCTTATCTCTCTCCAAAACGCCCTTGTAAATGCCAACATAGAGTGGGGAGAGTATAGAGGGTTCAAATACGCAAAGAGAGTTGAAATTCCCCTCCAGTCTCTAGGAAAAGCTAAGAGATATCTGGAGCTTCTTGGGGTCGAGCATAAAGTCTCTGAAGGCTTTGTTATAATTGATTACCCATGGTCCGCCGCGCTACTAACTCCTTTGGCAAATTTAGAGAAGAAAATTGAATTCAAAGAATTCCACACTCCCATAGACCTGATAAACGAGATAAGTGACGTTAAGCTTAGGGATAGGGGAATCAGCTGGATAGGGGCAAGAATGGGAAGACCAGAAAAGGCGAAAGAAAGAAAAATGAAGCCCCCTGTCCACGTTCTTTTCCCGATAGGATTAGCGGGAGGAAGTTCGAGAGATATTTACAAAGCTGCCCAAGAAGGAAAAACGGCGGAAGTTGAGATAGCGCACTTCAAATGCACCAGCTGTGGCCATGTAGATATCTACCCCACATGTCCCAAATGCGGAAGCGAGGCTAAGCTACTCTACCACTGTCCCAAATGCGGCTTTGAATCAACAATCGACACAGAATGCCCAAAATGTGGTATAGAAATGAAAGCCTACCGCAAGAGAAGAATAAATCCCTCAGAACTATTAAACAACGCTATGCAAAATGTTGGAGTTTACACCCTTGACAGGCTCAAAGGCGTAATGGGTATGAGCTCCGCCCATAAGATAGCAGAACCTCTCGAAAAAGGAATACTAAGGGCAAGAAACGACGTCTACGTCTTTAAAGACGGCACAATAAGGTTTGACGCCACGGATGCGCCAATAACCCACTTCAAACCCAAGGAAATAGGGGTAAGCGTTGAGAAGCTAAGGGAGCTCGGTTATACACACGATTTTGAGGGCAAGCCCCTTGTAAGCGATGAACAAATAGTTGAGCTCAAGGTTCAGGATATAATCCTCTCAAAAGAGGCTGGAAACTACCTTGTCAAGGTTGCTAAGTTTGTTGATGATTTGCTCGAAAAGTTCTACGGACTGCCGAGGTTCTACAACGTTGAGAAGATGGAAGATCTAATAGGACATCTCGTGATTGGTTTAGCCCCTCACACTTCAGCCGGAATTATTGGACGGATTATTGGGTTTGTTGACGCTCTTGTAGGCTATGCTCACCCGTATTATCACGCTGCAAAGAGGAGGAACTGCGACGGCGACGAGGACGCAGTTATGCTCCTCCTCGATGCTCTGCTCAACTTCTCGCGCTATTACTTGCCAGAGAAGCGCGGTGGAAAGATGGACGCTCCGCTGGTAGTTACAACTCGCTTAGACCCAAGGGAAGTTGATAGCGAAGTTCACAACATGGATGTTGCTAGATATTATCCATTAGAGTTCTACAGGGCAACTTACGAGCTCAAATCTCCAAAAGAGCTCGTTGGGGTCATTGAGAGGGTAGAAGATCGCCTGGGCAAGCCAGAAATGTACGAAGGGCTGAAGTTCACCCACGACACCGACGACATCGCCTTAGGTCCAAAAATGAGCCTCTACAAGCAGTTGGGCGATATGGAAGACAAAGTTAGCAGGCAGTTGGCTCTAGCGGAACGTATTAGAGCGGTAAACGAACATCACGTCGCTGAAACTATAATAAACTCCCATATAGTGCCGGATTTAAGAGGAAACCTGAGGAGCTTTACAAGGCAAGAGTTTAGGTGTGTGAAATGCAACACCAAATACCGGAGACCACCTCTGAGTGGAAAATGTCCAAAATGTGGGGGCAAGATAGTGCTCACAGTGTCAAAGGGAGCAATTGAGAAATACCTCCCAACTGCGAAGATGCTGGTTACTCATTATAACGTTATAGATTACACAAGACAGAGGATCTGCCTAACGGAGAAGGACATAAAGGCGCTTTTCCAAAATGTATTCCCAGAGACCCAACGAACCCTCCTTGCCCTTGGAGCTGACATTTGTGAGAGAATGATAGCGGAAAGAACGGGAAAGGTAATAAAGAAGAATGGATATCTCGATGAGCTAAAAGAAAACGGTAAATTAAACAACTCCAAAAAGGAAGAGAACAAAAAGGAAAAAGCTGCAAAACAAGAAAGAAAAGAGGAAAAAGAAAAGCCCAAGCTCAAGAAAAAGACCAAGAAGGTCATTAGCCTTGAGGAGTTTTTCGGCAGCTAATTATCCATTATTTTTTCAATGTCTAGACAAAAAGGATAAATACTTCAAGTGACAATATCTTTTGAGAAAGATGAAATTAGTGCCTAGTGTGGCTTACCTTAGAATCCAGCGGCAGTTTTATGTGGGTTATTCGATGGCATTAGCCGGATGGATAGGGGAGCATCTGGTTATTCGTAAGGCCCTTCCGAAGCCTTCTTTTGTTGACAGGGCTTTGAAAAAGCTTGGCTTTTCTCTCGTGGGTGAAGACATTGGTGATGATGAATATTCCTATTTCTTTAAGAGAAAAGATATAGGAATTTCTGCATTTTTTGAACCCTCAAACGACCTGCTGTTTCTTCAGATATATCCCCTCAAAAAGAGGCTTTCCTCTGGTGTGAGCGTAAGGGCCCAGTACATAGAGTTCTACGACCAGTTCGTTGTTTCAATCGAGCCCGCACAAAAGCTTCCGCCTGGAATACGAAGTCTGGGCATTAACCCCTTTATCCTTGAGGACTACTACCCGGTATCAACCCCCTATTGGGGAATGGTGCACGAGGACTGGGAAAACGACTTAAAGATGCTGGTTATGAGAGATGAGATATTCGAAGAGCTCGAGAGAAATGAGTACCGCTGTCCAATTTGCTTTTCTGAGCTGAGTGTGGAGGATGGTTATTTGAAATGCCACACCTGCGGATTCCTATATACGGCTGAAAGCGAGTTTGAGAATGTCATATCAAAGTTCTCATTGGGCATTGGGGAGGAAGAGATTATCTTCTAGCTGTTCTCCTGCAGTAAAATTTATAAATGCATCCATAAAGTAGTGATTGGGCGCAGCCCCGTGGTGTAGCGGCCAAGCATGCGGGACTTTGGATCCCGCGACCGGGGTTCGAATCCCCGCGGGGCTACCAAATCCAGGGCTCCAGACCAAATCTTTTTTTAAAACAATTATCGCAAGAAGTTTTCCTATGAATGCACCTTATCACTTGCGAATACTTTCTGTGTTTTCTCAAATTTAATGTAGCAACTGCATATTTTCTCAATTTCAACAGGAAGAGTTAACTCTCTCCGAAGTACTACTCAATGCTGATTAGGAGTGAAAAGTCCTCGAAAATAGAAAAGGATAAATTAAAGTTTGTGCTATTTTTAAATGAGGGTAACTTGTGGGGGAATACGTAGGATGGAAAATAGTGAAGCAAAAAATGTTCTTTTAAAAATACCACTTGATAAAGATGGAAAATATCAGCTAAAGGGCAAAATAGGTGTAATAAACGACACAGTATACCTTTTTGAGTGGCAGGAATATAGGGTTATTGGGAAGCGAGAATTCAGCATAAGGATTGGGAATGAAAAGACTAAGGCTGAGGAAATCAACGAAAATACCTACCTAGCGACTTTTCAGTTCAAAAACTACATCGGAAAGACCAATATCGAAATTTTAGAAAATGGGAAGGAAGTTTCTCTACGGTTTAAGAATTTTGAAGTACTTTCAGAGAAAGTGGGGAAAATTTACAACGTCAGCCCGGAGAATACAGAAGAGCTTGTACGAAAGCATGAAGAACTCTACAATGCGCTCGTCAAATACATAAGCGAAAAATCAATTTTGCTCCCATTCTCGATTACCGCTCCCACAGGCTTTGGAGTTGAAGAATCTGAAGAACCTATAAGTGAGCTCTTTGTGTATCACTTTCTCGTAAACAACAGGGAGAGAATAATCTCAGCTTACGAGGAAATCATAAAAAGTCCTCACAGAAAGCTCGTTGAGAAGCAAGAGTGGCTAAACTTCTGGGAAGTAAGTGAAGCCAATGAAGATACTGCTATTTCAATCATTAGTCATCCTGAATACCTAACGAAAGCAGAGGACTCTTCTTTTGCAGTTGCAGAATCCCTAAGCGGTTATGTCCCTACCAAAGTCGCTCAAGAAATTAAGTACGAAAGCTTTGATACCCATGAAAACAGGTTTGTTAAGCACTTCCTAAACGAGCTGATAGCGTGGGGTGAGAGGACTCTCAATGCCATTATGACATCTTCATACTTAACAAAGGATCAAAAACAAGAAGCAATCTCCAAGCTGAAAATGGTTCTTGGCGATCTGGAATACTACGCTGTAAGTGACATCTTCGATGACGTTAGTGAAATGATCATCTTTCCATCCACATCTCAGGTGCTCCTTAAACGTGAGGGGTACAGGGATTTACTTCAGCTCTGGTGGGAGTTTAAAGCTTACTCGCCCTTTTTCGGTGAAATGAAGAGAGCAATAGCCAACAAAGACATCGCTAAGCTCTACGAGTACTGGTGCTTTTTTAAGCTGGTGGAAGAGCTTGGGGATATACTTGAGAATAAGAGGCTTAAAATTCACGTAACGCCAACGGGAGAACTCTCTGAGAGGGGTGATGTCTACGCCGAGTTCGACAACGGCTGGCGTTTGTACTACAACAAACGCCTCATTCCTAGAAAGTGGAGCTATTCTGTGACGCTGAGGCCTGATTTCTCACTCTTCATGGAAAATGCAAAGAATGCTGGGCTAATTGGAGTATTCGACGCAAAGTTCAAGCTTGACGTGGTTGACGAAGAATGGGAAATAGAAGAGTTTGACGAAGAAGTTGAGGTCGCTGAAAAAACAGGGGAGTATGAAACGTGGGCAAAGCTGGAGGACATTTACAAGATGCATACTTACAGAGACGCTTTAGGGGCTAGGTTTGCCCTGGTGTTGTATCCTGGTTCTCGCTCGAAGATGTACCTTGCTAAGATTGATAAAGAAAAAACACGGAATCAAGCCTTTGTAAATCTTACTGATGTTCAACGCCTCCTTAAACTTGTTGTTTTGGGGCTGGTTGAAGGTGTTGGGTATTTGGGATTTATTCCGGGGTGAATAAAGATGGGGGATATCGATAAGCAAATCCTTTTCGAAATATTGAAGACTCAAAAAGAAAAGCACAGAAGGGAATGGGAGGGTATCCAAGACAAGGTTCTCATAACCTTTAAAAAATTTAAGGAGAGTGTTTCTAATAATATAACTCTTAATGACGTCAGAGAGTGGAGGGAAAAATTACCTTCACAAATTTATGGAATGTTTAGATACCTAATCGTGAATGACAAACTCGGCAAGGAATTACTATCTACAGAATCTTTTTCGATATTAAGGGCTGTTTTAGAACAACTTGAAAGTACAAATGATTTTGAAGAATCCTTGAAACTATTTTTAACAGCAGTCAATGATGAACGTATTAAAGGGGCGAGAGTGTCAGTGATAAGCACTTGGTTTGCAATTTTTAAACCCCAATTCTTTCTGCCGATATGGGGCACGACTGGAGAAGGGGCTGTCATAACTTCTAAACTCCAAGAAGAAGCAAATGTGAAAATTGGAAATTTACTCAACAATCCCAAGAGCGCTGTAGAATTTATTAAATTAGTAAAAGAAGTATCACAAGGATTAGGAATTGACAACATGATAGAAAGTGCTTATTATCTGAGTAAGTACTCCGAGAGATCCTACCACGAGTATACTGAGGAGAAAAGCTCCAATGACACCTCAACCTGGTTGTCAAAATATCTCACCTCAAAGGGTTATTACTTCCCCACACACCTTGTCTCCCAGTTCTACGTTGCTTTGAAAACTAAGGGCTTCGCAATCCTTTCCGGTCTAACAGGAACGGGCAAGACGAAGATAGCCCAAGAGCTGGCAGAACTCCTTGATTCCTCAAAAGAAAACTTCCTCTTTCTCTCCGTCCGCCCGGACTGGCGCGATTCCAAGGCACTCTTGGGGTATTATAACCCGCTAACCGGAGAGTACCAAAGAACCGAGCTCCTCGATTTCATCTTAAGGGCTGTGGATGACTACCAGAGAAACGGCGCTAATTCGAAGCCCTATTTCCTCCTTCTCGACGAGATGAACCTAGCTCACGTTGAGTACTACTTTGCGGACTTCCTCAGCGTCCTTGAGAGTGGAAGAGAAGAAAATGGCTTCACAAGGGAGAGCATAAAGCTTCACGATATTGATGACATTGCAGAGAAGAAGGGGATTCCAAGGGAGCTTAAATTCCCGCCGAACCTCTACATAATCGGCACCGTTAACATGGATGAAACTACTTACGCCTTCAGCCCGAAAGTCCTCGACAGGGCCTTCGTGGTGGAATTCCACGACGTTGACCTTGAGAACTATCCATCGGCTGGAGAAAATTCCTCAGATAACTTTGAAGCCCTGAGAGAGGTGTTGCTGAATGATCTTAGAGGCTCCAACGGAAAGTTCCTAGCCCACTCGAAGGAAGAGATAAACGAGACTGTTAAAGAGCTTAAAACCACTGAATATTGGAAAATCATTCAGCATATAAACAGAGCTCTCGAACCCTACGACTTGCACTTTGGCTATAGAGTAATTGATGAGATTGCATTGTTCTTCAAAAATGCAAAGGAGAGCAAAGAAAAGGGCATTGTGATGTTTGAAAGTGAGGACGAAATATTTGATCTGGCGTTGCTCATGAAGGTTCTTCCCAAGTTCCACGGCAACAGAAAGAAGCTTGAAAAACCGTTGAAAGAAGTTCTAAGAGAATGCATTGAGTCTAACTTTGAAGTCAAATTCAAGGAAAACAATACAGAGAAAACAATAAAGTTGCCTTCTCAACTGGAAAAATTAAACAGTTTCGCAATTGTTGAAATTCTCAGAAACTGGGAAAGCTATAACAAAAACTTCCGCTTCAAGCACACGGCTAAAAAAGTCCTCCGCATGCTTCGCCAGCTCTACGAGATAGGCTTCGCAAGTTTTAGTTAATTCTTCTCTCTTTGCCCTACTACGCTAATTTCTCTATTGCTTACGTTTCATTCTATAGCAAATTTATTAATCCCTTTCTCCAATACTTTCAGGGTGGTAGCGATGATAAGGCTGATCTCTTTTGACGTCTGGAACACCCTTCTCGACATAAACGTCATGGTTGAAAACCTTGTAAAAGCCCTATCAGAACTTTTAGGAGTTCCTGAGAATGACCTTATGCAGAAAATCTTAGAAACAAGGGAGGAAATAAAAAAGATTAGAAAATCTCAAAGCGGCAGTCCTGAAAAAGCTCTGGAGGAAAGCCAAGAACTCCTCGCAAGAGCCTTAGAGGTTGATGTCGAAATAGTAAAGAGGGCAGTTGCAAAGGCTACTTTAACCGTTGATGAAAGCATACTCCTCCCAGGAGTTAAAGAGACCCTCAAAGAGCTTCATGGAAAGTATATAATCACAACAACGGGCAACGTGATGTTCTGGCCATCGGCATATACGAGGCTCATCCTAGAAAAGTTTGGGCTGGCTGATTACATAACCAAGCAGTTCTATTCTGATGAAATCAAAGCCTACAAGCCCATGAGGGAAGCATTTTTAGCGCCGCTGAAGTATTTTAACGTCTCTCCAGAAGAGGCACTCCACATTGGTGACACGAAGGCTGAAGACTTTGAGGGAGCCTTAAAAGTCGGAATGTATGCATGCTGGATAAATCCAGAAGCAGAAAGAGTCGAGAGAATCCACGAGAGAGGCTTTGTTGTTAAAAGCGTAAAAGACCTTTTGGAAGTGCTTCCTCAGATTTGATTTTCCAATTTTTAATCTATCAAAACAGAAAAGTAGAAAAAAGAGCTCAAACCTTTATACCGCCCATTATAAGAGCCATGGCTGCCTTTTGGGCATGTAACCTGTTCTCCGCTTGATCCCATACAACGCTGTTTGGTGAGTCTATGACGTCGTCGGTAACTTCCTCTCCCCTGTGTGCCGGGAGGCAGTGCATAAAGATGTAGTCCTTCTTTGCATGCTTTACGAGCTCTTTGTTAACTTGGAATGGCATGAATATCTTTCTCCTTTGCTCCGCCTCTGCTTCCTGTCCCATTGAGGCCCAGACATCGGTGTAGATTACATCGGCATCTTTAACAGCTTTAATCGGGTCGTGGAGGAGCTCAAAGCTCCCACCGCTTTCGGCGGAATTTTCCTCAGCCCACTTGATAACTTTTGGATCTGGCTCGTAGCCCTCTGGGGTGGCAACCACAACATTAGCCCCAAGCTTGGTTCCGGCTATCATGAGGGAGTGTGCGACGTTGTTTCCATCACCGACGTAGACAACCTTAAGCCCTTCAATTCTTCCCTTCTTTTCCTTTATGGTCATGTAGTCTGCTAAAGCCTGGCATGGGTGGACAAAGTCGCTTAAACCATTTATGACGGGAACGCTTGCATATTTTGCCAAATCCTCAACGTCCTTGTGGTCAAAAACTCTAGCCATTATACCATCAACATACCTGCTCAGAACCCTTGCTGTGTCCGCTATCGTTTCTCCCCTTCTCAACTGCAAATCTTGGGCGTTTAGATATAACCCGTA